>DASWWC010000292.1:0-18776 GCA_036401055.1 Roseateles sp.
CCGCGCGCGTGCTGCCCGGCCCCGAGTACGCCGAGTTCGACGCTGCGTCGCGCGAGGCCTTGCTGGCGACCGACTGGACCGTCACGCCGCAAAGCAACCGCATGGGCTACCGGCTGGCCGGCCCGCCCCTCAAGCGCGAGCGCGGCGACGAGCTGCCGTCGCACGGCGTGCTGCCCGGCGTCGTGCAGGTGCCGCCGTCGGGCCAGCCCATCGTGTTGCTGGCCGATGCGCAGACCACCGGCGGCTACCCGAAGATCGCCGTCGTCATCCGCGCCGACCTGTGGAAGCTCGCGCAGCTGCGCCTGGGCGCGACGCTGCGCTTCGTGCCCTGCTCGCCCGAGGAGGCGCTGGCCGCGCTGCGCGAGCGCCAGCGCGACCTGCATCAATGGAGCTACGCGTCATGAACCTTCATGTGGACCTGAACGCCGACCTCGGCGAAGGCGCACCCGACGACGCCGAACTGCTGGCGCTGGTCAGCGCCGCCAACATCGCCTGCGGCTGGCATGCCGGCGACGCGCGCCTGATGCAGGCCACCGTGGCGGCGGCGCTGGCGCGCGGCGTGGCCGTCGGCGCCCACCCCAGCTACCCCGACCGCGACAACTTCGGCCGCCGCGAGATGCAGCTGTCGCCCGCCGACCTGCGCGCCGACCTGATCTACCAGATCGGCGCGCTGGACGCGCTGGTGCGTGCGCAGGGCGGCCGGCTGCACCACGTGAAGCCGCATGGCGCGCTCTACAACCAGGCCGCACGCGACCCGGCGCTGGCCGACGCCGTCGCCGCTGCGGTGCTCGACGTGAATCCCGGCCTCGCGGTCTACGGCCTGGCCGGCAGCGAACTGCTGCGCGCCGCCGAGCGCGCCGGCCTGCGTGCCGTGTCCGAGGTGTTCGCCGACCGCGGCTACCGCGCCGACGGCAGCCTGGTGCCGCGCGGCCAGCCCGGCGCGTTCATTGCCGACGTGGACGAGGCCGTCGCCCGCACGCTGCGCATGGTGCGCGAGGGCGTCGTCGTGGCGGTCGGCGGCGAGACCGTGCCGCTGCTCGCGCAGACGATCTGCCTGCACGGCGACGGCCCGCACGCGCTCGCGTTCGCGCGGGCGCTGCACGCGGCACTGATCGACGCTGGCGTGCGCGTGACCGCGTGACGATGCAGGACGAACTCTTCGCAGCCGGCACGCCGCCGCAGGAAAAGAAGCCGCGGGGCGTGCAGCCCGCGCCGGCCGGCGACGACGACCTGGCGCTCGCCGCCGCGCTGTCGCCGCATATCCACCTCGGCACCTCCACCTGGAGCTACCCCGGCTGGCAGGGCCTGGTGTGGGCCGGCCGGCACAGCGAGTCCACGCTGGCCCGCACCGGCCTGCCCGCCTACGCAGCGCATCCGCTGCTGCGCGCCGTGGGCATCGACCGCGGCTTCTACAAGCCGCTGGCCGCCAGCGAGTTCCAGCGCTACGCCGAACAGGTGCCGGCGGGCTTCCGCTTCACGGTGAAGGCGCCCAGCCTGGTGACCGACGCGCTGATCCGCAACGAGGACGGTCGCGGCCAGCAGCCCAACCCCTTGTTCCTCGACGCGGCCGTGGCGCGGCAGGACTTCATCGAGCCCGCCATCGAAGGCCTGGCCAGCAAGATCGGCGCGCTGGTGTTCCAGATCAGCCCGCTGCCCGGCGGCCTGCTGGCGCAGATGCCGGCGCAGCTGGACCGCCTGCACGCGCTGCTGCGCGCCCTGCCCGCGCTGCCGGCCGGCGTCGTCGCCGTGGAGGTGCGCGACACGGCCTGGTTGAGCACCGAGTTCGCCGCGCTGCTGCGCGACACCGGCGCGCGCTACTGCCTGGGCCTGCATCCCAAGCTGCCGCCGCTGGCCGAGCAGCTGCCGCTGCTGCGTGCGCTGTGGCCCGGGCCGCTGGTGGCGCGCTGGAACCTGAACCGCCTGCACGGCGCCTACGGCTACGAGGACGCGGAGAAGAAGTACGGCGAGTTCGCCGAGATGCTGGACCCCGACCCCGACACGCGCGCTGAGCTGGCCCGCGTCATCCGCGGCACGGCCGGTGCCGGGCAGGACTGCTTCGTGACCATCTCCAACAAGGCCGAGGGCTCGGCGCCGCTGAGCGTGCGCGCGCTGGCGCAGGCGGTTCTGGGCGGCTGATAGTCCTGTTCCTACAGCCATCTCCCCGCTGGTCCGACCCGTTAGCGAAGCCCGCACAGGCACAGTGACTTCACCGCGGCATCGCCGCATCTCACCGAAGGAGTCACCATGAACTGGGATCGCATCGAAGGTCAATGGAAACAAGTCACCGGCAAGGTGCGCGAGCAATGGGGCAAGCTGACCGACGACGACCTCGACGTCGTCGCCGGCCGCCGCGACCAGCTGGCCGGCAAGATCCAGGAGCGCTACGGCGTCGCCAAGGACGAGGCCGAGAAGCAGATCGCGAGCTGGGAGCGCCGCGCGACGGACGACTGGTTCACCAAGGACAAGGTCTGAGGCCGCCGACCACCCACGGCACCGGCCGCCCCTCGGGGCGGCCTTCTTCTTGCCGATCCGCCATCAGCCCCCGGCCGCAGGCTTCTTCGCAGTCCTCGCAGTCTTCGCAGCGGCACGGCGGCGCGGTGCGGCGGCCGGCCATGGCGGGGCCGGCGGCAGGTTGCCGCCCTCGGCCTCCCAGCGGTTCACCTCGTCGCGGTGGCGCCGGCCTTCGTCGCGGCCGCGCTGCGTCTGCGGCCGCTGGATGAGTTGTTGCACGAGCTTGGCCGCCAGGCCGGAGGCGGCGACCAGGGCAATGACCTGCTTGATCATGGCGATCTCTCCTGAAGCGATGCGGCCATGCTGGCGCCATCACCGGGCCAGGGCGGTCGGCCGGCGGCGCTGCCAGCTGTAGGACGCTACCCCTGCAGCGGCCAGCGCCGCAGCACCTCGTGCCGCGTCTGGCCCTGCACGCTTTTCACCAGCACGAACTCGCTGGCCACCCAGCCGGGTAGGTCCACCGGCCAGGCCGGCGCGGGCTGCTTGTCGTAGCGCAGCGTCAGGTGCGGCTCGTAGGGGCGGCCGGGTGCCGCGAAGCCATGGGCCACCAGGCGCTCCACCAGGGCGTCGCGCAGCTCGCGCACCGCCTCCAGGCCCTGACCGCCAGTCAGCACGAAGGGGTGGTGGCGGGCTTCCGCCTCGCCCCAGCTGGCGAAGCGGTCGAACTGCAGGTCGAAGGCCGGCCACGCCAGCTCCGACGCCGCCCGGCCTGCGGCCGCCAGCAGCCGCTCGTCCGGCTCGCCGTCGAAATAGCCGAAGTAGTGCAGCGTGATGTGGAAGATGCACCGGGGCCGCAGCCGCGGCGGCAGGCCGCGCGCCTGGTGCTCGGCCATGACGACATGCTCGATGCGCTCGGCCGCCGCCTCGTCCGGCTGCAGCGCGAAGAACAGCTTGTGGCCGGCCACGCGGCTCAGTTCGTGGCGGCGGACGCTGCCTCGGCGGTGCGGCGGGCGGCCTCGTCGATGGAGCCCTGCACCTGCTGCCCCACCGCCTGCGGCTGGGGCACGGCCGCGGGCTCGGGCTGCGATACCGCGCTCGCGCCTGCCGGCGCCGCCGGCTTCAAGGCGCCGGCCTGCTTCTTGACCAGCGACAACACGATGGCCGCGACGATGACGAGGGCAAGGAGGCTGAAAACGGCGCGCATGGTGTTCACGACGAGGTGGGTTGCGCGCCAGCATAGCCGCCGTTCCGGGCCTGCCCGGCCTCCCCCTAATTCCAGGGACATCGCCCACCCCTTGAAATGCGCCGGCCCGCTCCTAATTCGGCTGCGACCGGCTGGACGCCCCCGGCCGGTGAACACCACTGAACGGAGATCAAGCCATGTTCCACTCATTGCTGACCCATCCGAACAGCCTGTTCGGACCCTTCGACCGCCTGCACCGCGAGCTGGACGAACTGCTCGGCTCGGCCGGCCTGCCCGCCAGCATCCGCTCGGTCGCCAGCGGCACGCTGCCGCAGATCAACGTTGGGCGCACGCCGCAGAGCGTGGAGGTCTATGCCTTCGCGCCCGGCCTGGATGCCAGCAAGATCGAGGTCACCCTCGACCGCGGCGTGCTGCGCCTGGTGGGCGAGCGGACCGCACCCGCGGCCGGCAGCGAGCGCCAACGCTTCCATGCGCGCGAGCGTGCCACCGGCCGCTTCGACCGCGCCGTCGCGCTGCCCGACGACGTCGACCCGGACCATGTCAAGGCCAGCTACCGCGACGGGGTGCTGCAGGTCAGCATCGCGCGGCGCGAGGCCGCGCAGCCCAAGCGCATCGCCATCCAGTGATCAAGGCCAGGAAGGAAGGAGTCACACCATGAACCCGCAAATCACCCCGAGCGACAAGCCCCAGGCCGGCACGGAGGGCGGCTTCGCCGAACGCGCCGTGGCGCCGGCCGTGGACGTGTTCGAGGACGAAACCGGCATCACGCTGCTCGCCGACATGCCGGGCGTACCGCGCAACGAGCTGGAGCTGCATGTGGAGGGCGATTCGCTGCTCATCGAGGGCCGGGTGCACCCCGAGGCGCCCCAGGGGCTGGAGGCGGTCTATGCCGAACTGCGCGTGCCGCGCTACCGCCGCAGCTTCACGCTGAGCCGCGAGCTGGACACCGCCCGCATCGACGCCAGCCTGAAGGACGGCGTGCTGACGCTGCGCATCCCCAAGCAGGCCCATGCGCAGCCCCGGCGCATTGCCGTCAGCACGGACTGAGACGGGCTCAAACGCGCGCCCTTCGCCCCGCCTCACGGCCCAGCCGCCGTGCGCGGACCGCCGTGAGGCCTCCTCGTGTTGTTGAGCCGCCAGCACCGATTCGGAAGAGGTACTGAATCATGGCCAAGCCGATTGCTCGCCCTGCTGCGCCGAAGCGCTCCCCGCGCCCGCGCGCAGCCATGACCCCCTCGCAGATCCACGCCTACCTGCTCGCACGCGAGACGCTGCGCCGCGCGGCCCGGGTCGCCGCCGCGGCCTACAGCCCGCCGCAGACCCGCCCATGAGCGCCGAGTGCTACCGGGTCCGGGTGCCGGAAGGCCGGCGGCTGAGCGGCTTCACGGTGGCCGGGCAGCGCGTCCCCATCCTGCCGGGCGAGTACCACGTGCACCGCCTGCCGTCCAAGGTGCCGTTGGCGGGAGGTGCCGCCTGGCGCTTCGTCGGCGCCCACGGGCGCTACGGCGACGTCCACATCAGCCTGCCCGAGGGCTGCGACATGGGTCAGGCCTGGTCCGTCGAAGTGCGGCCGGCCGAGGCGCCCTGAGCCCGCCCGCAGCGGCAATCCGGGCCGGCTTGATGCAACGCAAGGCCGCCCGCACCGCCGGCCACTACGCTGATCTGGCCTGAGCAGGGTGCTCAGTGGCTGGAGAGCGTCATGGCGATGAATGTGGGTTCCCTGGATCGCGTCCTTCGCGTCGCGGCGGGCGCGGCGCTGGTGGCGGCGGCCGCGCTGGGTTTCATCAGCCCCATCGGCTACGTCGGGCTGGTCCCGCTGCTGACCGGGCTGGTCGGCTATTGCCCGGCCTACCGGCTGTTCGGACGCCGCTCCTGAGCGCGGCCCAGCACCACCCAGGAGCCGCCATGCCCACGATGAAAGCCGCCGTCGTCCGCGCCTACCGCGAACCGCTGAGCCTGGAGGAGATGCCCGTTCCCGACGTGCCGCCGGGCCGCATCCTCGTCAAGGTGGCCGCCTGCGGCGTCTGCCATACCGACCTGCACGCGGCCGACGGCGACTGGCCGGTGCAGCCGCCGCTGCCCTTCATTCCCGGCCACGAGGGTGTCGGGCACGTGGCCGCCGTGGGCGCGGGCGTGCGCAACATCCGCGAGGGCGACCGCGTCGGCGTGCCCTGGCTGCACACGGCCTGCGGCCACTGCGAGCACTGCCTGACGGGCTGGGAGACGCTGTGCGACGGCCAGCAGATGACCGGCTACACGGTCAACGGCGGTTTTGCCGAATACGTGCTGGCAGACCCCGCCTACGTGGGCCACCTGCCCGACGGCCTGTCCTTCGAGTCGCTGGCGCCCATCCTGTGCGCCGGCGTGACGGTCTACAAGGGCCTGAAGGTGCTCGACGCACGGCCCGGCCAGTGGGTGGCCATCGTGGGCGTGGGCGGCCTGGGCCACCTGGCCGTGCAGTACGCGCGCGCCATGGGCTTTCACGTCGCCGCGGTGGACATCGACCGCAGCCGGCTGCAGCTGGCCCAGCGCCTGGGCGCCGAGCTGTGCGTCAACGCCGCCGAGCAGGACCCTGTTGCGGTGCTGCAGCAGGAACTGCGCGGCGTGCACGGGGCGCTGGTGACGGCCGTGTCGCGCGAATCCTTCGCTCAGTCGCTGGGCATGCTGCACAAGCGCGGCACCATGTCCATGGTGGGCCTGCCGCCCGGTGACTTCGCGCTGCCGATCTTCGACGTCGTGCTCAATGCCAAGACCGTGCGCGGCTCCATCGTCGGTACCCGCCAGGACCTGGCCGAGGCGCTGCAGTTCGCCGCCGAGGGCGTGGTGCACGCGAGCACCACGACGCATCGCCTCGAAGACATCAACCGCGTCCTCGACGGACTCCGGCACGGCCGCATCGATGGCCGGGCGGTGCTCAGCTTCGCCTGAGCACTTGAGACGCACATGACCCAACGCCATCTCGACCGCCTGCTGTCGCCCCGATCCGTGGCCGTCTTCGGCGCCTCGGACCGGCCCGGCCGCGTGGGCACCACCGTCTGGCGCAACCTCGCCGCCGGCGGCTTCAAGGGCCCGCTGGCGCCCGTCAACCCGCGGCTGCAGGCGCTGGACGGGGCGCCCTGCTTCGGCACGGTCGCCGAACTTCCATTCGCGCCCGACCTGGCCGTGCTGTGCACGCCGCCCGACACCGTGCCACCGCTCGTCGCGCAACTGGCCGCGCGGGGGACGCGGGCCGTCGTCGTCCTGACGGCCGGCCTGACGCCGCAGCACAAGCAGGCCGCGCTCGATGCGGCGCGGCCCCACACGCTGCGCCTGCTGGGGCCCAACTGCATCGGCCTGCTGAGCCCCCATGTCGGCCTGAACGCCAGCTTCACCCCAAGCGATGCGCTGCCCGGCGGGCTGGCGCTGGTGTCGCAGTCCGGCGCGCTGCTCACCGCGCTGCTGGACTGGGCCAACACCGAGCACATCGGCTTCTCGCATCTCGTCTCGCTGGGCGAGAGCGCCGACGTCGACTTCGGCGACCTGCTGGACTACCTCGCCACGGACCCGCACACGCGCGCCATCCTGCTCTACATCGAGTCCATCACCTCGGCGCGCAAGTTCATGTCGGCGGCGCGGGCCGCGGCGCGCGCCAAGCCCGTCATCGTCGTCAAGGCCGGCCGCGCGCCCGCGGGCATGCGGGCGGCGGCCTCGCACACCGGCGCGCTGGCGGGCGAGGACATCGTCTTCGACGCCGCCATCCGCCGCGCCGGCATGCTCAGGGTCGACACGCTGAAGGACTTGTTCATCGCGGCGCAGACGCTGGCCCGCTTCCGCGACAACCCCGCCACCGAGCTGATGGTGATGACGAACGGCGGCGGGGCCGGCGTCATGGCGGCCGACGCGGCGTCCGCGCTCGGCGTGCGGCTGGCGCGGCCGGGCGGCGAGCTGATACGCCGGCTGAACGCGGTGCTGCCGCCCCACTGGTCACGCGGCAACCCCATCGACATCATCGGGGACGCCCCCGTGCAGCGCTACATCGACACCTTCGACGCGCTGCTCGACGCGCCCGAGGCCGGCGCCCTGCTGTTCGTGCAGGCGCCGACCGCCATCGCCACCAGCCACGAGATCGCCACGGCCTGCGCGCCGCGCCTGGCGGCCGCGCAAGGCCGCGTGATGAGCTGCTGGCTGGGCGGCGACGGCGCCCGCCCCGCACGCCGCGTCTTCGAGCAGGCCGGCATTGCCCACTACGACACGCCGGAGGAGGCGGTACGGGCGTTCGCGCTGATGCAGGACTACCGCAGCAACCAGGCCGCGCTGCGCCAGACGCCGGCCGCAAGCGCCCTGGCGGAGCCCGATCTGGCCTGCGCGCGCCGCCTCGTCGACGGCACGCTCGCGACCGGCCGCGAGTGGCTGGACGAGGTCGAGGCCAAGCAGCTGCTGCAGGCCTGCGGCATCCCCGTCGTGCCGACGCGGCGCGTTGCGGCCTCGCCCGAGGCCGCCGCCACCGCCGCGCGCGAGATCGGCGGGCCGGTGGCGCTGAAGATCGTCTCGCCCGACCTCCTGCACAAGTCCGACGCCGGCGGCGTGCGCCTGAACCTGGCGGATGCCACCGCGGTGGCCGACGCCGCGCGCGAGATGCTCGCGCATCTGCGGGAAGAACACCCCGAGGCCCGCCTCGAAGGCTTCAGCGTGCAGGCCATGGCGCTGCGGCCCCACGCGCAGGAGCTGATCGTCGGTGCGCACGTCGACCCGGTCTTCGGGCCGGTGCTGCTGTTCGGCCAGGGCGGCACGGCCGTCGAGGTGCTGGCCGACCGCGCCGTGGCGCTGCCGCCGCTCAACCGCGCGCTGGCACGCGACCTGGTGAAGCGCACCCGCGTGTCCCGCCTGCTGGCGGGCTACCGCAACCGGCCGCCTGCGCAGGTCGATGCGGTGTGCGACGCGCTGATCGCCGTGGCCCGAATGCTGGCCGACCTGCCGGAGCTGGCGGAGCTGGACGTCAACCCGTTGTGGGCCGACGAGCACGGCGTGCTGGCGCTGGACGCGCGCGTGCGCCTGTCCACGCAGCGCCCGGCCGGCGTGCGCAATTTCGCGGTCCGCCCCTATCCCGCCGAACTGCAGCGCGAGCTGGCCTGGCGGGGCACGCCCCTGGTCGTGCGCCCGATCCGGCCGGAAGACGAGGGGCAGTGCCGCGAGTTCCTTGAGGCCGCCACGCCCGAGGACCTGCGCATGCGCTTCTTCGAGGCGCCGCACGCGCTGTCTCACGACGAGCTGGCGCGGCTGACGCAGATCGACTACGAGCGGGAGATGGCCTTCATCGCCCTCGACCCCCACGCCCCCGAGGGCTGCCGCACGTTGGGCCTGGCGCAGCTGATGCGCGATCCGGACAACGTGGCGGCCGAGTTCGCGGTCATGGTGCGCAGCGATCGCAAGCGCCAGGGTCTGGGGCGCCTCCTGATGCAGGCGCTGATCGACTACGCCGCGTCGCGCGGCACGCAGCGGCTGGTCGGCCATGTGCTGCCCGGCAACCACGCCATGCTGGGCCTGATGAGGGCGCTGGGCTTCGAGCGCCAGCCCGATACGCGATCGCCGTCCGACGCCCTGCGCTTCAGCCGCGAGATGCGGCCGCCGGCCGGCTGAGCGCCAAGGCGGGGTGGCGCCGTGCGCTGCAACAACTGGTTGCCCATTTCCTGGCCGCGGGGCGGCGGCGTCGTCCACATTGTGGATTCACCGCCGCGCCCCGCCTCCTAGCATGCAGCTACGCCAACTCGGGGCCTCTCGGTGGACGACCGCATCGCGCCGGACTGGAGCGCACTCAATCTGATCGGTGAATCGCCGCGCTTCCGCCAGGTGCTCACGCACCTGCAGCAGTGGGCGGCGGTCGATGCCACCGTGCTGCTGTGCGGCGAGACCGGCACCGGCAAGGAGCTGGCTGCCCGCGCCGTCCACTACTGCAGCGCGCGCCGTGCCGGTCCCTTCGTGCCGCTGAACTGCGGCGCCGTGCCCGACTCGCTGTTCGAGGCCGAGCTGTTCGGCCATGCACGCGGCGCCTACACCGACGCCAAGGGCGAGAGCCGCGGCCTGGCCGGTCTGGCCGAAGGCGGCACGCTGTTCCTGGACGAGATCGACTCGCTGTCCGCCCGCGCGCAAGCCGTGATCCTGCGCTTCGTGCAGGATCGCAGCTACCGCCCGGTCGGCGCCACCCGCTTCCACCAGGCCGACGTGCGCCTGATCGCCGCCACCAATGCCGACCTGGCCGCGCTGGCCAGCGTCGGCCGCTTCCGTGCCGACCTGCTGTTCCGCCTCGACCTGCTGACCGTGCAGCTGCCGCCGCTGCGCGAGCGGCCCGGCGACGCGCTGCTGCTGGCCGAGACCTTTGTGCGCCGCCTCTGCGCCCAGTACCGCATGCCCGGCCGCACGCTCAGCCCCGCCAGCCGCGACGCACTGCGCTCACCGCAGCAGCCCTGGCCGGGCAATGTGCGCGAGCTGGAGCACCGCGTGCACCGCTGCTTCCTGCTGGGCGAGGGCCGCACGGTGGAGCTGGGCCTGCCAACGCCACCACCCACGCTCGGGCCGGGCGCCGACGCCGACCAGGCCCGGCCCCCCGACTTCCGCGTCACGCCCTTCGCCGAGGCCAAGGCCCGCGTGATCGCCGACTTCGAACGCCGCTACGTGCACGCGCTGCTGCTGCACACGCAGGGCAATGTCAGCGAGGCCGCACGCCTGGCCGGCAAGGAGCGCAGCCGCTTCGGGCGGCTGGTGCGCAAGTACGAGAAGCGCGGGCAGACCGCGCAGTAAGTCAGCTCGACCACGGCGGACCACGGTGGTGCCCGGGCACCGCGGCGGTCCGCCGCTGCGCATGTGACCCTCACCGGAATCGGGGACGGCCGAACCGCCCTACCTGCTGCGCCCGCGCCTCACCGCAGCTGGGGCCAAACCGCCCCACCCCGGCCGACAGGCCGCGCCAAGTCCTTGATTGCACGGGCACCCCCCACGTTTATTCGGACTGGAACGCTTGATGCGCTGTCAGCGGTGGATGGCATGGCGCCATGGGGCACAGCGATGGGCAACACATCTCCCCTGGGCCCGACCGTGGACGAAACCGCGGCCTGGATCCGCGGCTACCTGGATGAGCACCCGCGGGCGGCAGACACGGCGGCGGGCATACAGCGCTGGTGGCTCGCGCCCCTCCATGGGGAGGTGGCGCTGATGAAAGTCGAGCTGGCCTTGGCCAAACTGGAAAGCGAGGGCGTGGTGAAGAACTCCGATCCGATGGCAACGAACCCGACCTACGGCCGGCAAGGCTGACCACAGGCATGGCCAGCCACCTCGCCATCGCCGCCGTCGCCAGGACGCTGCTGCGCCTGATCGAGGAACGCTGCCCGCGCGACGAGTTCACGTCCAACCCGTCCTTCCAGCTCTACCAGACGCACGACTTCGGCAGCCAGCTCGTCAACGAGGGCTTCTCGCTGATGCTGTGGCGCGTCACCGCCGCGGCCGCGCGCAACCAGCCACCGCGCCGCGGGGCCGACGGCGTGCTGCGGCGCCCCGCCTTGCCGCTGGACCTGCACTTCATGCTGACGCCCTGGGCCGGCGAGGCCGAGCGCCAGCTGCGCCTGCTCGGCTGGGCGATGCGCTTCATCGAGGACAACGCCGTGCTCGACGCCAGCCAGCTCAACCACTCGCTGACACGCCGCGAGCGAGCGGTCTTCGGCCCGCTGGAGACGGTCGAGCTGTCGCTGGACCCGCCCGGCCTGGCCGACTACCTGGGCCTGTGGGACAAGTACCGCACGCGCTGGCAGACCTCGGTGATGTATGTCGCGCGCATGGTGATGCTGGAGTCCGAGCTGGCGCTGCGTGACGCCGGCCTCGTGACGACGCGCGAGCTGCGCCACGGCACCGAAGCGGAGCCTGCAGCATGAGCGTTCGTGAACTGCGGCCGGGCTTCGACACGAGCACGCTGACGCCGGTACTGGGCGTCATGTTCCGCGACGGCTTCGATGGCCGCGTCGTCAGCGACGGGCTGAAGGTGCGCCTGCGCGATCCGCAGCAGCCGCACGGCGCGCCGCGGCAACTGGCGGCCAACGGCTACGGCGCCTTCGCCTGCCACCGCCTGCGCGGCATGTCCGCGCCACCCACATCACCGCCAACGACGCGCCGCTACGAACTGGCCGTCGAAGACGCCCTCGGCCGCTACCTGCCGATGACCGTGCCGGCCGACCTGCCGCATGCCGGCCTGTTCGAGCCCGCCTGCCTGGCCCAGTCGCCCGCCCTCGACGCCAGCGCCGAGCCCCATGTCCCGCTGTTCTGCACCCCGTCCCGCACGGTGCCGACCGGCGTCGGCGAGGTGCGTGTCGAGCTGCGGCTGGCCTCCGACCCGGAGCAACCCGCCGCCTGGGCCTGGCTGGAGTTGCGCCTGCAAGCCGACGGCCGCCTGCTGGCCCGCGGCCTGGCCGACCGGCGCGGCTGCGCGCTGCTGCTGTGCGCACTGCCGGCCCCGGTCGATCTGCCGCTGGGCGGCTCGCCGGCCCACGTGGTGCCGCCGCTGGCCGAATGGCCGGTGAGCCTGCACGCCTTCTGGTCGCCCGCCATCGCGGCCGCCGCCGTGCCCGACCTGTGCGCGCTGCAGTCGCTGCCGCCCGTGTTGCTGGTGCAGGACCTGTCGGCCTCGCCACCCACACCCCTCGCCCCGGCCCTGCTGGTCGCCGGTTCGCCACTGGTGATCCGCGGCAGCGGATCGTCGCCCTTCGTCTTCATCTCTGCCTAGGAGAGCTTCCATGCCCGAATACCTTGCACCCGGCGTGTTCGTGGAAGAGACCTCGTTCCGGTCCAAGTCGATCGAAGGGGTGTCGACCACGACCACCGGCTTCATCGGTGCCGCCCGGACCGGCCCCGTGCACCTGCCGCCGGACATCATCACCAGCCTCGGCGAGTTCGAGGAGATCTACGGTGACGGCAACGAGCTGGTCTTCGACACCGACAGCCCGCTGACCCACCACCTCTGGCAGGGCGTGCGCGCCTTCTTCAGCAACGGCGGCAAGCGGCTCTACATCTCGCGCATCTTCAAGCCCATGGACGAGGACGGCGCGACGACGCCGGTGCGCTACGCACCGATCGATCCCGACACCGAGGAAGCCGCCGCGGCGGCCGTCGTCGAGAAGGGTGGTGTCAGCTACTACCAGGACGGCCATGCCCGCGTGCGCGAACTGCTCGACACAGGTCTGGTCGTTCGCGCCCGCCACCCCGGCGCCTGCGGCAATGCCCGCGTGCGCTTCACGCTGAAGGCCGGCGGCAACATCCTCAGCGTCGGCGTCGACCCCATCACCAAGGCCGAGAAGACGACGGTGCGCTCGCTGAAGCACGGTGATCTGGTCTGGTCGGCCGACCGCGCCAGCCCCGACGATGCGTCGCTGGGCGGCTTCTACCGGGCCACCTGGGACGAGGACGAGGCCGAGTGGAACTTCGCTGCCGTGCCGGCGGTGAGTCCCGACGTCCCCATGACGCTGGACGAACTCTTCCCCAACCCCGACCTCGGCCAGGGCGACGCGATCCGCGTCGTGACACTGAGCGTGAGCCTGCTGAGCCGCGACGGCAGCAGCGACCTGGGCACCTGGGCCGGCCTGCCGCTGGACCCGGAGCACAAGAGCGGCGCCAGCCGCGACTCGGCCTTCGACTACTTCGCGACGACACCCAACTCGGCCTCGGACGCAATCCGTCTGCCGCTGGTCATCGCCCGCGACCCGACCGACATCGCCTCCGCCGGCGACGTGCTGCTGGGGCTGTTCGGCAACGACCCCGTTTCGCTGCTGGCGCCCACCACCGAGGAGACGCGGCGCCGCATCGGCGTGCTCGACAAGCTCGGCATGGGCATCTCCGTGGACTTCCTGCTCGACGGCGGCAACGACGGCGCCCGGCCGACCGCGGCCGACTACGAAGGCGAGGCCTTCCTCGACCGCAACTACTCGCTGGGACTGAAGCAGTTCGAGGACCTGGAGGACATCTCCATCGTCGCCGCGCCCGGCTCGACGGCCGACTACACGAACTACGCCAGCGACGCCGACGCCATCCAGCTGCTGCTGATCCAGCATGCCGAGACCATGCGCTACCGCATCGCCGTGCTCGACAGCGCCGAGGGCCAGAGCATCGCCGAGGTGCGCAATATGCGCGCCAAGCTCGACTCCAAGTACGCCGCGCTCTACTACCCCTGGGTGACCGTGCTCGACCCCATAGCCGGCAAGGAGATCAACCTGCCGCCCAGCGGCTTCGTTGCCGGCATCTACGCGCGCAACGACATCCAGCGCGCCGTCTACAAGGCGCCGGCCAACGAGGTCGTCTCGCTGGCCCTGGGCTTCGAGACCCTGCTCAACAAGGCCCAGCAGGAAGTGCTCAACCCCGAGGGCATCAACTGCTTCCGCTACTTCGAGGGCCGCGGCATGCGGCTGTGGGGCGCGCGGCTGATCAGCTCCGACCCCGAGTGGAAGTACGTCAACCTGCGCCGCTACTTCGCCTACCTGGAGCACTCCATCGACAAGAGCACGCAGTGGGCCGTCTTCGAGCCCAACGGCGAGAAGCTCTGGGCCAACCTGCGCCGCTCGGTGTCGGACTTCCTGCTCAACGAATGGCAGAACGGCGCGCTGCTCGGCGACAAGCCCGAGAAGGCCTTCTTCGTGCGCTGCGACCGCTCGACGATGACGCAGAACGACCTCGACAACGGCCGCCTGGTCTGCCTGATCGGCGTCGCACCGCTCTACCCCGCCGAGTTCGTCATTTTCCGCATCGGCCAATGGACCGCGGACGCCAAGTCCTGAACTGAACCCTCAAGGAGATCACCATGGCCGTCCTCAGAGAACGTCCCTATGTGCAGTTCAACTTCCTCGTCGACCTCGGTAACGGCGTCACCGACGGGGCCGACGCCGGCTTCCAGGAAGTCAGCGGCGTCGGCATGGAAGTGACCGTCGCCGAGTACCGCACCGGCAACAGCCGCGAGAACAGCGTGATGAAGATCACCGGTCTGAACAAGGCCACCGACGTGACGCTGAAGCGCGGCGTCATCGGCTCGCTGTCGCTCTACCAGTGGCTGGACCAGATCCGCAACGGCGACCAGAACGCGCTGCGCACGGTGACCATCCAGCTGCAGAACGAGGACCACACGCAGATCGTCCAGACCTGGAAGCTGCTGCGCGCCCGCATCATCAAGCACACCAGCGGACCGTTCAACGCCAAGGGCACCGACGTGGCGATGGAGGAACTCGTATTGGCCTATGAGCGCCTCGAGATGGAGTGATCGCGAGGCCGCCGCCATGACCCGCAACCCGCCACCGCTGCGACGCCTGCCCGGCGTCAGCTTCGATGTGCCACCACCGGCGCTGGACCTGACGCTGCCGCGCATGGACATCGCGCTGTTCGTCGGCTTCGCCGGCAGCGGCCCGTTGACGGCGGCGGTCGCGGTCGAGAGCCTGGCGGAGTTCGAGACCGTCTTCGGCGGTCCGCTGCCGCTGGCGCTGGACGCCGCCGCCGGCACGACGCTGACCGGTCATCTGCATGCCGCCGTGCGCGCCTTCTTCAGCCAGGGCGGGCGGCGCTGCTGGGTGCTGCGCGTGGCCGGTGCCGGCGTCAAGACGAGCCGATTCCCGCTGCCTTCGCTGCTGCGCGTGCGCCGCCGCGGCCCGGGCCGGCAATGGCATCTGCGACCGGCCAGCCTGCCCGCGCGCAGCCCCGGGAGCGGTGCCGACACGGTGCAGGTCGCCGCGCGCCTGGTGCCCACGCCGCTGCGCGCCCGTGCGCTGGACAAGTTCACGCTGCAGCTCGCCGAACCCGTCGCCACACTGCGCCCCGGCGACCTGCTGCGCATCGCGCTCGGCCCCATCCGCATGCACCTGCGCGTGGACGCCATAGCCGGCCTGCGGCTGCGCATCGATGGCCGCGTCGCGATCAAGCCGCTGCTCGGTGACGCCACCAGCAACGTGCCCGTGCCCGAGGGCACGGAAGGAGCCGCCGCTGCGCCCGCCGAGCGCCACCAATGGCATGCCGATGGGCGCCTGAGCCTGTGGCTGCGCCTGCCGCCGCAGGAGCTGCCGCAGCGCGGCCAGGTGCTGGCGCTGGGCTTCGCGCAACGGCGGGCGTGGATGAGCGTCGGCGAGCCCGAGATCAGCGCAGCGCCGGACCTCGATGGCAAGGTCGAGGTCGTCGTCACCGGCCGGCCCTGGAGGCTGTCGCTGAACAGCGCCCGCCAGGCCTTCGAGGCCTGGTGCGCCGACCCGCAGCCGCGTCTCGTGCAGCTGCTGCGGCTGGACCTGCGCACGCGCAGCTCGCCCGAACAGCAGGAGCTGATCACCAACCTCAGCCTCGCCAGCTCGACCGAGCCCGATGCACGCGGCATCTTCGGCCTGCCCGACGACGAGCAGCTGTTCGGCAGCGGCGATGCTGTCACCGGCGCCTTCGCCAGCCGCGACGCGCTGGGACGCCTCAGCAGCCGCTTCGACCTCGCGTCCGATCCGCTCGCGGGCACCGGCCTGCTCATCCCGCTGGACGACCTCGACGACTTCGACGCCCACATGCAGGCCCTGCCCAGCCCGCTGGCCGCACTGCAGCGCGACGGCCTGCGCGAGTTCGGCTGGCCGCTGTTCGCCGAGCCGCTGCTGGCCGGCTGCGGCGCCGACCTGCTGGCCGACCAGGCCGAGGCGCTGCGCCTGACCGGCCCGGACGCGCACCGCCCGGCGCCGCTGCACGGCATGCACGCCGTGTTCGGCGCACGGCCCGACCGCTTCGCCGACGAGCCGACGCTGCTGGTGCTGCCCGATGCCACCCATCCCGGCTGGCAGCCCATCGCCGACCCGCCCGAAGCCTGGACCGAGCTGCCGCTGCTGCCCGAGCCGCCCGACCCCTGCGCCGGCGAAGCCTTCCGCGCCTGCGCCAACGCGCCGCTGCCGCGCCCGGCCTTCGTGCACGGTCCGGACCCGCGCGCCGACGGCTCGTTCACGCTCTACTGGACGCAGGTGATGGCCGGCGCCACCTACGAGCTGCAGGAAGCCATGGCGCCCGCCTTCGAGAGCGCCGCCACCGTCCAGCAAGGCCCGGCGACGCGCTTCGACGCCGGCCCGCGCAAGCCGGGCACCGCCTACTACCGCGTGCGCGCCAGCCTCGGGCCGCGGCGCTCGCCGTGGTCGGCGCCGGTGCGCATCGTCATCGGCCTGCAGGGCTGGCAGACGCTGCCCTGGCAAGACCTGACGCTGACGTCCATCCACCGGCTGATGCTGCGCACGGCCGCCGGCCGCGGCGACATGCTGGCTCTGCTGTCGCTGCCCATGGGCTACAACACGGAACAGGCCTGCCGCCACGCCGACCGGCTGCGCGCGCAGGCCGAGCCGCTGGCCGCCCCCGGTGACCCGCCGGCCATCGGCGAGAACGAAAGCCGCGCGCTGTCGCACGGCGCGCTGCTGCATCCGTGGCTGATGATCCGGCGCGACAAGGACGAGATCTGGTTCCCGCCCGACGGCCCGGTCTGTGGCCAGCTGGCGGCCACGGCGCTGGAGCGCGGCGCCTGGATCGCCGCCGCCAACCGCCCGCTTCGCGACGTCGTCTCGCTGAGCCGGCCCGGCCTGCGGCCAACGCTGGCGCAGCGCCAGCAACTTCTCGATGCCCAGGTCAACCTGCTGCGCAGCGCACCCATCGGCTTCATCGTCAGCAGCTCCGACACGCTGTCGCCCGACGCCGACTGGCGGCCCATCAACGTGCGCCGGCTGATGTGCCTGCTGCGCCGCCTGGCACTGCAGCGCGGCGTCACCTATGTGTTCGAGCCCAATGGCGCCACGCTGCGCCGCACGGTCGAGCGTGGCTTCGAGGCCCTGCTGGACCAGCTCTACCGCCGCGGCGCGCTGGCCGGCGCGAGTGCGCGACAGGCCTTCCAGGTCAACGTCGGTGACGAGCTCAACACCCGCCAGCGGCGCGACGCCGGCCAGTTCTGGGTCGAGCTGAAGGTCGCCCCGGCGCTGCCGATGAGCTTCCTCACCGTGCTGCTGATGCGCAGCGGCGAACGCGTGCAGTCACAGGAAGTGCATTGACCATGCGACCCTTCACGGCCTTCAACTTCGCCGTCGAGATCGTGCCCGAGGGCGCGTCCACGCCGCTGGTCAGCGCGGCCTTCTCGGACTGCGACGGCATCGAGATGTCCATGGAGGTCAAGACCATCCGCGAGGGCGGCAGCAACGACCGCCAGATCCGTCTAGCCGGGCCGGCCACCTTCGGCCAGCTGACGCTCAAGCGCGGCATGAGCGAGGACAGCTTCGAGCTGTGGAGCTGGATGTCCGACTGCCTGGCCAACCCGGGCAAGCGCGCCCAGGCCACCGTCGTGCTGTTTGCTGCCGACGGCAGCAGCGAACGCGCCCGCGTGCTGCTGCAGCGCTGCCTGCCGGTCAAGCTCAAGGCGCCGAGCTTCAGCGCCAAGGACGGCGCGATTGCGGTGGAGGAACTGCAGATCGCTTACGAGTCCTTCACGATGCAACCGGGGAAGTGACATGAGCGACGCGCAGGGCCGCCCCAAGCAAGCTCGCTCCCGCCCGGCGGGACAGGCCACAGGCCGAAGGGTGCACAAATGACCACCGACACCCACGCCAGCAAGGCCCTGCTTGTCGAACTCGCCGAGAACCTGACAGACGACCTGCCGGGCGGCAAGACCGTCACGGTGCAGTTCAACCCCGAGTCGCTGAAGCTCAGCTTCGCCAACCAGATCCAGAACAACAGCAGCAGCAACACCGCCGGCAGCCCGGCGGGCGGCAGCGGCGGTGGAGGCAGTGGCGACCAGGCCGGCGGCACACAGGGCCGGCAGTTCATCGGCGCCGGCACCACCAAGCTGTCGGTGCAGCTGTGGTTCGATGCCGGCCAGGCCGGCGTCGACGACGTGCGCAAGCTGAGCCAGGACGTCATCTACTTCATCAAGGGCAAGAAGGCGCAGAGCGACCCGTCCAAGTTCCTGCCACCGGGCGTGCGCTTCAGCTGGGGCTCCTTCAACTTCAAGGGCCTGATCGACAGCATCGAGGAGACCATCGACTACTTCTCGCCCGAGGGCAAGCCGCTGCGCTCGACGCTGGCCATGGCGATGTCGCAGCAGACCATCCTGATCTCCGACTTCGGCGGCAGCCCCGGCGCG
>DASWWC010000293.1:0-36840 GCA_036401055.1 Roseateles sp.
CAGGAGCTGGAGGCCGGCGAGGCCCAGCTGGCGCGGTTGGTGGAGCTGCTGCAGCCGCGCCTGGTGCTGGCCATGGGCCTGCAGGCGGCGCGCCGGCTGACCGGCGGCGGCAGCGACCCGCTGGGGCGGCTGCGCGGACGCGTGCACCGCTGGCGCGACCTGCCGGTGGTGGTCACCTACCATCCGGCCTACCTGTTGCGATCCCCGGCCGACAAGGCCGGAGCCTGGGACGACCTGTGTCTGGCTCGCGAGACCTCCAAAACATGAACGCGGCCGATGAGGCGGCGCGCTCGCTGGAGGCTGCGCGCTTCAGGCTGCTGGCCGACTACCTGCCGGCCTGGATCGCGCTGTACGACGCCAGGACCCAGCACTGTCTGTTTGCCAATCGCGGCTACGCCGGCGCCTTCGGCCTGACCGAGCAGAGCATCCTGGGCAAGACCTTCGCCGAGATCATCGGCGCCGAGGCTGCAGCGCTGATCCAGCCGGCGGTGGACCGCGTGCTGGCCGAGCGCGTGGCCGTCAGCTACGAGCGCGAGCTGCCCGAGGCCGACGGCACGCCGCGCTGGATCGAGGTACACCTGATCCCGCAGCTGGGCCCGGACGGCGAGCCGGTGGCGAGCTGCGTGCTCATCAACGACATCACCAAGCACCGGCTGGCCGAGCGTGCGGTGCGCGAGTCTCAGGCACGGCTGGACAAGTTCATGCAGGCCACCGTGGAAGGCATCCTGTTCCACAAGGACGGCATCACCACCGACGTGAACCCGCCCTGCTGCGAGCTGGTGGGCTACACGCTGGACGAGATGGTGGGCCGCCACGTGCTGTCCTTCATCGCGCCCGACGAGCTGGCCAAGGTCAAGGAGGTCATGCGCCTGGGCCGCGAGCTGCGCTACGAGACGGCGGTCAGTCACAAGGACGGCACGCGCATCCCGGTCGAGTTCATCGTGCGCACGCTGGAGCGCGACGGCGAGAAGCTGCGCATGACCATCGTGCGCGACATCCGCGACCGCATCGAGAGCGAGGCGCGCATCCAGCACCTGGCCCACCACGACGGCCTGACCGGGCTGCTGAACCGCGCCGCCTTCATGGAGCGCATGACCGGCATGCTCAGGCGCGCCGAGCGCAAGGGCGAGCTGCTGGCGCTGCTGTTCATCGACCTGGACAACTTCAAGCGCGTCAACGACTCGCTGGGCCATCTGGAGGGCGACCAGGTGCTGACCACCGTGTCCGAGCGTCTCATCGGCGCGCTGCGCGGCAGCGACCTGGTGGGCCGCTTCGGCGGCGACGAGTTCGTCGTGCTGCTCAGCGACCTGGAGAGCCGTGCCGACGTGGTCGTCGTGCTGGAGGCGCTGCTGTCGGTCGTCGAGGTGCCGGTCAAGGCCGATGGCCGCTCGCTGTCCGTCACGCCGTCCATCGGCGTGGCGATGTTTCCGGACGATGGCCGCCAGGCCAACGAGCTGATCCAGCACGCCGACACGGCCATGTACCGCGCCAAGGCGCGGGGCCGGGCGACCTACCAGTTCTTCGAGTCGGCGCTGGCCGAGACGGCCTATGCCGACCTGGTGCTGGAGTCTGAGCTGGCGCAGGGACTGACGCGCAACGAGTTCGAGCTGTTCTTCCAGCCGCAGGTTGAGTCCACGACGGGCCAGCTGTCCGGCGCCGAGGCGCTGTTGCGCTGGCGCCATCCGGAGCGCGGCCTGCTGTCGCCGGACAGCTTCATCTTCGTGGCCGAGCGCCACCGGCTGATGCTGGCGCTGGGCGAGTGGGTGCTGCGCGAGGCCGCGCAGACCGCGCGGCGCTGGCGCGAGCAGGGCCTGACGCAGGGCCACGGGCCCATGCGCATTGCCGTCAACCTGTCGCGCATGCAGTTCCACCTGGACGGCTTTGCCGATACGGTGAAGCGCGTGCTGGCCGAGTCCGGCGCCAAGGGCCAGTGGCTGGAGCTGGAGCTGACCGAGCGCATGCTGATCGACGACATCGAGCACGCGCCGGCCACGCTGGCCCAGCTGCGCGCGCTGGGGCTGACGGTGTCGGTGGACGACTTTGGCACCGGCTACACCTCGCTGGCCCACCTGACCGAGCTGCCGCTGGACAAGCTGAAGATCGACCAGAGCTTCGTCGCCCGCCTGCCCGACGACGGCGGCGCGCAGGCCATCACGCGCGCCATCGTGCAGATGGCCGTGGGCCTGGGCCTCACGGTCACGGCCGAGGGTGTGCGCACGGCGGCGCAGTGGCAGTTGCTGGCCGGCTGGGGCTGCCAGCAGTTCCAGGGCGAGCTGGTCGGCGCGCCGATGCCGGCCAGCGAGTTCGAGGCCTGGGTGAAGGCGCGATGAACCTGAACCAACGCATCCACGCCGAGATCGCCGCGGCAGGCGGCTGGCTGCCGTTCGACCGCTTCATGGCGATGGCGCTGTACGAGCCGGGCCTGGGCTACTACACCGGCGGCCGGCGCAAGTTCGGGCAGATGCCTAGCGAGGGCTCGGACTTCGTCACGGCGCCCGAGATGTCGCCGCTGTTCGGCCGCGCGCTCGCGCGCCAGCTGGCACAAGCCATGGACGCCAGCGGTTGCCGCGACGTCATGGAGTTCGGCGCCGGCTCGGGCGCGCTGGCCGCGCAGCTGATCGCCGAGCTGGACGCCTTGGGGGCCGGTCTGGCGCGCTACCGCATCGTCGAGCTGTCGGCGGAGCTGCGCGAACGCCAGCGTGAGCGGCTCGCGCACTGGAGTGACCGCGTCGAATGGCTGGACGCGCTGCCCGACGAGATCGAGGCCGTGGTCATCGGCAACGAGGTGCTGGACGCGATGCCGGTGCAGCTGATCGCCTTCGATGGCCAGGTGTGGCGCGAGCGGGGCGTCGTGTCGGTGGGCGACGGCTTCGCGTTCGAGGACCGCGACAGCATGCTGCGGCCGCCGCTGGAGACCGGCTTCGTGCCCGGCACCGTCACCGAGATCCACCCTCAGGCCGAGGCCTTCACGCAGACGCTGGCCCGCGCGCTGAAGCGCGGCGCGGCCTTCTTCATCGACTACGGCTTCCCCGAGGCCGAGTACTACCACCCGCAGCGCCATGGCGGCACGCTGATGTGCCACCAGGGGCACCTGGTCGACCCCGATCCGCTGCAGGCCGTGGGCGACAAGGACATCACGGCCCACGTCAACTTCACCGGCATCGCGCTGGCGGGGCAGGACGCGGGGCTGGTCGTGCTGGGCTACACCAGCCAGGCCAACTTCCTGCTCAACTGCGGCATCGCCGACCTGCTGGCCGGCGCCTCGCTGGGGGAGCGCGCGATGGCGCACCGCCTGCTGGCCGAGCACGAGATGGGCGAGCTGTTCAAGGTGGTCGGCTTCGCGCCGCTGGACGGCGCCTTCGACGCCATCGGTTTTGAACGCGGGGATCGCTCCCACAAACTCTGAGAGGACTGCGCATGAAGGCCTGGCCGTTGCTGTCGCTCTTGCTACTGCTGTGCGCGCCGGCGCTGGCGCAGGACCTCAACGCGGGCCGCAACCTGGCGGCCACCTGCGCCACCTGCCACGGCACGCAGGGCCGGGCACGGGGCACCCTGATGCAGCCGCTGGCCGGCATGAAGGCCGGCGTGATGCTGGCGGCGCTGGCCGACTACCGCAACGGCCGGCAGGCCGGCACGGTCATGCCGCAGATCGTCAAGGGCTACAGCGAGGCGCAGCTGCGCCTGATCGCGGCCTATTTCGAAGCGCAGGCCAGGCCGTGATCGCGCGCCGGCAACTGATGGCGGCCGGCGGGCTGGCGCTGGCGGGCTGCGCGACGCCGCAGGCGGCCATCGGCCGCGTCGTCGTCGTGGGCGGCGGCTTCGGCGGCGCCACCGCGGCGCGCTACCTGAAGCTGTGGGGCGGTGCGGCGGTGGACGTCACGCTGGTGGAGCGCCACGAGGGCTTCGTCTCCTGCCCGATGTCCAACCTGGTCATCGCCGGCGCGCGCGGCTTCGACCAGATCACCCATGGCTATGCGGGCCTGGAGGCGCAGGGCGTGAAGCGTGTGCGCGGCGAGGTCGTCGCCATCGACCCGGCGGCCAAGACCGTCCGGCTGGCCGACGGCAGCCTGCTGCGCTGGGACCGGTTGGTGCTGGCGCCGGGCATCGGCCTCATGCCGGACGAGGTGCCGGGCCTGGCCGCCGCCTATGCCAGCGGCCGCGCGCTGCACGCCTGGCAGGCGGGGGCGCAGACGCTGAGCCTGCGCCGCCAGCTGGAGGCGCTGCCCGAGGGCGGCGTCGTGCTGATGGCCATCCCCAAGGCGCCCTATCGCTGCCCGCCGGGGCCTTACGAGCGCGCCTGCCTGATCGCGTCCTGGCTGCGCCGCGCGAAGCCCCGCGCCAAGCTGCTGGTGCTGGACGCCAACCCCGAGGTGCAGAGCAAGAAGGCGCTGTTCGAGCGCGCATTCGCGCAGCACCATGCCGGCGTGCTGGAGTACCGGCCCAACGCCGAGCTGAAGGCCGTGACGGCCGACGGCGTCGCGCGCTTCGAGTTCGAGGACGTGAAGGCGGACGTGTTGAACCTGATCCCGCCGCAGCGCGCCGGCGACCTGGCGCTGCCCTTTGCCAACGTGAACCGGCGCTGGGTGGGCATCGACTGGCTGAGCATGGAGGCCCAGGCCGCGCCGGGCGTGCACGTGGTGGGCGACGCGATCTTCTCCGCGCCGGGCATGCCCAAGTCCGGCCACCTGGCCAACCAGCAGGCCAAGCTGGCCGCGGCGGCCGTGCTGCAGCTGCTGAAGGGCGAGCCGGTCAACCCCGACCCGCTGGTGATGAACACCTGCTACAGCTTCGTCACGCCGGCCGAGGCCATGCACGTGGCCTCGGTGCACCGCTATGACGCGGCCGACAAGACCATGAAGACGGTGCCCGGTTCGGGCGGCGTGTCGGCCGCGGCCAGCGCGGCCGAAGCCGGCTATGCGCTGGGCTGGGCCGAGAACATCTGGGCCGACACGCTGGCCCTGTGAGTTACCAGGCGCCGGTGTTGGGCATGGACGCCCAGGGCTCGGCCGGCGCCAGCGCGGGGCCGTGCTGCAGCAGTTCGATGGAGATGCCGTCCGGCGAACGCACGAAGGCCATGCGGCCGTCGCGCGGCGGGCGGTTGATGAGCACGCCGTGATCGGCGAGCTTCTGGCAGGCGGCGTAGATGTCGTCCACCGCATAGGCCAGGTGGCCGAAGTTGCGGCCGCCGGTGTAGACCTCGGCCTTGCCGTCGGCATCGGGCCAGTTGTAGGTCAGCTCGACCTGGGCGTCCTCGTCGCCGGGGGCTGCCAGGTAGACCAGCGTGAAGCGGCCGGCCTCGTGCTCGGAGCGCTTGACCTCGACGAGGCCCAGCGCATCCCGGTAGAACTTCAGCGAGGCGTCCAGGTCATGGACGCGAACCATGGTGTGCAGGTATTTCATGGGCGGGGATTTTGGCGCGCAGCACTTGCCCGCCGCTTGACAGGGGTTGCTGTCACGGCGCGCGCGAGCGCCGCCGTCCCTCCAGCGACTCCCACGGATCCGGCTTTGCCGGTCCGTCGGGAGTGCCCCCTTGAGGGGGCGCGCGAAGCGCGTAGGGGGTGGGCTAATAATCCAGCCACTCCATGGGCGCCACAAGGGCTTGGCCGCGGATGCGCTCCAGCGTGCCGGTCAGCACGTCGATGTTGTTGTCGAAGCTGCCGTGGCTGGCGGCGATCTGGTCGCCGGTCTTGGTGGTGCGCACCTTGGGGCTCTCGACCCGGTTCAGCAGCGCGCCCGCCGGCCACAGCTTGCGCCAGGCGGCGATGTCGGCGTGGGCGCCGTCGGCCCACTGGTCGGCGGGCCAGTGGGGCTGCGGCTTGACCAGCGCACGCTCCATGCCCAGCAGCGGCTGCTTGCGGATGTCGTCCAGCGCGCGCGACACGAGGTAGAGCAGGCTCTTGCCGTAGATGTCGCGCTCGGCGCTGGGCAGGCCGTCGGCGCGCTCGTTGGCGTCGGTCAGCACGTGCAGGCGCAGCCGGTCCAGCGGCAGCACGTCGGTGGCGCCGCCGTAGTGCCGCACGGCAAAGGCGCTGGAGCAGGCGGCGGCGTACAGCTCGCAGCTGGCCACGCCCAGCGCCTTGGCGCCGCCCAGGTGGCCCAGCAGATGGCCCAGCAGGATGGAGCCGGCCGAGTGGCCGATGAGGTGCAGCTCCAGCACCTGGCCGTTCTTGGCCAGCGCGTCGCGCAGTTCGCGCAGCATGCGCGCGGACAGTTCCAGCACATGGTCGGTGGTGGCGCCGCCGGCGGCGTTCTCGCGCATCTCGCTCCAGATGCCGCGCGCGAACTGCCGACCCACGGCCTCGATGCTGCGGTCCTTGGCCTCGGACGCAGCCTCGCGCAGCCGGTCCAGCCAGCCCTCGCTGCGGTCGTCGCTGTCGATGATGCGGTGCTTCAGGTCCTCCAGCATGTACTTCAGCGTCTCGCCGGGGCCGGTCTTCCAGGTGAAGAACAGCGGGTAGATGCCATTGGCCAGGAAGTAGGGCGCCAGCACGCGGATGCGCTGGATGGAGCCGACCTCGGAGTTCAGGCCGCCGTGGGCGTAGAGGGCCAGCTTGACGGTCTTGGCCTTGCCGGCCTTGAACCAGTGCAGCGGCCGCTCCACCACCAGCTCGCGCGCCAGCCCCACGCGGTCGTTGCGCTCGCGGGTGAAGTCGGTGGCCATGAGCTGGCCGTCGTTGCCCGACACCAGCGTGTGCGTGTAGGCCTGATCGGTGCGCAGCGGCTGGTAGGGCTTGTGGTCGAAGCTGTGCTTGAACGGCCAGGGGTCGTCGCGCGGGTTGTCACCCTGGTTCAGCGTGGCGCCCACGTCGGACAGGCCGCGCCCGGCCATCGTGCGGAAGCCGCTGGCCGGCGCCCCCTTGACCGGCTTCGCGCCCGGGGCCTGGCGCGCCTTCACGTCGGACAGATCCTGCGGCACGCCCAGAGCGACGGCCCAGGCGTCGGTCGCGTTGGTGACCCAGTCTTCGTAGGGCAGGGTGGCGAAGCCGCTGGCCCCCCAGCCGGTGCCCCAGCTGTTCTGCACGACGAAGCCACGCTCGTTGAAGCCCACCAGCGCGAACGCGTGGCCGCCGGTCTTCTGCTTCATGGCCGCGATGCGCGGCAGCTTGTCGTGGCTGGAGGGCATGGGCGCGGCGTCCAGACCCCAGCCGTCGTGCACGTCGGCCGACACGTAGACCGCGCCGATCTCGTAGATGGCGGCCTGCATGTCGACGACGCTCTTCTTGTCGACGCGGTAGTACACGCCCAGCGTGCGGCCGGTGGCGTCGTCGTCCCAGCCGGCGGCGGGGCGCTCGAAGACGCCGTTGCCGTCGCGGTCCAGCGGGTAGCGCCACAGCGCCTCGGTGCAGACGCCGTGCTTGTGCCAGCCCTTCAGCGCGCCGCGGCAGGACGAGCCCTCGTAGTCCTGGCCGGGCCATTCGTCATACAGCTTGGCCAGCTCGTAGAACATGCGCGGGCTGACCAGGTCGGGCTGCCTCGCGCGCGGCGTGCCCAGGTGGCGCAGCCAGTACAGGTAGTTGGTCACGCAGGCCAGGCCGAAGCCGGTGCAGGCGCCCTCGTTGCCCTGGTTCAGGATGCGGCCGGCCTTGACGTAGGCGGGCAGCAGCTTCTTCAGGTCGGCGTCCAGCGGCCAGCGGGCGGGCAGCGAGCGCAGCGGGGCGCGGTAGACCAGGTCGCGCAGGTCCAGCCGATCGGGGCGGGCGTCCAGCCGCGGCATGACGGCGGCGGTCTTGGGGGTGGCGGGCTTCCTGGTCTTGGTGGCCATGGCGGTCTCCTCGGGTGACGCCGGATGATGGCCGCCCGGCAGGAACCGGACAAGCCGGCGGCCGACGCTGATCCCCATGATGGAGGATGCAGGCCTCGCGGGCCCGCGGTTTCAGTACGGCAGGTTGCCGGCGTGGCGGCGCCAGTGCCGGGCGAGGTCGCCCCGGCGCCGCGCGTCGGCGAGTGCGGCATCCAGGCGCGGCAGCAGCCCGGCCGCGGCGCTGCCCTTGGCGGCCACGACGTGGAAGGCCGGTGCCTTCGCATCGGGCACCGGCGCATGCGCCAGGCCGGGCGTGGCGAGGTGGTTCACCCGGCCGAGGTCGAGCAGCGCGATGGTCTCCAGCTCCTCGACGAAGTAGTCGCAGCGGCCCAGCATCAGCTTGTCGATGAGCTGCGCGTAGCTGCGCGCGCCCTGGTCCAGGTCGCCGGGGGCCAGGCCGTAGTGCAGATAGCTCGCGCCGCTTTTGCCGCAGCCGCGCCAGCGTTTGAGGTCGGCGCGGCGGGTCAACTGCAGCGGCCGGTTGGCGCGGTAGAAGACCTGGGGCGTGAAGGTCTTGTACGGCGCCGAGAAGGCCAGCGTCCGCTCGCGCGCCTCGTCCCGGTAGGCGGCGAGCGCAAAGTCGATCTCGCCGTCGGCCACGGCCTGCAGGCAGCGCTTGAAGGGCAGATCGTGCAGCTTCAGCTCCACCCCCAGCCCGGCGAACAGCGGTGCCCACAGGTCCACGACGAAGCCGGTGAGCTGCTGAGGCTGCGCGGGTGCCCGGTACAGCCAGGGCGGCCCGGTGCCGGCCTGGCCGCAGGCGCTCATGGGCCTGGCCTGCGCCGCCAGCGCCGCCAGCCCCAGCATGGCGGCCAGCGCGCGCATCCAACGGCGGCGCGGAGAGTGGGGGCGGCAGGTCATGTCGCCCCGAGTCTATGCGCGCGGCTCGTGCGTTAGCCCAGCGGCGCGATGCCCAGCCAAGCGGCGTGGGCCCAGAACGCGAACAAGGCCCAAAGCGCCACGCCGACCGCGACGGCGGCCACGGTGCCGGCGGCGGTGGGAGCGGCCAGCACCGGAGCCGGCCGGCGCCGTGCCGCGCGGAACACCAGGATGGACCAGACCAGGAAGCTGCCGAACAGCATCAGGTCGGCCAGCGTGTTGTTGGCGAGCAGGTGGGCGAAGGCCCAGACCTTGACCGACAGCGTCAGCGGATGCTTCAGCCTGGCTTTGATGTGGTTGCGCGGCACATGGGCCGCGGCCATCAGGATCAGCGCGACCAGCATCAGCAGCGCCGCGAGGTGGTTCATGCCGCGGATGGGCGCCCACAGCACGACGGTGTTCAGGCGCGCCTGCGAGAAACCCCACAGGATCAGCCCGAAGCCGAGCAGCGACACCAGCGTATACAGGCCTTTCCAGCCCTTGTCGCCCAGGCGGGCGACCTGCGCGTTGCGCCAGCGCGGCGCGATGGCCTGGGTCATGTGGATGCCGAGGAAAAGGGCGAGGCCGAGGGCGAGCCAGGTCATCGAGGTCTCCGTGAGGGTCAAGTTTGCCGGTCGACGCGCAGCGCGAGCACGACCGAGCTGTTGGTGCGCAGCACGCCGTCGATGTCGCCGATTTCGTCGAGCAGCGCGTCGAGCCGGGCCGTAGTGTCGGCGCGCAAGAGCGCCATGTAGTCGAATTCACCGCTCACGCTGGCGAGCTGACGCAGTTCCGGCAGTTCTGATAAACGCTTGACGACCTCGCGCCCGGCCTTGGGGCTGACGGTGATGCCCACGAAGGCCTGCACGCTGCGGCCCGCCTCGTCGCCGCCCAGCCGGGCCGTGTAGCCCACGATGCGCCCGCTGGCCTCCAGCCGCGCCAGCCGCGCGACCACCGTGGTGCGGGCCACGCCCAGCTTGCGCGCCAGCGTGGCCGTGCTCTCTCGGGCGTTGGCCTGCAGCAGCAGGATCAGCCGGCGGTCGAGGTCGTCGGGCGGAATTACCCTTGATTCATCCATATCGGCGAATCATCGCGACGAATCGACGAGCAAGCAATTGATTTCGTCGGAACATTGCTTTCTTTCGTCAGCGACCCTGCCTAGAGTGCGGCCCAACGCAAACACAGCCTGGAGCCCCTCATGAAGATCGCCCTGCTCGGCGCCGGCCACATCGGCCAGACCATCGCCCGCCTGCTGCACGCCACCGGCGACTACCAGGTCACCGTGCTCGACAAGAACGCCGGCTACCTGAAGGTGCTGGCCGACGAGGGCATCGCCACCGCCGAGGTCGACAGCGACAACCGTGCCGCGCTGGCCGCCCAACTGCGTGGCAAGGACGCCGTCGTCAACGCGCTGCCCTACCACCTTGCCATCACCGCCGCCGAGCTGGCGCTGGAGTGCGGCTGCCACTACTTCGACCTGACCGAGGACGTGGCCGCCACCAAGGCCATCAAGGACATGGCGAAAGGCGCCAAGACCGCCTTCATGCCGCAGTGCGGCCTGGCGCCGGGCTTCATCGGCATCGTGGCCCACCACCTGGCCAGCGGCTTCGACAGCGTGCGCGACGTGCAGATGCGCGTCGGCGCGCTGCCGGCCTTCCCGACCAATGCGCTGAAGTACAACCTGACCTGGTCGGTCGACGGCCTCATCAACGAGTACTGCCACCCCTGCGAGGCCATCCACGAGGGCGAGACCATCGCCGCGCTGCCGCTGGAAGGCCTGGAGCACTTCAGCCTGGACGGCACCGAGTACGAGGCCTTCAACACCTCCGGCGGCCTGGGCACGCTGTGCGAGACCTGGGCGGGCAAGGTCCGCAACCTCGACTACAAGACCGTGCGCTACCCCGGCCACCGCGACCTGATGCAGTTCCTGCTGGGCGACCTGGGCCTGAAGAGCGACCAGGGCAACCTGAAGGACATCATGCGCAAGAGCATGCCGGCCACCATGCAGGACGTGGTGCTGGTGTTCGTCACCGTGTCGGGCATGAAGAACGGCGTGCTGCTGCAGGAGGTGTTCGCGCGCAAGATCTTCGCGACGCGCGACGGCAAGCAGCCGCTCTCCGCCATCCAGATCACGACGGCCGCCGGCATCTGCGCCGCCGTGGATCTGTTCCGCGAAGGCAAGCTGCCGCAGCGGGGCTTCGTGCGCCAGGAGGAAGTGGCGCTGCCGGACTTCCTGGCCAATCGCTTCGGCTCGGCGTACCAGCAGTCGCGCCAGGTCGAGTCCATCTCCTGAAGAGAATGCCGAGCATGAAGCAACAAACCCTCTCCATCCTGGACGCACTGGGCGTCCATCTGCCCGCGTCCGGCGATCTGACGGTGCGCTCGCCCATCGATGGCGGCGTCATCGCGCAGCTGCCGACCGCCGACGCCGCCGACATGCAGGCCGCCGTGGGCCGCGCGCACGAGGCGTATCGGGCCTGGCGCGTCGTGCCGGCGCCCAAGCGCGGCGAGCTGATCCGCCTGTTCGGTGAAGAGCTGCGCGCGCACAAGGCGCAGCTTGCCGCGCTGGTCTCCATCGAGGCCGGCAAGGTGACCAGCGAAGGCCTGGGCGAAGTCCAGGAAATGATCGACATCTGCGAGTTTGCCGTCGGCCTGAGCCGTCAGCTGCATGGCCTGACCATCGCCAGCGAGCGCCCAGGCCACCGCATGATGGAACAGTGGCTGCCGCTGGGCGTCGTGGGCATCATCTCGGCGTTCAATTTCCCGGTCGCCGTGTGGGCCTGGAACTCTGCACTGGCACTGGTCGCCGGTGACGCCTGCGTGTGGAAGCCGAGCGAGAAGACGCCGCTGACGGCGCTGGCCACGCAGGCGCTGTTCGAGCGCGCCGTGAAGGCCTATCGCGCCGCCGGCAACGCGGCGCCCGATGGCCTGTCCGAGCTGATCATCGGCCGCGCCGATGTGGGCGAAGCGATGGTGGACGATGCCCGCGTGGCGCTGGTTTCCGCCACCGGCTCCACCCGCATGGGCCGCGCCGTCGGCCCGCGCGTCGCGGCGCGCTTCGGCCGGGTCCTCTTGGAGCTGGGCGGCAACAACGCCATCATCGTGACGCCCAGCGCCGACCTGGACCTGGCCGTGCGCGGCATCCTGTTCGGCGCTTACGGCACGGCCGGCCAGCGCTGCACGACGACGCGCCGCGTCATCGCGCACGAGAGCATCCACGACGCGCTGGTCGAGCGCCTGGATCGCGCCCGTGCGCAACTGCCCATCGGCTCGCCGGTGGAGCAGGGCACCTTGATCGGCCCGCTGATCGACGCGCAGGCGTTTGACGCGATGCAGGCTGCGCTGAAGGCGGCGCGCGAGCAGGGCGGGCAGGTCAGCGGCGGCGAGCGTGCGCTGGCGGACCGCTTCCCCGACGCTTACTACGCCGTGCCGGCGCTGGTGCGCATGCCGGCACAGACCGAGGTGGTCTGCCACGAGACCTTCGCGCCCATCCTGTACACGCTGAAGTACTCGACGCTGGACGAAGCCATCGCGTTGCAGAACGGCGTGCCGCAAGGCCTGTCGTCGGCGATCTTCACGACCGACATCCGCGAAGCCGAGCGCTTCATGAGCGCGGCCGGCAGCGACTGCGGCATCGCCAACGTCAACATCGGCACGTCCGGTGCGGAGATCGGCGGCGCGTTCGGTGGCGAGAAGGAAACGGGCGGCGGCCGCGAGAGCGGGTCGGATGCGTGGAAGGCCTACATGCGCCGCACGACCAACACGGTGAACTATTCGAGTGAACTGCCCCTGGCCCAGGGCGTGAAGTTCGACATCTGATCGGCTTCGCTGGGAAGCCGCGAAAAGCAGGCTATACTGCGCGGCTCCTGAAAGCCCAGGTGGCGGAATTGGTAGACGCACTAGTTTCAGGTACTAGCGGGTAACTCCGTGGAGGTTCGAGTCCTCTCCTGGGCACCAAACAAGAAAGGCCAGCACGAAAGTGCTGGCCTTTTGCGTTTTGCGCTTCTGGGCGATCCGTTCAGGAGCTGGCGGAGGCGAACCAGGTCGCCTCGAACTCGGCCGCCGGGACGCCCTTGCCAAACCACCACCCCTGCCCCCAGTCGCAGCCCATCTCCCGCAGCGCCAGCATCTGCGCCTCGGTCTCCACGCCTTCGGCAACGACCTCCAGCCCCAGCTCTCGCGCCATGGTCACGATGGCCCGGCACAGCGCCAGCGCCTTGCCGCCACGCTCCAGCCCGGCGACGAAGCTGCGGTCGATCTTGACGGTGTCGATGTCGTGATGCTGCAGATAGCTCAGCGACGAGTAGCCGGTGCCGAAGTCGTCCAACGAGATGGCCAGCCCCGCGTCGCGCAGTGCGCGCAGCCGCTCGGCCACCGCCTCGTCGCGCTCCAGCAGCAGGCCTTCGGTGATCTCCACCGCCAGCGCATCGCCGCCCAGGTCCAGACCGCGCAGGTGGGCAATCCAGTCGGGCTGCAGGCGGTGGCTGCGCTCGCTGAGGAACTGCACCGGCGACTTGTTGATGCTGATCTGGAAGCCCGCTTGCCCGGCCCCGCGCCACGCCTGGACCTGGGCCGCCGCCTCGCGGAACACCCAGTCGCCGATGTCCACGATGAGGCCGGTGGCCTCGGCGATGGGGATGAACTGCGCCGGGCTGACCTCGCCCAGCTGCGGGTGGTGCCAGCGCAGCAGCGCCTCGGCCTTGCGTGGCGCTGCGGCCGGGTCGCGCAGCGACAGGATGGGCTGGTAGACCAGGCTGAGTTGCTGCAACCGCAGCGCCTCGCGAAGCTCGCCGGCCAGCCGGGCGCGGCGCTGGGCCGCGTCGTGCAGTGCCGGCGTGAACATGGCCATGCGGTTGCGGCCGGCGCGCTTGGCCTCGTACAGCGCCAGGTCGGCATGCTTGAACAAGGCTTCGATCTCCAGCCCGTCGCGCGGCGCCAGGCTGACGCCGATGCTGGCCGACACGTAGACCCGCTCGCCCGCGACCAGGAAGGCTGCGGACAGGGCTTCCAACATGCCATGTCCGATGCGCTCGGCCTGCGGGGCCACCTGCGGCGCGGCCAGCAGCACGGTGAACTCGTCGCCGCCCATGCGCGCCACGGTGCTGCTGCCGGCGTCATCCGTGGGCATGCAGCCCTGCAGCCGGCCGGCGACCTGCACCAGCAGCGCGTCGCCCACGTCGTGGCCCAGCGAGTCGTTGACCTCCTTGAAGTGGTCCAGGTCCACGAACAGCACGGCCAGTTCCTCGCCGCGCAAGGCGCGCTGCGCAAGGGCGCGCTCGATGCGCTCGCGCAGCGCGCGCCGGTTGGGCAGGCCGGTCAGCGTGTCGATGCGGGCCTGCTGCCAGACCAGCGTTTCCTGGCGCTTGCGCTCCGTGATGTCGGTGTGCGTGCCCACCATGCGCAGCGGCTGGCCCGCCGCGTCGCGGGCGATGACCATGCCGCGGCTCAGTACCCATTTCCAGCGGCCGTCCTTGGACAGCACGCGGTGCTCGTTTTGATAGACCGGGGTGCGGCCGGCGAAGTGGTCCTCGCGGTCCTGCGCCATCTGGGCCAGGTCGTCCGGGTGGGTGCGCGCGTCGAAGGCCTCGGGCGTGGCGTCCACGTCGCCGGGCTCGAAGCCGTACAGGCGCAGATAACGGTCGGAGAAGTACTCCACCCCGGCCTGCACATGCCAGTCCCACACGCCGTCGCCGCTGCATTCCAGCGCCAGCTTCCAGATGGCATCGGCCTCGTGCAGCCGGTTCTCCGCTACGCGCCGGCCGGCGATGTCGGTATGGGTGCCCAGCCACAGGGCCGAATCCGGGAGGCGCTGCGCCTGCGCCAGCACCCAGTGGCTGCCGACGCGGTACTCCATCTCGAAGCGCCCGGCGGCCTGTGCAGCCACCCAGCGCTGCTCGAAGGCGGCGCGGTCGTCCTCGTGCAGCCACTGCGCCAGCGGCGTGGGCAGCGCCGGGCGGTGCAAGGCCTCGGCCAGGCGGGCGTTCATCCACAGCAGGCGGCCTTGCGCATCGGCCTTCCAGACCTGTTGCGGCAGGGCGTCGAGGACAGAGGCAAAGTGCACAGGCGGGGACATTGCGATGGATACGGGACTCTGCCGACGGAGTATGCCCGCCGGCATGGGCCACAATCGCGCCCGCCCGAGCCGTTCGGGCGCGTTTTGAACGAGACCCCCCGCATGAACAAGACCGATCTGATCGAACACCTGGCCGCCAAGCACGAACTGAGCAAGGCGGAAGCCGGCCGCGTCCTCGAGACGCTGCTGGACGCCGTCGTCACCACCGTGAAGAAGGGTGGCTCCGTGTCGATCCCGGGCTTCGGCTCCTTCAAGCAGCACGCCCGTGCCGCCCGCAACGGCGTGAACCCCAGCACCGGCGCCAAGATCAAGATCGCTGCCGCCAAGCTGCCCAAGTTCACCCCGGGCGCTGGCTTCAAGGCCGCCGTGGACCCGAAGGCCGCTGCCAAGAAGGCCGCTGCCAAGCCCGCCGCCAAGCCGGCCGCCAAGGCCAAGAAGAAGTAATTCTTCGCTGCCATGGGCGCGCGCGGAGGTTCCCCCACGATCGTCGACGTGGCCCGTGAGGCCGGCGTGTCGATCAAGACTGTCTCGCGCGTGCTCAACCATGAGCCCGGCGTGCACGAGAGCACCCGGGATCAGGTGCTCAAGGTGGTGGAGGCGTTGCGCTACCGGCCCAAGCAGTCGGCGCGCAGCCTCGCAGGCGGACGGTCCTTCCTGATCGGCCTGCTCTATTACGACCCCAGCGCGATCTTCGTCGGCAGCGTCCAGCAGGGCGCCACGCTGCGCTGCCGCGAGCTGGGCTATCACCTGGTCGTCGAGTCGCTGCACAACGATGCACCCGACCTGCGCCAGCAGATCGACCGCATGGTGCTGGCGCTGCGGCCCGACGGCATGATCCTGACGCCGCCGCTGTGCGACAACCCCGAGGTGCTGGCCGCGCTGCGCGACAGCGGCACGCCCTGCGTGCTGATGTCCCCGGAGCGCGACATCCGCGGCGTGCCCTCGGTGCGCATGGACGACGTCCATGCGGCCGAAGAGATCACCAATCTGCTGCTCAGCCTGGGGCACCGGCACATCGCCTTCATCAAGGGGCCGGTGGACCAGTCGGCCAGTGCGGCGCGCTACCAGGGCTTCGTCAACGCGCTGCGTGCGCATGACTTGCGGCCCGAACCCGATCTGGTCCAGCCCGGCAACTTCACGTTTGCCAGCGGCCGCGATGCCGCCCACAAGCTGCTGAGCGGCCGCCAGCGCCCGACCGCCGTGTTCGCGAGCAACGACGACATGGCGCTGGGCGTGCTTGCCGCCGCGCATCGGCTGGGCCTGAGCGTGCCCAACGAGTTGTCGGTGGCCGGCTTCGACGATTCGCCCACGGCGGCGCTGGTCTGGCCGCCGCTGACCACCGTCCGCCAGCCGGTCGCCGAGATGGCGCGCACGGCGGTGGAGATGCTGGTAGGTGCCTCGCGGGCCGACGCCGTGGCGCCCGTGGACGACGCCGATCTGCACAAGGTGCTGGCGCACGAGCTCATCGTGCGCGACTCCACCCGCGCCCGCTGAAGGGCTTCGCCCGGCACCCCGGTGCCACCTTTTCCGGACCGTGACGCTTGGATGCGATCGATGACATCGCTGTCAATTTGAATTGACAACGTTGTCAGCGATCGTGCAAGATGCGTTTTCAGATGCCTTGCCGCGGCGGGTCCGATATGGCGGGGCGTCGACGGATCCAGAAGATCAGGAGACAGCATGCTTCCTCGCTCCCTGTGCCGCCGTTGTGCGGCTGACCGCCCCGGTGGGGCGGTTCCGGCCCCGCTGCCGCTGCGGTAGTCGCCGGCGCGTACACGGGTCCGTGACCCGCGGGGCCTGCTCGGTGCCGGCGCCCGCGTCCCATTTCCCTGCCGGAGCGGGCCACCCGCTCCGTCTTTATCCGACCGCGCCACAAGACGCGGCTGCCCAAGCCCTGACCATGAACATCCTCGCTCCCGATCGCCTCGATGCTGCCGGCCTCGCTCAGGCCTTCCCTGCCGACTTCCTGTGGGGCACCGCCACCAGCGCCGCCCAGATCGAAGGCGCTGCCTTCGAAGACGGCAAGGGCCCCTCCATCTGGGACGCCTTCTGTCGCCAGCCCGGCCGCATCAACGATGCGTCCAACATCGACGTCGCCTGCGACCACTACCACCGCTTCCGCGAGGACGTGGCGCTGATGAAGCAACTGGGCCTGGACTGCTACCGCTTCAGCCTCTCGTGGCCGCGCGTGCAGCCGCTGGGGCAGGGCGCCTGGAACGAGGCCGGCTTCGCCTTCTATGACCGCCTGGTCGACGCGCTGCTCGAGGCCGGCATCCAGCCGCATGCGACGCTGTACCACTGGGACCTGCCGCAGGCGCTGGACGAGCGCATCGGCGGCTGGCTGTCGCGCGACATCGTCGGCCATTTCGCCGACTATGCCCGCGAGGTGGCGCGCCGCCTGGGTGACCGGCTGGCCAGCATCGCCACGCACAACGAGCCCTGGTGCACTGCCACGCTGGGCTACGAGACGGCCCAGTTCGCGCCCGGCCACAAGAGCCGTGCCGAGAGCCTGCAGGTGGCGCACCACCTGATGCTGTCGCATGGCGACGCGATCGCGGCGATGCGTGCCGAGACCAAAACCCCGCTGGGCATCGTGCTCAACCACACGCCGTCCTTCCCGGCGACGCCCACCGAGGCCGACCGCCGCGCCGCGCGCATCGACGACGGCCTGAATGTGCGCTGGTACATGGACCCCATCTTCCGCGGTGCCTACCCGCAGGACGCCATCGACCACGTCGGCGCCGATGCTCCACAGGTTCAGCCGGGCGACCTGGAGCGCATCCGCCAGCCGCTGGACTTCCTGGGCATCAACTTCTATACCCGCGGCCTGTTCAGTGCCGACGGCAAGACCGTCAAGGGGCCGGGCAAGCGCGGCTTCAGCGACATGGGCTGGGAGATCGTCCCCGAGGTGTTCGCCCAGCACCTGGTGCGGCTGGCGCGCGAGTACAACCCGCCGCCGATGTACATCACCGAGAACGGCATGGCCAACGCCGACACCGTCGTCGACGGCCGCGTGCCCGATGCCCAGCGGATCGCCTACGTGCACAGCCACCTGCAGGCGCTGGCCACCGCCATGAGCCTGGGCGCCGATGTGCGGGGCTATTTCTACTGGAGCATGCTGGACAACTTCGAGTGGAACTCGGGTTACCTGAAGCGCTTCGGCCTGTTCCACGTCGACTACGACACCCAGCAGCGTGTCGCCAAAGACAGCGCCCGGTGGTATGGCGACCTGATCGCCGCGCATCGCGCACGCCGCTGAGCGATTCGGCCGCGCGGCCGCCATTCGCGAAATCCTCCCGCTTGGGCGACTTCAGGCGTTGCCCACCCCCCGCATCCCTTCGCGTTTGCACCGACGAAGGGACAGAATTTCTGTCGTCATCAGGCGCTAAGCTCCGAGATGACGCGCAAGGGGATTTTTCCCTGATGCCTTTGCGCGGTCTGAAACCAAATCACGTATAGCAGGAGGCTGGTTCTCCGGGTTCGGCAGCGGTGCCGGAACGGGTCCAGTCGGGGGTGCCCGGTCAGCGGGTGTGAGCGAATGCAGGACAGATCAAACGATCCATTGATCGACGTCAGTCAATTGACGGTCGGGATGTTCATTCATCTCGACCTGGGCTGGATGTCGCATCCCTTTCCGTTGTCCAGTTTCAAGATCGCGTCGGCCGACCAGTTGCTCATTCTGCGTCGCCTGGGCCTGACGCAGGTGCGCTGGAGCCCGGCCAAGAGCGATCTGGCGCTGCAGTCGCGCCCCGCGGAACTGGACGAGGCCGCGGCCAAGGGCGTGGCCGATGCGGCGGCGGCAACGCCGGCCCAGTCGGCCGCGCCCACGCCCGAAGAACTGGCGCGGGAAGCCCATCGCCGCGCGCTCGCCGCACAGCGCGAGGCCCTGCGCCTGTGCGAGGAGCAGTACGGCGAGGCCGCCAGTGGCTTTCGGGGCGTCATGGACGTGGTTCAGCGCGAACCCCACGAGGCTCGCGTCCAGGCCGAGGGCCTGGCGGCTGCGCTGCTGGACAAGATGCTGGTCGAGGGCGACCTCAATATGCGGTTGCTGAACGAGTCGGCCGGCGACCGCAGCACCGCGCACGCGCTGAACGTCTGCATCATCGCTCTGCTGCTGGGTCGTGCCTTCGGCCTGGGCCGTGACGAGATGATGGACCTGGGCGTCGGCGCGTTGCTGCACGACGTGGGCAAGCAGGAGGTCGCAGCGCGGCTGCGCCACCGTGACGAGAGCTTCACGAGCGCCGAAACCCAGGCCTACCAGCAGCACGTCGCCAAAGGCGTGGCCATTGGCCAGGCCATGGGGCTGGCGCCGGCGCCGCTGCTCATCATTGCCCAGCACCACGAGCACGCCGACGGCAGCGGCTTCCCGCAGCGCATCAACATGGACCGCATGAGCACCGGTGCGCGCATCGTCGCGCTGGTCAACCGCTTCGACGGCCTGTGCAATCCGCTGATCACGTCCAAGGCGATGACGCCGCACGAGGCGTTGTCGCTGATGTTCGCGCAGGGCCGCAACCGCTTCGACGCGACCATGCTGAACGCCTTCATCCGCATGATGGGCGTCTACCCGCCGGGCTCCACCGTGCAGCTCACCGACGATCGCTACGCGCTGGTCGTCTCCGTCAATTCGGCGCGTCCGCTGAAGCCGCGGGTCATGGTGCACGACATCAAGATCCCCAAGGAGGACGCCCTGATCCTCAATCTGGAAGAGATGCCTGACCTGGGCATCCGGCGCAGCCTCAAGCCGCAGTTCCTGCCACGGGCCTCGCTGGACTACCTCAGCCCGCGCGCGCGCATTGCCTACTTCTTCGACGCCATCCATACCGGGCCCGGGGAGCTGACCGCGTGAACGCCAGCCGCGAGGCGCCCCTGGCGCGCCCTCGCGTCAACGAGGCGGCGCCCGTCATCGGAGCCTTGCTCGAAGGCCTGCCCGAACCGGCCTGGCTGGTCGATGGCGAGAACCTGACGGTCTGCGTCATCAACCGGGCTGCGCTGCGGCTGCTCGGGCTCAAGCCCGAGCGGGCGCTGGGCCAGGCGCCCGCGTCGCTGTGCGGATCGCTGGAGGACGAGGCCTTCTGGCAGGGCGCCGCACGCGACCCCTTCGCGCGCATCCGCTCCGACACCGTGCTGACCCACAGCGACGGCCAGCCGCGCTGGGTCAGCCGCGCCATCAGCCCCATCCACACGCCCGACGGCGGCCACTACTGGCTGGTGCTGCTGCACGATCAGACGCGCCGCCGCCGCGCCGAGGCCGAGCGCGAGACCCTGCTGGCCGAGCTGCGCGCGACGCTGGAATCCACGGCCGACGGCATCCTGGTCGTGGACCTGGGCGGCCGCGTGCGCAGCTTCAACCGCCGCTTTGCCAAGCTGTGGGGTCTGCCCGGCGGTTTGCAGCATGAGCCTGGCGATGCCGGCCTGTGGCTGAGCCTGCAGCGCGTCATGCGCGACGGCGAGCAGTACCGCCTGCGCATCGAGGCCTTGCTGGATGCGCCACTGATGCGTTCCAGCGACGTGCTGCGGCTGGCCGACGGCCGCGTGCTGGAGCAGGTCTCGCTGCCGCAGATGAGCCGCGGCGAGCCGATCGGCCGCGTGTTCTCCTTCCGCGACCTCAGCGAGAAGCTGGCCGCCCACCAGCGCATCGAGGAACTGGGCCGCTCCGACGTGCTGACCGGCGCGCCCAACCGCCGGGCGCTGGCCGACCGCATCGTGCAGCAGATGTCGGCCGTGGCCACCGGCGAGCCGCAACCGGCCTTTGCCCTCATCCACCTGGACCTGGACCGATTCAAGCAGATCAACGACACGCTGGGCCACACCTATGGCGACCGCGTGCTGCGCGAGATTGTCGAGCGCCTGCGCGGCGCCGTCGGCCCCAGCGACACGCTGGCGCGACTGGGCGGCGACGAGTTCGCGCTGCTGATCGATGGCGCCCAGCTGTTCGAGGCCGAGGCCAGCGCTCGCCGGGTGCAGCAGCTGCTGGCACAGCCCTTCAGCTTCGACACCCTCAGCTTCACCGTGACCGCCAGCTGCGGCATCGCGCTGTTCCCGGGCGACGGCGCCACGCCGGACGAATTGATGGCCAGCGCCGAGCGCGCCATGCACTGGGTGAAGGAGAGCGGCCGCGCGGGCTTCCGCTTCCACGTGCCGCGCAAGGAGGTCGACCTGCTGTCGCGCATGCGGCTGGACCACGACATGCGTCAGGCGCTGGCCGAGGGGCACTTCAGGCTGTACTACCAGCCCCAGGTGGAACTGGGCAGCGACCGCGTCATTGGCGCCGAGGCGCTGATCCGCTGGCGCGACCCGCAGCGCGGCGACATCTCGCCGGCCGACTTCATCCCGCTGGCCGAGGAGAGTGGCTTCGTCGTCGCCATCGGCGACTGGGTGCTGCGCGAGGCCGTCGAGCAGGCCGCCCACTGGCTGAGCCGGGGCCTGCGCATGCCGGTGGCCGTCAACGTGTCGGCGCTGCAGTTCCATCAGCCGCATTTCGTCGAGAACGTCGCCGCCGCGCTGCGTGATGCAGCCCTGCCTGCCAGCATGCTGGAGCTGGAGCTGACCGAGGGCGTGCTGCTGGGCGATGCCGACGAGGGTCTCAAGCGCATGCAGGCCCTGGCCGGCCTGGGCGTCACGCTGTCCATCGACGACTTCGGCACCGGCTACTCGTCGCTGGCCTACCTGAAGCGCTTCCCCATCCAGCGCCTCAAGATCGACCGCAGCTTTGTCAAGGGTCTGCCCGGCGACGCGAGCGATGCCGGCATCGCCAACGCCATCGTGCAGATGGGGCGGGCGCTGGGGCTGCAAGTCATCGCCGAGGGCGTCGAGACCGAGGCCCAGCGTGACTTCCTGGCGCAAGCCGGCTGCCATGAATTCCAGGGCTATCTGTACGCGCCGGCGCTGGGCCCCGAAGAGTTCGAGCGGCGCGTGCGCCCGCGTCGCCACGTGGTCGACGCGGCGGTGTCCGGCTGGCTGGGCTTGGCCGGCAACGGCTGAGGAGCGCGAGGCGCCACAATGGCGCCATGCTCTACGTCTTCAAGTCCAAGGCCGGTGCGGACGTCACCCTGCTGGCCGAGTCCGGCGATGCGCTTCTGCGCCTCATGGCGCGCGAGCCCGCCCCGCGCGGCATCTTCCAGGCGGCCGACCTGCCACGGCTGATGCAGGCGCTGGAAGCCGGTGTCGCCGCCGACGAGGCGCAGTTCCAGCAGGCCGTGGAGGACGCCAAGGCCGCCGGCGAGCCCGTGCCGTGCCGCCAGGGCGTCAGCCTGCGCCAGCGCGCCTGGCCGTTGCTGGAGCTGATGCAGCGCAGTGCGCGCGAAGACGCCGACGTGGTCTGGGGCGTCTAGTGCTGGAACAGGCGACACGGATCGTGCTGATCCGTCATGGTGAGACTTTGTGGAACCGTGCCACGCGCATCCAGGGCCACACCGACATCCCGCTCAGCCCCCTCGGCCTGTCGCAGGCTCAGCGCCTGGCCGAAGCGCTGGCGGAGGAAGCCTTTACTGCCGTCTATTCCAGCGATCTGAGCCGTGCGCGCCAGACGGCGGACGCCATCGCCCGATCGCAGCGCCTGACGGTAAGCCTGGATGTCGGGCTTCGCGAGCGCGCCTTCGGCCGCTTCGAGGGGCTGAGCTGGGACGAGATTCACCAGGGTTATCCCGAGGACGCGGCACGATGGCGGCGCCGCGAGCCGGATTTCGCGGTGGGCGGCGGCGAGAGCCTGAACGATTTCAGCGCCCGCTGTGTCGGCGCGGCGCGGCGCATCTGCGATGCCCACCGGGGCGAAAGCATCGCGCTGGTGGCCCACGGCGGCGTGCTGGACTGCCTCTACCGCGCCGCGACCCGGGTGTCGCTGGAGGCGCCGCGCAGCTGGCAACTGGGCAATGCCAGCATCAACCGGCTGCTCGCCACGGCCGAGGGCTTCAGCCTGGTCGGCTGGAACGACGACGGACACCTGGCCGGGCTGAGTGCGGACGACGCCACGGCCTGAGGGCCGCTCCGGCGCTTTTCAAGCTCCCTAGGCCCACTGTTGCATCCACGCGTCGCCCACGACGGCCTGTGTGACAGCCGCTCCTATACTGCCTGTCACTTGTCCTTCACGGCGGACTTGTCAATCCGCCGCAACCCCTCTGCAAAGGCAAACGATGAAGAAGACTGCTGTCGTCGCCGCCCTGGCTGCCCTCGTGGCCGCCCCGGCATTCGCTCAAAGCTCGGTGACCCTGTGGGGCCGCCTCAACACCACCGTTGAAAGCCAGAAGCTTGGCTCGCAAGACCGCAAGGTGGTCGTTCAGAACAACAACTCGCGCCTGGGTTTCAAGGGCACGGAAGACCTGGGCGGTGGCCTGAAGGCTTCGTTCTCGCTGGAGCATGGCCTGGAGAGCGACACCGGCGCGGCCAGCGGCGGCACCACCTTCTGGAACCGCGCTTCGTGGGTTCAGCTGGAAGGCTCGTTCGGCGCCGTGCGTCTGGGCAAGTGGTTCCCGGGCTCGTACTTCGCGACGGCCGACTACGTGAGCATGCACAACCATGACACGGGCACGTCCGAAGACAAGCTGTACGGCACCCGCTTCACGACCAACAACAAGGTCTCCTATTTCACGCCGACCGTGTCCGGCTTCAACGCCGAAGTTGGCGTGGCCGCTGGCGAAGGCACCGTGCCGCGCGCCTGGGACGTGGCCGTCAACTACGACATGGGCCCCCTGCACGCCGGTTTCGGCTACGAGAAGGTTGGCATCTACAAGCAATACGCGTTCCGCGGCCTGTATGAGCTGGGTGCCTTCACCTTCGGCGGCTACTTCCAGCGCGAAGAAGTCAACGGCTTCAAGAGCCGTGACGTGGGTCGTCTGGCTGCCATGTACACGCTCGGCCAGTCCGAGTTCCACCTGAACGTCGGTGGCAGCAAGGCTGGTGGCAACGGCGCCTTCCGTACCGGCGGCGCCAAGCAGGTCACGCTGGGCTACAACTACAACCTGAGCAAGCGCACCAAGCTGTACGGCTTCTACACCAAGACCGACTACAACGGCGTGGGTCAGCTGGACTTCAACTCGCTGGCAGCCGGCGTCCGCCACAACTTCTGATCTTCGGATCGGACAAGGAAGAGCGCCCCGCGGGGCGCTTTTTTATTGCAACGGCGCCATCAGGCGCCGTTGTCATTCCCCGAACAGATCGGGGCCGCCCTTGCCGGTTGGCGGCGCCAGGCCCAGGTGGCGGTAGGCCGCCAGCGTCGCAACGCGGCCGCGCGGGGTGCGCTGCAGGAAGCCCTGCTGGATGAGGAAGGGCTCGATGACGTCCTCGATGGTGCCGGCCTCCTCGCCGATGGCTGCCGCCACGTTTTCCAGGCCCACCGGCCCGCCATCGAAGCGGTGCACCACGGCTTCCAGCAGCTTGCGGTCCATCAGGTCAAAGCCTTGCGGGTCCACGTCCAGCATGGCCAGGGCCTTGTCGGCGATGCCGGCGACGATGCGGCCATCGCCCTTGACCTCGGCATAGTCACGCACGCGGCGCAGCAGGCGGTTGGCGATGCGCGGCGTGCCACGCGAGCGACGGGCGATCTCCAGCGCGCCATCGGCGTCGATGGGCGCGCCCAGCAGGCCGGCAGAGCGGGTCACGATGCGCTGCAGCTCGGCCGGCGTGTAGAACTCCAGCCGCGCGACGATGCCAAAACGATCACGCAATGGATTGGTCAGCATGCCGGCCCGTGTCGTCGCGCCGACCAGCGTGAAGGGCTGCAGGTCCAGCTTGATCGAGCGTGCCGCCGGCCCCTCGCCGATCATGATGTCGATCTGATAGTCCTCCAGCGCCGGGTAGAGGATTTCCTCGACCACCGGGCTCAGGCGGTGGATCTCGTCGATGAACAGGACATCGTTCTTTTCGAGGTTGGTCAGGATGGCCGCGAGGTCCTTGGGCTTCTCCAGCACAGGGCCCGAGGTCTGGCGCAGGTTGACGCCCAGCTCGGCCGCGACGATGTGGGACAGCGTCGTCTTGCCCAGGCCTGGCGGGCCGAACAGCAGCACGTGGTCCAGCGCCTCGCGGCGCTTGCGGGCGGCGCCGATGAAGATCTCCAGCTGCTCGCGGGCCTTGGCCTGGCCGACGTAGTCGTCCAGCAGCTTGGGCCGCAGCGCGCGCTCCAGCGCCTCTTCGCGGCTGGACTCCGGTGCGGCGCTGACGACGCGCGGCGCCGGAGCGAAGTCGTCGCCAAACTGGTCGGTTTGGATGCTCATGACAGCTTCTTCAGTGCGAGCTTGATGCCCTCGCTGACGCCGACATCAGGCGGCAGCGCCTTCAACGCCGCGGCGGCATCCTTCTCGCTGTAGCCCAGCGCCACGAGGGCCTGCAGGATGTCGGCCTGGTTGTCGTTCGTGACCATGGCGGGCAGCGCGAGGTCGGGGCCCAGCTTGCCCTTCAGCTCCAGCAGCAGCCGCTCGGCGGTCTTCTTGCCGATGCCGGGCACCTTGGTCAGCCGGCCGACTTCCTGGCGGGACACGGCCTGCGCCAGCTCGGGCACGGACAGGCCCGACAGCAGGCCCAGCGCCATCTTGGGGCCGACGCCGCTGATCTTGATCAGCTGGCGGAAGGTGGCGCGCTCCTCCTGCGTGAGGAAGCCGAACAGCTGGTGCGCGTCCTCGCGCACGGTCAAGTGGGTCAGCAGCACGGCGCGCTCGCCCAAAGCGCCCAGGTTGAAGAACGTGCTCATCGGCACGTCCACTTCGTAGCCCACGCCGGCCACGTCGATGACCACCTGGGGCGGTGTCTTTTCGGCGATGACGCCGCTGAGTCTTCCGATCATGGCCCGATTATCCGGGCCGGTTCTGAATCAGTTGAGGACGGAGCTGCGCGCCGCGCACGCAGGTCCATCCCCAAGCCATTAGTTTCGACCGAACAACCCCAGCCGCTGCGCTTCCAGCGCGGCCTCGGCGCGCGAGCTCACGTTGAGCTTGCGGTAGATCTGCTTCACGTAGTCGGCGATGGTGTGGCGCGACAGGCCCAGCTGCACGCCGATCTCCGGCAGCGTGAAACCCTTGGCCACGCGCAGCAGCACCTCGGTCTCGCGGTCGGTCAGCGAGACCTCGTGCAGCAGCGATGCTGCTGGCTTCTTCACCTGGGCGGCGAAGTAGGCGATGACCTTGCGCGCGATGGACGGCGACAGCGGCGGCTCGCCCTGGCTCATGCGCTGCAGCTGCTCGACCAGCAGCTCGCGCGACTGCTCCTTCAGCAGGTAGCCGAAGGCGCCGGCCTGCAGTGCGGGGAACAGGTGTTCGTCGTCGTCGTGGATGGTGACGATGACCGACTGCACCTCGGGCTGCTTCTCGCGCAGCGCGGCGATGACCTCCACGCCCGAACCGTCCGGCAGCCCCAGGTCCAGCAGCGCCAGCGTGAAGCGCTGGCCGTTGACCAGCGACAGCGCGTCCTGCACGCGCGAGCACTCGGTGATCTGGGCGTTGGCGAACACCTGCTTGACCAGCGCCTTCAGCCAGGCGCGGATCTCCGGGATGTCTTCGAGCAGCAGGATGTGGTTCATGGGGGGGCCTCGGAAACTAGAGCGGAATCGTCAGACGGATGACAGTACCCCAGCCGGGGCCGGATTCGACCAGGCACTGACCATGCATTTGCTTGGCGCGTGACTTCATGCTCGCCATGCCGTGGCCTCTGTCCAGGCGGCCGTCCAGTTCGGTCGGGATGCCCTGTCCGTTGTCCTGGATGGTCAGGATGAAGTCGCCGTCCTGCACGGCGGCCGAAATCGTCGCGTTCGTGGCGCCGCTGTGCTTGATGATGTTGCTCACCGACTCGCGCAGGATGCGCGTGGTTTGCACATAGGAGCGGGCCTGGAAGGTGTGCTCGATGTCCTCGGCCGGGCTCTTCCACTCGGCCAGGATGTTGGCCTGGCCCAGCCGGGAGACGACCTCCGCCCGCCAGTCGCCCATGGCGTCGATCAGGTGCACCGGCTTGCCCGTCAGGCCGCGCACGGACAGGCGCATCTCCTCCAGCGCCTCGCGGGCCAGCGTGGAGATGCGGTCGGACTCGCTGGTGTGCACGATGGTCAGCAGCTTGGCGCCCAGGTCGTCGTGCAGGTCGGCCGCGATGCGCTTGCGCTCGCGCTCGGTCACCTGCTCCAGCTTCTGCTCGGCCAGCTGGCTGTGGCTGCGCTCGACCTCGGCGATGCGCTCGGCCATGCGTTGCTCCAGCGCGGCGGTGCGCTTCTCGGCATCGACGCGCGCCTGCGCCACGTCGTTCACCAGTTGCAGCCCCAGCGCCAGCATCAGCAGCGGCAGGGTCAGCGTCAGCCACGGCGACGCGATCTGCCACAGCGGCTCGTTGACCAGCACCAGCACCATGTCGACCAGCAGTGCCAGCATGGTGGGCGGCAGCAGCACCCGCATCAGCCGGAAGTCCTGGGCCGACTCGGCCTCGGGTTGCTCCTTCAGCCGCTGCCAGCGCAGCCACAGCGCCCAGCCCATGGCCGAGATCAGTTCCAGGCTCAGCACGTCGTGCCAGATCCAGCCCAGCAGGCCGACCTGCCCGCCCGAGAGCAGCAGGCTGGCGGGCACCACCAGGCACTGGATCAGCAGCGCGTAGTCGATCCAGTCGCGCTTCCAGTTCATCTGCCGCAGCAGGTACTGCACGCCGCACAGCACCAGCAGCGTCATCAACAGCGGGCGCAGGCCGGCGGCGCTGGGCACGGTCGCCGCGCGCAGCACCACCCAGCTGAGCATCATGCCGATCAGGAAGTGGGCCGGGCGCTCGCGCGGATGCAGGCTGGAGATCATGCCCACCACGGTGGCCATCAGCGCCAGCATTGCGGCCACCCAGCCGCGCACGGTGCCGGACCAGTCCGGGCCCGCCAGGCTCTGCGCCTGGGCCAGGGCCGGGCACAGCAGGGCCATGGTGATCAACGGGGAAGGGCGCAGGCGCCGCGGCAATGCGGCCGCCGACGCGGTCTTGGATTTCATGGGCCGGCATTGTGAGGGAGCCGAGGGGCGCCGGCGCCGGTGAATGCACCAGCGACAATCCCGGCACCGCTCTTTTCGTGAACACCGTGATCCTGCGTTTCGCTCTCGAACCCGCCGACAACACCCGCCTGGCCCGCGTCTGCGGCAGCCTGGACGCGCACCTGCGCGAGATCGAGGCCGCCCTGGGCGTGAAGATCACGCGCCGCGACGCCGAGTTCCGCGTCAACGGTGCCAAGGCCGCGGCTGAGCGTGCGCAGTCGCTGCTGGAGGCGTTGTATGAGCGGGCGCGCCGGCCGCTGCCCGCCGAGACGCTGCAGCTGGCCCTCGTGGGGGCCAAGACGCCCGAGCCGGCCGGACCGGCCAGCGGCGATCCACTGGTGCTGCGTACCCGCCGTGCCGACCTGTCCGCCCGCACGCCACGCCAGCACCAGTACCTGCAGCAGATCCTGTCGCACGACATCACCTTCGGCCTCGGCCCGGCCGGCACGGGCAAGACCTTCCTGGCCGTCGCCTGCGCGGTGGACGCGCTGGAGCGGTCGACCGTGCAGCGCATCATCCTGACCCGCCCAGCCGTGGAAGCCGGCGAGCGCCTGGGCTTCCTGCCCGGCGACCTGACGCAGAAGGTCGACCCCTACCTGCGCCCGCTGTACGACGCGCTGTACGACCTGCTGGGCTTCGACCGCGTCACCAAGGCCTTCGAGAAAGGCCAGCTGGAGGTCGCGCCGCTGGCCTTCATGCGCGGCCGCACGCTGAACCACGCTTTCGTCATCCTGGACGAAGCGCAGAACACCACGCCCGAGCAGATGAAGATGTTCCTGACCCGCATCGGCTTCGGCAGCCGCTGCGTCGTCACCGGCGACACCAGCCAGATCGACCTGCCGCGCGGCGTGCTGTCCGGCCTCGTCGACGCGGAGCGCGTGCTGGCCAAGGTCAAGGGCATCGCGATGACGCGCTTCACCAGCGCCGACGTTGTGCGCCATCCGCTGGTGGCCCGCATCGTCGAGGCCTACGAGGCGCGCGCCAAGCGCGAAGGGCGCGAATCATGAAGCCTGAATTGACGCTGTCCCTGCAGTTCGCCGATCCGCGCCACCGCGCGCTGCTGCCACGCCACAAGGTGCAGCGTTTCATCCGCGCAGCGCTGGAGCTGCCGGGCGAGATCGCCGTGCGCATCGTCGATGCCGAGGAGGGGCGCGCGCTGAATCGCGACTACCGCAGCAAGGACTACGCGACCAATGTGCTGACCTTCGACTACGCGCATGAGCCGGTCGTGGGCGCCGACCTCATCATCTGTGCCGAGGTCGTGGAGCGCGAGGCGGCCGAGATGGGCATTCCGCTGCTGGACCACTACGCTCACCTGCTGGTCCACGGCACGCTGCACGCCCAGGGCTACGACCACGAAGAAGACGACGAGGCCGAGTGCATGGAGGCCCGCGAGACCGAGATCCTTGCGACGCTCGGCGTGCCCGACCCCTACCGACGGGCGCCTTGAAGATCCTGCGCGACCTCATGACGCTGCCGGCCCACATCCAGGGCCGCGTCGAGGTCATCGTCGTCCGCGGCGCACCGCGCGATCCGGCGCGGCAGGTGGTCGAGACGCAGGCGCTGGCCGGCATCGGCCTGGCCGACGATCGCCTGGGCCGGCGCGGCGAGGCGGAACTGTCCACACGGCAGGTCACGCTGATCCAGCAGGAACACCTGCCGCTGATCGCGGCGTTCGCGCGCACCGGCGCCGTCGATCCGGTCGACCTGCGGCGCAACCTGGTGGTGTCGGGGCTGAACCTGCTGTCGCTGAAGAATGCCAGCCTGCGCGTCGGCGAGGCGGTACTCCAGATCGTGGGGCCCTGCCATCCCTGCTCGCGGATGGAGGATGTCATCGGCCCCGGCGGTTATGCCGCCATGCGCGGCCATGGCGGCATGACGGCGCGCGTCCTGGAGGGCGGTGCCATCCGCGTGGGCGACGTGGTCAGCGTGCTGCCGGCATAGCGCGTGCCCGCTCCAACGCGCGCTGCGTGCTGGTGGCCGCGCTGAGCTGCTCCTTCAGGTACTGCGCCAGCCGCGGCGGCTGCGCGAACGCGACGTTGAAGCGGATGTGCGGATCGGGTGCGCCGTCGGCGGCGAAGGTGGCGCCGCGCACCAGCAGGATGCCGCTGCGGAAGGCGTCCTTTACCACCGCGTCCACATCCACGCCGGCCGGCAGCGCGCCCCACAGGAACAGGCCGCCCTCGCCGGGATGCTCCAGCCGCACGCCCGCATCCTGCAGCTGCTGCATGGCGGCGCCGCGGGCCTGGGCCAGCCGCTGCTGCAGCCGGTCCAGGTGTTTGCGCCAGCGGCCGGCGGCCAGCGCCTCCAGCAGCACGCATTCGTTGAGCGCCGGCGTGGTCAGCACCGAGACGATCTTCTCGCGCAGCAGTGCCTTGATCAGCGCCGGTTCGGCCGCCATGTAGCCCAGCCGCAGCGCCGGGCTCATGGCCTTGCAGAAGCTGGAGTAGTAGATGACGCGGTCCAGCCCTGACAGCTGCGCCAAACGCGTGGGCGCACCGGGGTGGAAGTGGCCTTGCACGTCGTCCTCGGCGATCAGCAGGTCGTGCCGTTGGGCCAGCATCAGCACGCGGTGCAGGTTGGCGGCGGTGCTGCCCCAGCCGGTGGGGTTGTGCAGCACGCTCTGCAGGAACAGCAGCCGCGGGCGGTGCTCGGTGCAGGCAGCGTCCAGCTGGTCCAGCGCGATGCCATCCGGCCGGCGTTCGACGGGCAGGATGCGCGCGCCCGCCTGGCGCAGCCGGTCGAACAGCAGAAAGTAGCCCGGCGTCTCCACGGCCACCGCGTCGCCGGGGCGCAGGAAGGCGCGGCAGATCAGGTCGATGGCTTGCGTGCCGCCGTAGGTGGTCAGCACGCGGCCGGCGTCCACCGCGACACCCTGGCTGCGCAGCAGCGTGGCGATGCGCTCGCGCAGCTCGGGCAGACCTTGCGGCGGGCAGCGCGTGGCCATGCCGGCATTGGCGCGTGCCAGGCCGCGCTGCACGGCGGCGGCGGGGATGGCGTCCTCCAGCCAGGTGGCGGGCAGGGCGCCGCTGCTGGCCAGCAACAGGCCGGCCTGCTGGTCATTGGCCTGCTGGGCCAGCCACACGGCCTCCTGCTCCTCGCCGGCTTCCACACGGACGGCATCGGGCATCGCGTCGGCCTGGCCGTCGGCAACGAAGAAGCCGGCCGTGCCGCGCGAGTCGATGAGGCCGTCGGCCGCCAGCCGGTCGTAGGCGGCCACCACCGTGTTGGGGCTGACGCCCAGCCGCGTGGCCAACTGGCGGATGGAGTTCAGCCGTGCGCCGGGCGGGAGCTGGGCGCTGGTCATCAGCGCGCGCAGGCGCTGCTCGATCTGGTCGGCCAGCGGGGTGGAGGAGTCGCGGTCCAGCGAAAACATCAGCGCAGCAGCATCACGGCGAGCAGGGCGAGGGAGGCGGCCATGATGGCATTGAAGGCGCGCCGCCGCGCCGGGCTGGACAGGAAGCGGCCGATCCAGCTGCCGAACAGCGCCCACATCGAGATGCAGGGGAAGCCGATCAGGGCGCCAACCAGGCTCACCACGATCGAACCCTCCACGATGCCCAGTTGCGCCGGCATGAAGACCGAGGCCAGCGTGATGGCCTTCAGCCAGCTCTTGGGATTCACGGCCTGGAACAGTGCCGCTTCGGCAAAGCGCAGCCGTTCGGGCGGGCGGTCCTGCGCGGCAGGGCTGCCCGCCAGCTTCCAGGCCAGCACCAGCATGTACAGCGTGCCGGCCAGCTTCAGCGCCGCATGAAGCGCCGGCCAGGTGGTGAACAGCACCCCCAGGCCCATGCAGGTCGCGAAGGTCTGCACGGCGCCGCCCGCATTGATGCCCAGGATGGCCGGCAGCGTGCGCCGGTAGCCGTGGTGGGCGCCACTGGCCACCAGCATCATGTTGTTGGGGCCCGGCGTGCCGGACATCAGCGCGCAGTAGCCGACCAGGGGCAGCAGTTCGTTCATGCCCGCATTGCAGCCGCAGGGCCGCCGCCCGCCAAGGGACAGCGCCGCGGCTGTACGAGCGCGCTGTATCAGCGCTGCGACCCGTACAAAAGTCCGAGCCCAGAAAGACGAAACCCGCAGGGCATGCCGCTGCGGGTTGTCTATGTGGCGCCCGGGCGGGCGCCTGGGGGGCAGTCAGTTCAGGCGTTGGCGCCGAACTTGGAGGCGGACACGTCGCTCAGCTGGGCCACGATGGCCACGACCGAAAAAGTCAGCGTGATGATCAGCAGTTCCATTTCTTTTTTCCTTTACTTGTTGATTCGGGCTCTACTGTAAGGGTTAACACCAGGTGTTGCAAGGGTTTACCCGGGTGTTTTTTCACCTATCGCGCCGCCGGGCTTGTGGTGTGGTGGTTTTCTATATGAACTCTGTATAGAAGAAGCGGATAAAACGATATTTCAGAACTAGCAGCCCCTCCTAAGCTCCGGGCCGTTCCTGAACGATCCATGAGCCCATGCGAATCACCAAGCTGACGACCTACCGTGTGCCCCCGCGGTGGATGTTCCTGAAGATCGAGACCGACGAAGGCGTCGTCGGCTGGGGCGAGCCGGTCATCGAGGGCCGCGCGCGCACCGTCGAGGCAGCCGTGCACGAGCTGTCCGACTACCTGGTGGGCCAGGACCCGTCCCGCATCAACGACCTTTGGCAGGTCATGTACCGTGCGGGCTTCTACCGTGGCGGCCCCATCATGATGAGCGCCATCGCCGGCATCGACCAGGCGCTGTGGGACATCAAGGGCAAGGTCATGGGCCAGCCGGTGTACGAGCTGCTGGGCGGCCTGGTGCGCGACAAGATGAAGGTCTATTCCTGGGTCGGCGGCGACCGCCCGGCCGACGTCATCCGCGACATCAAGCGGCTGCGCGAAGGCGGCTTCGACACCTTCAAGATGAACGGCACCGAGGAGCTGGCCATCGTGGACAGCTCGCGCAAGGTGGACGAGGCCGTGGCCCGCATCGCCGAGATCCGTGAGGCCTTCGGCTCCGAGATCGAGTTCGGCATCGACTTCCACGGCCGCGTGGCCGCGCCCATGGCCAAGCCGCTGCTGAAGGCGCTGGAGCCCTACCGCCCGCTGTTCGTCGAGGAGCCCGTGCTGGCCGAACAGGCCGAGCAGTACCCACGCCTGGCCGAGTACACCAGCATCCCGCTGGCGGCCGGCGAGCGCATGTTCTCGCGCTTCGACTTCAAGCGCGTGTTCCAGGCCGGCGGCATCTCCATCGTCCAGCCCGACCTGTCGCATGCCGGCGGCATCACCGAGTGCTTCAAGATCGCCGGCATGGCCGAGGCGCACGACGTGGCCTTCGCGCCGCACTGCCCGCTGGGCCCGGTGGCGCTGGCGTCCTGCCTGGCGGTGGACTTCGTGTCGCACAACGCCGTGCTGCAGGAGCAGAGCATGGGCATCCACTACAACAAGGGTGCCGAGCTGCTGGATTTCGTGAAGAACAAGGACGACTTCCGCATCGAGGACGGCTTCATCAACCCGCTGCGCAAGCCGGGCCTGGGTGTCGAGATCGACGAGGAGCGCGTCATCGAGGCCAGCAAGAACCCGCCCGACTGGCGCAACCCGGTCTGGCGTCACGCCGACGGCAGCGTCGCTGAATGGTGATGAGTCAAGCGAAGCTCATCGCGCTGGACTGGGGCAGCACGCGGCTGCGCGCCTTCCTGCTGGGTGACGGCGGGGAGGTGCTGGCCACGCGCCAGTCCGACGACGGCGCCGCCACCTTGAAGGGGGCCGAGGCCTATGCGGCCGCGCTGGCCGCGCTGGTGGGCGACTGGCGTGAGCAGCACCCCACGCTGAAGCTGCTGGCCTGCGGCATGGTCGGCAGCCAGTACGGCTGGCGCGAGGCGCCCTATGTGCGCTGCCCCGGCGGCGCCGCGGCGCTGGCCGCGCAGGCACTCGCCGTGGATGAGCAACTGAGCTTCATCCCCGGCCTGGTGGACGACGCGGCCCAGCCCGACGTCATGCGCGGCGAGGAGACGCAGATCGTCGGCGCGCTGGCGCTGCGCCCGGAGCTGGCCGACGACGCCGTGCTGGTGCTGCCTGGCACGCATTCCAAATGGGCGCGCGTGAAAGCCGGCCAGGTCACGGGTTTTGCGACCCACATGACCGGTGAGCTGTTCGCGCTGCTGCGCCAGCACTCGGTGCTGAACCGCCTGATGCCGGCCGACGGCAGCTCGCCCGCAGCGCCCGAGGCCTTTCTGAAGGGCGTGGACGCCGCGCGCGAGCCCGGCTCGCTGAGCCACCAGCTGTTCGCCGTGCGCACGCTGGGCCTGTTCAAGCAGCTCTCGTCCGAGCAACTGCCCGACTACCTGTCCGGCCTGCTGATTGGCCACGAGATCGCCGCCGAGCTGCAAACGGCCTCGCAGCGTGTCGCGCTGATCGGCGACCCCGCGCTGTGCGCCCGCTATGCGCAGGCGCTGCAGCACCTGGGCCAGCCTGCGCCGCTGCTGCTGGACAACACCGCGCCGGCCGGCCTGTGGGCCCTGGCGCAAACCATGAATCTGACCTGACATGCTCGAAGCCGCCCTGCAACACCTGCCCCTCGTCGCCATCCTGCGCGGCGTCAAGCCCGAGGAGGTCGAGGGCATCGCCGATGCGCTGTACGCCGAAGGCTTCCGCGTCATCGAGGTGCCGCTGAACTCGCCCAACGCGCTGGACTCCATCACCCGCGTCGCACGCCGCATGCCGGCCGATGCGGTGGTGGGTGCCGGCACCGTGCTCAGCGTGCAGGCCGTGGCCGATGTGCAGGCCGCCGGCGGCAAGGTCATCGTCATGCCGCATGCCGACGTGGAAGTCATCCGCGCGGCCAAGGCGCGCGGCCTGTTCTGCGTGCCGGGTGCTGCCACGCCCACCGAGGCCTTCGCGGCCGTGCATGCCGGCGCCGATGCGGTCAAGCTGTTTCCGGCCGAGCTGGTCACGCCCACCATCGTGAAGGCCATGCGCGCGGTGCTGCCCAAGGCGCTGCGGCTGCTGCCCGTGGGCGGCATCACGCCCGACAACATGGGCCCCTACGTGAAGGCCGGGGCGGCCGGCTTCGGCCTGGGCTCGGCGCTGTACAGCCCGGGGCTTTCCGCGGCCGACGTGGCCCAGCGCGCCCGTGCCTTCGTGCAGGGCTGGCGCGCGCTCTGACCCTGACCTCACAAAACAACGACCGGAGACAACCCATGAACCGCAAGCTCACGCTGGGCGCTGCGCTGCTGCTGGCCGCCCTTGGCCCGGCGGGCGCCGAGACGCTGCTCAAGCTCGACGCCCGCGCCGCCGTGCCTGCGCCGCAGACCGGCTACCTGAAGCTGGGCACCGCCGTCTCGCCCCAGGGCCAGACGCTGGCGGCCAACAGCCAGTACCTGCTGAAGGATGGCAAGCCCTGGCTGCCGGTCATGGGCGAGTACCACTTCACCCGCGCGCCGGCCTCGCAGTGGGATGCGCAGCTGCGCCTGATGAAGGCCTCGGGCCTGGACATCGTCGCGACCTATGTGTTCTGGAACCACCACCAGGAGCAGCCCGGCGCCTTCAACTGGAAAGGCAACCATGACCTGCGCCGCTTCGTGCAGCAGGCCCAGGCCGCGGGCCTGAAGGTGGTGGTGCGCCTGGGACCCTGGTGCCATGGCGAGGCGCGCTACGGCGGCATCCCCGACTGGGTGGTGGACGCCATGCCCACGCGCGGCAACGACCCCGAGTACCTGGGCCATGTCGAGAAGCTCTACGCCGAGATCGGCCAGCAGATCAAGGGCCTGCTGTGGAAGGACGGCGGCCCCGTCGTCGGCGTGCAGCTGGAGAACGAATACAACCTGCGCGGCCCCGGCGAGGGCGAGGCCCACATCAGCGAGTTGAAGCGCCTGGCCCTCAAGGCCGGCATGGACGTGCCCTTCTACACCGTCACCGGCTGGGACGGTGCGGTCTATCCGTCCGGCGAGGTGACCCCGGTGTTCGGCGGCTACCCCGACGAGCCCTGGTCCCGGCAGGTCAAGGAACTGCCGCCCAAGGAGACGCACGCCTTCCGTTTCAACACCCGCGTCAGCGGCGACCTGGGCGCGCAGACCAAGGCCCACGGCCTGGGCACGGCCGAGTCGGACAAGGACAAGGTGCCCTTCTTCGGCGCCGAGTACGGCCCCGGCCTGCCGGCCATGTACCGCCGCCGCACGCTGGTGTCGCCGGACGACATCGCGTCCATGCTGCCGGTGCAGATCGGCTCCGGCGTGAACCTGCTGGGCTACTACATGTTCCACGGCGGCCGCAACCCGGTCGGCGTGGGCGGCACGGGCCTGGAGGAAAGCACGCTCAGCGGCGGCTACAACGACACGCCCCGCATCAACTACGACTTCCAGGCGCCGCTGGGTCCGGACGGCCAGCAGCGCGACGTGCTCACCAAGCTGCGCCCCTACCACTACTTCCTGCGCGACCACGGCGCCCAGCTCGCCACGATGACCGTGCGCCAGCCCGAGCGCTCGCCGGCCAACCCGGGCGACCTGCAGACACCGCGCTGGTCGGTGCGCAGCCACGGCGACAGCGGCTTCCTGTTCTTCAACAACCATGTGCGCCAGTACGCCATGCCCAGCCACGTGGGCGTGCGCTTCGAGATCGCGCTGCCCGGCGGTGCCGTCACGCTGCCGAGCAAGCCGGTGGACCTGCCCAACGGCGCCTACTTCATCTGGCCGTTCAACCTCGACCTGGACGGCGTGAAGCTGCGCCATGCCACGGCCCAGCCAGTGGCCAGGCTGGATGCCGGCGCGCAGGGCCTGGTGCATGTGTTCGCCGCCACGCCGGGCGTCGACGCCGAGTTCGCGCTGCCCGAGGGCCTGAAGACCTTCAAGCCCGACGCCGGTCAGCTGCAGCGCATCGGCACGAGCAACGGACGGCCGGTCAGCGTGATGCTGCTGTCGCCCGAGCAACTGGCCCAGCTGCAGATCCTGGACATCGCCGGCCAGCGTCGCCTGGTGTTCAGCGCGCAGCAGGCCTGGGTGGCCGACGGCAAGCTGCAGTTGCGCGGCCTGGCCACGCAGCCCTTGCAGGCGGCGGTCTTCCCGGCCCTGCCCAAGCCGAAGGCCGCAGGGTTGCAGGTGCGCCAGGACGGCCTGCTGCAGCGCCTGGCGCTGGCGGCCACCGCCGCCGAGCCGGCGCTGCAGGCCCGCCAGACCCG
>DASWWC010000294.1:0-18627 GCA_036401055.1 Roseateles sp.
ATCGTCGGCCTTGCGTGTCCCAGACCCAGCAGCCTTGGCCGTGCGAAAGCGCGACGGGCAGGCGGCCGTAGGTCGGCATCACATGGGCGTCGGACGGCAGGGGGGCAGCGTTCATCGGGTCTCCGTGGGGATTGAGAAAAAATACGGGATCTGGATTCTAGGGGCCGTGTCGTGACGATGTTGCGGCGCAGCAGATTGCGTCGCCTCAGGGCACAATAGCGGTCTTTGGCAGCGGTGCTCCGCTGTATAGCGAAGTCCTCCTGTCCATGACCGTTGCCCCCCCGCCGCGCGAAGTCTTCATCCAAGGTGTCACTCTGGATGGACGCACCTTCCGCCCGAGCGACTGGGCCGAGCGCCTGGCCGGTGCGATGTCCTGTTTCCGCCCCGGCGGTGCGCGTTTGGGCCCCGGTGCCCACATCGGCTATTCACCTTACTGCGTGCCCACGGTGATCAACGGCGTGAAGTGCGTCATCGTCAACGAGGAACTGCGCCGGCTGGAGCCCATGGCCTGGGACTTCGTCATGAACTTTGCGCGCGACAACAACCTGCAGGTCGCCGACGCCTGTCTGCTTCCTGATGAAAAACCGTCCCGTTGAGCGGTCGGTATTGCCTGCCCTAGAGTGATTCCCAGGCCCTTGGCAGGGGATCGACCGTTATCCTCGTCAGCTACTTTTCGTATCTGTTCGATGAGCCTCAGCGCCGTTCCCGCCGCCCCTTCACCTCAGCCTGCCTCGGGCCTGGTTGCGGCGCCGTCTGCGGCAGATGGCGTCTGGCTGTTGCTGCGAGGGCTGTCGCGCGAGAGCGGCCATTGGGGGGTCTTCCCTGAACACCTGTTGAACGAACTGCGGGCGCTGCAGCCCGGCGCGCGTGTGCTGTTGATGGACCTGCCCGGTACGGGCGCGCTGCGCCGTCAGGCCAGCCCCACCCAGGTCTCAGCCATCGTGGATGCCTGTCGTGCCGAGTTGCAGCGCTGCGGCGTGGCCGGTGCCGTCTCGGTGGTGGGCATGTCGCTGGGGGCGGCGGTATTGACCGACTGGGCCAATCGCCATCCGGGTGAGATCGAGGCCGGGGTGCTCATCAACCCCAGCCTGCGTCCGTTCAGCGAACTGTTTCGCAAGCCGCGGCCGCTGAACTATCTGGGGTTGGCACTGTTGTCGTTGAGCCGTTTCAGCGCCCGCATGCGCGAGGAGCGTGTGCTGCAACTGACGACCCGACTGACCCCCTCTCAGGCGGTCATCGAACGCTGGGTCGAGCTGCAGCGCCAGCACCCGCTGGGTGTGCGCAACACGGCGCGCCAGTTGCTGGCCAGCTTGCGCTACCGCGCCAGCCGCACACGGCCGGCCGCGCCCATGCTGCTGCTGTGCAGCAAGGCTGACACGCTGGTCGACTGGCGCTGCTCGCAGGCCATCAGTCGTGCCTGGGGGGCGCCGTTGCGGCTGCATACCAAGGCTGGCCATGACCTGCCGCTGGATGATCCGCAGTGGGTCGCTCGTGCGGTGGCCGACTGGCTGCGCGATCGCAGCGTGCAAGGCGTCGAGCGCGGCGAGTGGCACTAGCCGTTTTCGTCGGGCGCGGCAGAAATGCAAAAAGCCCGCTTTCGCGGGCCTTTTGCTTGCACCAGAGCTGGATGGGTTATCAGGCGGCGAGCGCCTTGATCTTGGCGGACAGGCGGCTCTTGTGGCGAGCAGCCTTGTTCTTGTGGAAGATGCCCTTGTCGGCGACAGAGTCGATGACGGCTTGGGCGGTCTTGAACAGGTCGGCGGCCTTGGACTTGTCGCCCGCGACCACTGCCTTTTGCACGTTCTTGATGACCGTGCGGAATTTGGAGCGCAGCGCGGTGTTCGCGGCGTTGAGCTTGACGTCCTGGCGGGCGCGCTTGCGGCCCGATGCCAGGCGAACCGTCTTCTTCTTGGCTTTGGAGCTGGTTGCCATGCTGTTTGTATACCCAGTTGGTGCAAAGACAGCGAGTATAGCCCGAAAACAGGATTGAGGCCAAGGGCTGCCCGGAGTTTCAGCGGTGGCGTCATTGGCGACACGGATAATCCGCCGCCATGAATCTGCTGCGCGCTGCGTCAACCATATCCCTTCTGACCCTGGCATCGCGCATCACCGGCCTCGTCCGGGAAACCATGGTGGCCGGCCTGTTTGGCGCCACGGCGATGACGGACGCCTTCCTGGTGGCGTTCCGGATTCCCAACCTGCTGCGCCGGCTGTTTGCCGAGGGCGCCTTCTCGCAGGCCTTCGTGCCCATCCTGGCCGCGACGCGGGCGACCGAGGGCGAGGCGGCGACGCAGCGGCTGATCGACGCCGTCGCCACGGTGCTGCTGTGGGTGCTGGTGGCCACCAGTGTTGTGGGCGTGCTGGCCGCGCCGCTGCTGGTGTGGCTGCTGGGCGCGGGGCTGCCGGACCAGGCCTTTGATGCTTCGGTGGCGATGACGCGTTTCATGTTCCCCTACATCACCTGCATGTCGCTGGTAGCGCTGGCGGCCGGCATCCTGAACACCTGGAAGCGCTTCGTCGTGCCGGCGGCGACGCCCGTGCTGCTGAACCTCAGCGTCATCGTGGTGGGCTGGTCGTTGGTGGGGCCGCTGGAGCGCGCGGGCTTTCCGGGCATCTACGCAATGGCCTTCGGCGTCATGCTGGGCGGCGTGCTGCAACTGCTGGTGCAATGGCCGGCGCTGCGCGCCGTGGGCGCGATGCCGCGCATGCGGCTGAGCTGGGGCGGTTTCAAAGCATCGCGCGAACACCCGGGCGTCGGGCGTGTGCTCGTGCAGATGGGGCCGGCCTTGCTGGGCGTCGGCGTGGCCCAGTTGTCGCTGATGATCAACACGCAGATCTCCAGCCACATTGCCGAGGGCGCCACCTCCTGGCTGAACTACGCCGACCGGCTCATGGAGTTCCCCATCGGGCTGCTGGGCGTGGCGCTGGCCGCGGTGTTGACGCCGCAGCTGGCGGCGGCGCAGGCGTCGGGGCAGGGCGAGCGCTACAGCCGCCTGCTGGACTGGGGCCTGCGCATGGTGCTGCTGCTGGCGCTGCCCTGTGCCGTCGCGCTGCTGGTGTTCGCCGAGCCGCTGACGGCCGTGCTGTACCACCGCGGCAAGTTCCTCGCGTCGGACGTGGCCAACACGGCCCAATCCGTCATGGGCTGGGGTGTCGGCCTGCTGGGGCTGATTGCGGTCAAGGTGCTGGCGCCGGGCTTCTATGCACGGCAGGACACGGGCACGCCGGCCAAGATCGCCATCGCCGTGCTGGTGCTGACCCAGCTGTTCAACCTGGCCTTCGTGCCGTGGATCGGCGTGGCGGGCCTGGCGCTGTCCATCGGCCTGGGCGCGCTGGTGAATGCCGGCTGGCTGCTGTGGGGCTTGAAGAGGCTGGGCAGCTATCGCCCCGAGCCAGGCTGGTGGGGCTTCGGCCTGCGCGTGGGCCTGGGTTGCCTCGCCATGGGCTTGCTGCAATGGCAGCTGGCGACGCGGCTGGACTGGATAGACCTGGGCACCCACGAGCTGCAGCGTGCCCTGGTGATGGCCGCCAGCCTGGGGGGCAGCGCGGTGGTCTATTTCGGTGTGCTGCTGCTGGCCGGCCTGAGGCCGCGGGCGCTGGGCCGCCCGCTCTGAGGCCTGCGATGCGTTACGCGCCGCTGACCCCCCTGGATTACTTCGCCAGCCTGGTGGCTGAGGACCGGAGCCTGAACCTGTTGGAGGCGGCTGTCAGCCTGGCCCAGGACGAGTACCCGACGCTGGACGTGCAGGCCGTGCTGGCCGACGTGGACGCGCTGGCGCGGCGGCTGCGCGGGCGCATCTCCCTGCAGATGGGGCCCGCCGAGCGGCTGCAGTTGCTGACCCGCCTCTTTCACGGCGAGCTGGGCTTTGCCGGCAACCTGAACAACTACTACGCGGCGGACAACAGCTACGTCCACCGCGTACTGGAGCTGCGGCGCGGTATCCCCATCACGCTGGCCGTGCTGCTGCTGGAGCTGGGCGAACAAGCCGGGCTGCGCATGGCGGGCGTCGCCTTTCCGGGCCACTTCCTGGTCAAGTGCCGCGCGGGACTGAGCGACGTCATCCTGGACCCCTTCACCGGCGAGGCCTTGTCGCCCAGCCGGCTGGAGGAGCGGCTGGCCGTCTACCGCCAGGGCAGCGAGCTGCCGCGCGACCTGGAACTGCCGCTGGACTTCTTCCTGCAGGCCGCGACGCCGCGCCAGATCCTGGCCCGCATGCTGCGCAACCTGAGGGAGGTGCATCGTTCGGCGGCCGACGCACGCCGGCTGCTGGCCGTGCAGCACCGGCTGGTGGTGCTGCTGCCCGGCGACGCCATCGAGCGCCGCGACCGCGGCCTGATGCTGGACGCGCTGGGCGACCCGGCGGCCGCCGAAGACCTGGCCTTCTACCTCGCAGAGCGCGGCGGCGCGCCCGATGCGCCGGAACTGCGCCGTCGCTTGGCCCACCTGCTCGAAGGCCGCTCGCGGCCGCTTCAGTGACAATCCGCGCCCTCGCGCCCACCCAAGATGATGAAGCTCAACAAGCCTCAACGCACCGCCCTGGCCTGGGGCGGCGTCGCGCTCGCCGGCATCCTGATGCTGTGGCTGCTGTCGCCTGTGCTCGCCCCCTTCATCGCCGCGTTGGTGTTGGCCTATGCGCTGTCGCCGGTCGTGCAGGCGCTGGTGAACCGGCGCCTGCCGCGCGCGCTGGCGGTGCTGTTGGTGGAGCTGGTCTTCGTGCTGGCGCTGCTGGCCTTGCTGCTGCTGGTGCTGCCCATCCTCAGCAAGGAGCTGCCGGCGCTGCGCGAGCAGATTCCCGCGCTGGCGACGCTGGCCAATGACAAGCTGTCGCCCTGGTTGGCGCAGCACGGCGTGCACCTGCAACTGGACCCGACCAGCATCAAGGCCTTCGTGCTGAAGTATCTGGATGCCAACCTCGAGGAATGGCTGGCCACCGTGCTCAGCTCGGCGCGCATCGGTGGCAGCTTTCTGCTGGCCGTTGTGGGCAATGCGGTGCTGCTGCCGGTGGTGCTGTTCTACCTGCTGGACGACTGGCCTCATCTCGTGCAGCGCGTGCGCGGCCTGGTGCCGCCGTCGGCGCGCGAGTCGGTGGGCGGCTTCCTGGACGAATGCGATGCGACGCTGGGCCAGTACCTGCGCGGCCAGCTGCTGGTCATGGGCGCGTTGGCCATCTTCTACAGCGCCGGTCTGGCCATTGCCGGTTTCGAGCTGGCGCTGCCCATCGGCGTGTTCACGGGCCTGGCGGTCTTCATTCCCTACCTTGGCTTCGGCCTGGGCCTGGTGCTGGCGCTGCTGGCCGGGCTGCTGCAGTTCGCGAGCTTCTATGGCCTGGCGGCCGTGGCCGTGGTGTTCGGCATCGGTCAGTTGCTGGAGAGCTTCGTGCTGACGCCGCGCTTCGTCGGCGAACGCATCGGCATGAGCCCGCTGATGGTCATCTTCGCGCTGCTGGCCTTCGGCCACCTGCTGGGCTTCGTGGGCGTGCTGATCGCGCTGCCGCTGTCGGCGGTGGCCGTCGTGGCGGTGCGCCGGGTGCACGAGGCCTATCTGGCGAGTTCCCTTTTCCGTTGATGCGGCAGATCCCTCTTTCGCTGCTGGCGCCGCCGACGCACAGCTTTGACAACTTCCTGCCTGGCGCCAATGCGCAGGCGCTGGCCTACCTGCTGGGGCTGATGCCGGCCGACCCGCCCGTGCTGCTGTGGGGGCCGACCGGCTCTGGCAAGACCCACCTGCTGCAGGCGCTGGCCGAGCGCTGGCAGGCGGCCGGCCAGCGGGTCGCCTGGTACGACGCCGACACGCCGCTGCCCTGGGAGCTGCCTGCTCACGAGAGCCTGCTGCTGCTGGACGACTGTCAGCGCTTCGACGCCGGCCAGCAGCATGCCGCCTTCGCGCTGTTCGTCGCGTCGGCGGGGCAGGGCTACACCGTGGTCGCTACGGCCGACGCGCCCGCGGTGGACCTTCCCGTGCGCGAAGACCTGCGCACCCGCCTGGGCTGGGGCCCCAGCTTCCAGCTGAGCCCGCTGCGCGAGGCGGAGATGCGCGCCGTGCTGCGCCGCGAGGCCGACCGTCGCGGCCTGCTGCTGGGCGACGAGGTGTTGAGCTACCTGCTGACACGTTTCGAGCGCAACCTCAAGGGCCTGATGGACCTGCTGGAGCGGCTGGACGAATTCGCCATGTCCACCAAGCGCGCACTGACGCTGCCGCTGCTGAAGGCCATGCTGGCCGACGAAAAAATAGACGCTGACCCCATTTTATGAATCTGACGCTGTTTGACCTCGATGGGACGCTGATCCCGGTGGACTCCGATCACTCCTTTGGCGCTTTCATGGTGGAGGTCGGCTGGGCCGACGGCGCCGCCTGGGGCGCGCGCAACGACGAGTTCTTTGCGCAGTACAACGCCGGCACGCTGGACCTGCCGGCCTACGTCGAGTTCGCCACCTCCGCCTGGCGCAGCCGACCGCTGGACGAGGCGCTGGCGATGCGCGAGCGCTTCATGGCCCAGATCGGCAAGCCGGCGCTGCGGCCGCAAGCCCTGGCGCTGGTGGAGAAGCATCGTGCAGCCGGCGACTTGATCGCGCTGGTCACGGCCACCAACGAGTTCGTCACCGCGCCGTTTGCCGAGGCCTTCGGCATCGAGCACCTGATCGCCGTGCAGCTGGAGCGCGACGCGCAGGGTGGCTACACCGGTGCCATCCGCGGCGTGCCCAGCTTCCGCGAAGGCAAGATCGCGCGCGTTGACGACTGGCTGCGGGGGCTGGGGGCACAATCGCGTGATTTCGAGCGCGTGACCTTCTACAGCGACTCGACCAACGACCTTCCCCTGCTCGAACGCGTCAGCCACCCGGTGGCGACCAATCCGAGCGCCACGCTCGCCCAGATTGCTGCCGAGCGTGGCTGGCCCCAGCTCCAACTCTTCGCATGATCAAGAAGTTCATCGACAAGCTGTTCAGCAAGTCCGGCACCGCGGCCCCCAAGACCACGCCGCTGGGCAAGCGCGTCGAGGTCCCGGCCGAGGTGCATGGCATCAATCCTGACCTGCTCGACGACCGGGCGGTCAAGGTCGTCAAGACGCTGACCGACGCCGGCTTCGAGGCCTACATCGTCGGCGGCGCCGTGCGCGATCTGCTGCTGGGCATGCGGCCCAAGGACTTCGACGTCGCCACCAACGCGACGCCCGAACAAGTCAAGGGCCTGTTCCGCCGCGCCTTCATCATCGGCCGACGCTTTCGCATCGTGCACGTGGTCTATGGCCGCGGCCGCGAGCACGAGGTCATCGAGGTGTCGACCTTCCGCGCGCTGCCGACCGAGTCGGAGGCCGTGGCGGGCAACGAGAAGACGTCCAAGAGCGAGTTGGAGGGCAAGCATCACGCGGTGGACGCCAGCGGCCGCGTGTTGCGCGACAACGTCTGGGGCCCGCAGGTCGAGGACGCCGCGCGCCGCGACTTCACGGTCAACGCGATGTATTACGACCCGCAGCGCCGCCTCGTCGTGGACTACCACGGCGGTCTGGCCGACGCCAAGGCCAAGCTGCTGCGCATGATCGGCGACCCCGACACGCGCTACCGCGAAGACCCCGTGCGCATCGTCCGCGCCGTGCGCTTCGCGGCCAAGCTGGGCTTCGAGCTGGAGAAGAAGACGCTGGCGCCGGTGGCGGCCTGCATCCCGCTGCTGGCCAACGTGCCCGCTTCGCGCCTGTTTGACGAGATGATCAAGCTGCTGCAGACCGGTCACTCGCTGGCCAGCCTGGTGCAGCTGAAGAAGCTGGGCCTGGTGGGGCAGGGCGGCAAGGTGTTTGCCGTGCTGGACGCCATGCTGACCGAGTCCGGCGATCTGCCCGAGGGCGTGCGCGGCAAGTTCGTGCGCCAGGCCTTCGAGGACACCGACCGGCGCGTCAACGAAGGCCGCGGCGTCAGCCCCAGCTTCATGCTGGCCTGCATGTTGTGGCACGAAGTGCTGGACCGCTGGAACAAGATCCGCAACGGCGGCGAGGCGCCCGTGCCGGCGCTGGCCCAGGCCATCGACGCGGTGTTCGACGCCCGCATCGGCGACATCTCCGGCCGCGGCAAGCTGGCTGCCGACATGCGCGAAATCTGGATGATGCAGACCCGCTTCGAGCGCCGCAGCGGCTCGGGCGTGTTCAGCCTCGTCGAGCAGCCGCGCTACCGCGCCGGCTTCGACTTCCTGCGCCTGCGCGCCGACGCCGGCGAGATCGACCCCGCGTTGGCCGACTGGTGGGAAGACTTTGCGCTGGGCAGCGACGATGACCGCCAGGCCCTGCTGGCCGACGTGCGCGCCAGCCAGCAAAAGACGCCGCGCGTCGTCCGCGCACCGCGCCCCGAGACACCGGCGCCCTCCACCGACGAAGCCGAGACCGACGCCGAATCCGCGCCCGCCAAGAAGCGCCGTCGCCGTCGTCGCAAGCCCTCTGGCGGCGGCGAGTCCGCGGCGCCAGCGCCTGCCGCCGAGTGAGCGAGCGCGCCTACGTCGGCCTGGGTGCCAATCTGGGCGCCGATCTGCTCGCCACGCTGGGCCGTGCCGCCGCCGCTCTGGCCGCGCTGCCCCACACGCGGGTCGCAGCGCTGTCCAGCGCCTGGCGCAGCGCTCCCGTCGATGCCGGCGGTCCGGACTTCCTGAATGCCGTTGCGGCGCTGGATACGGAGCTGGCACCGCTGGCGTTGTTGGACGCCCTGCAGGCCATCGAAACGGCACACGGCCGCGAGCGCTCTTACCGCAACGCACCCCGAACGCTGGACCTGGACCTGCTGATGCACGGCGACGCGCGGCTGAACACGCCGCGCCTGGCGCTACCGCACCCCCGCCTTCACGAGCGCGCTTTCGTGCTGAGGCCGCTGCTGGAGATCGCGCCCGAGCTGCTCCATCTGGCGACTCCCGGCGACTGGCAGTCACAGCGCATCGAGCGCCAGGGCCCCATTTCCTTCTGAACCGGAGCTTCGACGATGTTCTCCACTCTCGCCGGCTGGCAGACCGTGGGCCTGCTGCTGCTGTCCAACGTCTTCATGACCTTTGCCTGGTACGGCCACCTGAAGGGCCTGGCAACCAAGCCCTGGTGGATCGCGGCGCTGATCAGCTGGGGCATCGCGCTGTTCGAGTACCTGCTGCAGGTGCCGGCCAACCGCATCGGCCACGGCGCCGGTTTCACGCTGGCGCAGCTGAAGATCACGCAGGAGGTCATCACGCTGGCCGTCTTCGTGCCCTTTGCGGTGTACTACATGGGGGAACCCCTGAAGCTGGATTTCCTTTGGGCCGGGTTGTGCCTGTTAGGGGCCGTGTACTTCATCTTCCGGTCGGCTTGATGACGATTCGGTGACGGCGCCCGGTAAACTGCGCGCCTTCCAGAAATCCAAGGATGGCCATGCTATTTGGCAAGCTGCTGCCCCGCGAGGGCAATTTTTTTGAGCTGTTCAACGAGCACGGCAGCTTCATTGCGGAAGGTGCACGCGCCTTCCTGAAGATGATCGAGAACTATGCCGACCCGACGCTGCGCCAGCAGTACGCCGACGAGGTCGACAAGGCCGAGCATGCCGCCGATCGCGTCACGGCCGAGGTGAACCGGCTGCTGCACCGCACCTTCATCACGCCCATCGACCGCGAGCAGATCCACGGCCTGATCAACGCGATGGACGACATCCTGGACCTGCTGCAGGACTCCTCCGAGACGCTGTCGCTGTACGACGTGCGCGCGGTCCCTGAGCAGGTGCTGCAGCTGGCCACGCTGTCGGTGCGCTGCTGCGAGCGCGTGCAGCACGCCGTCACGCTGCTGCCCAACCTCAGCAAGCCCGCCACCACCGAGGCCGCGATCAAGACCTGCGAGGAGATCGACCGCCTGGAGTCCGACGCCGACCGCGTCATGCGCTCGGCGATGTCGCGCCTGTTCCGCGAGGAAGCCGACGTGCGCGAGCTGATCAAGCTGAAGGCAATCTACGAGCAGCTGGAGTCCATCTCCGATCGTTGCGAGGACGTGGCCAATCTGATCGAGGGCATCGTCCTCGAGAACTCCTGATCGGCAGCGGCATCTCATGGCTTCCGTAGAGATCGCCTTCTGGGTGGTGGCGCTGCTCGTCGTGCTGGCGCTGCTGTTCGACTTCATGAACGGCTTCCACGACGCGGCCAACTCCATCGCCACCGTCGTCTCCACCGGCGTGCTGAAGCCTCAGCAGGCGGTGCTGTTCGCCGCCTTCTTCAATGTGGTCGCCATCCTGTTCTTCCAGCTGAAGGTGGCGGCCACCATCGGCAAGGGCATCGTGGAGCCCGGCATCGTGGACCACCACGTCGTGTTCGGCGCGCTGATCGGTGCCATCGCCTGGAACGTCATCACCTGGTGGTGGGGTATCCCGTCCAGTTCCTCGCATGCGCTGATCGGCGGCATCGCCGGTGCCGTGGTCGCCAAGGCCGGGCCCGAGGCGCTGATCGCCGGTGGCATCTGGAAGACGGTCGCGTTCATCGTCGTGTCACCGCTGCTGGGCTTCGTGCTGGGGTCGCTGATGATGGTGCTGGTGGCCTGGATCTGCCGCGACACATCGCCGCTGCGCGTGGACCGATGGTTCCGGCGCCTGCAACTCGTGTCGGCTGGCCTGTACAGCCTGGGTCATGGCGGCAACGACGCACAGAAGACCATCGGCCTGATCTGGATGCTGCTGGTCGCCGCCGGCATGATGAGCGCCGGCGACAGCGCGCCGCCCATGTGGGTCATCGTGTCCTGCTACGTGGCCATCGGCCTGGGCACCATGTTCGGCGGCTGGCGCATCGTGCAGACCATGGGTCAGCGCATCACCAAGCTCAAGCCGGTGGGCGGCTTCTGTGCCGAGACCGGCGGCGCGATCACGCTGTTCCTGGCCACGGCGCTGGGCATCCCGGTGTCCACCACCCACACCATCACCGGCGCCATCGTGGGTGTCGGCTCGGTGCGCCGTGCGTCCGCCGTGCGCTGGGGAGTGGCGGGCAACATCGTCTGGGCTTGGATCTTCACCATCCCCGCCGCCGCGACGATGGCCGCGATCTGCTACTGGGTCAGCTTCGCGCTGTATTGACCTGCGGGCTGCATCGACTCAGGGCGTTTCGACCTGGGATTCGAAGTAGCGTTGCGCGCTGAAGGCGATGGTCGCCATCAGCGTGGTGCCGCCGATCAGCAGGCAGAACACCACGCCAATGATGGCGGCCCAGCCGCTGGTCGGGGTGGGCTGGCCGGCGTTGAAGCGCGCGTTCCAGCGCTCGTCCGACGTCAGCCCGTAGACGATGCCGCCCAGCAGCGCCGCCACCAGGCTCAGGCCCAGCAGCGGGATCAGCAGCCAGGCGAGGCGATCGTCCTGGCCCAACTGGCTCATGCGCTGCACGCCGGCCAGGCCCAGCAGCGTTGGAAGCGGAAATAGCCAGCCCCAGCGGTCTTTCAGGCCATGCAGGTAGAAGCGGTGCATGCCGAAGACGCCGACCAGCAGCGCCAGCCAGACCGCGGCAGCCTTGTGCTTGGGCGCGCTGCTCATTCGGCGGCGACGCTGTCGCCCAGGCCCAGCGTGCGCTGCATCAGCACCACGTCCAGCCAGCGGCCAAATTTCCAGCCGGCGCTTTTCAGCACGCCGGTGTGCTGGAAGCCCAACGCCGTGTGCACGCCGACGGAGCCGGCGTTGTCCGCGTCGCCGATGACGGCCAGCATCTGTCGCGCGCCGGCAGCCTCGCAGCGGGCGATCAACTCGGCCAGCAGCAGCCGGCCCACGCCCTGACCCTGGGCCGCGGGCGACAGGTAGATGGAGTCCTCGACGCAGAAACGATAGGCCAGGCGCGGGCGGAAGTAGTTGGCGTAGGCATAGCCCAGCACCTCACCGCCGCGCTCGGCCACCAGCCAGGGCAGGGAGCGACCAAGCACCTCGGCACGGCGTCGGCCCATCTCCTCGGTGGTGGGCACCTCGGTCTCGAAGGTGCCGGTGCCTTCCAGCACGGCCTGGCCGTAGATGGCCTGGATGGCGGGCAGGTCGGCGTCCGTGCTGGGGCGTATCGTCAGGGGCGGGGCGGGGGGCTGTGACATCTGTGGGTTCAGGAACTGCAAAAGTAGGCTCGAGCGAGTTTATAATGCGCGGTTTTGGCGCCGGCTGCAGATGGCTGCGGCGTATCTACGGTGCCTCCCCCGGCAGGGGTTCCTGCTATTCGACTGACTCGCTACTTGAGTGTCTCCTCGTGCGGTGGTCGCCCAATTTTTAGGAAACATCATGGTTGTCATTCGTCTCGCCCGCGGCGGTTCCAAGAAGCGCCCCTTCTACAACATCGTCGTCGCCAACAGCCAGCAACGCCGTGACGGCCGCTTCATCGAGCGCGTCGGCTTCTACAACCCCGTCGCCTCCGGCGCCGCCGAGAAGCTGCGCGTTGCCCAGGACCGCGTGTCCTACTGGATCGGCGTCGGCGCCCAGCTGTCGCCCACGGTCGAGCGCCTGGTCGGCGAGGCCAAGAAGGCCACGCCCGCCGCGTAAGCAGGTGGCAGGCAACAAGCCTCAGCAAGACGGCGCCTCGGCGCCGTCTTTTGCTTCCAAGGGCGCCTCGGCGTCGTCTGGTGCGTCCTGGCCTGACGATCTGGTGCCGGTCGGCCGCATCCTGGATGCCTGGGGCATCAAGGGCGGTCTTAAGGTGCAGGCCTACTCGGCCGATGCCGACGCGCTGTTCAGTGCCAAGCGCTGGTACCTGAAGTCCACCGGCCCCAAGCCGGGCCAGCTGCTGCTGGCCGTGCGCTCGGTGCGCGAGCAGGGCGAGGGCATCGTCGCGATGGCCGATGGCGTGGACGACCGCAATGCCGCCGAGGCGTTGCGCGGCCACGAGATCTTTGTCCCGCGCAGCGACTTCCCGCGCACGCCCGACGGCGAGTACTACTGGGTCGATCTGATCGGCCTGGATGTCGTCAACCGCGAGAGCCAGGCGCTGGGTCGAGTCATCGGCCTCATCGACACGGGCCCGCACGCGGTGCTGCGCATCCTGCCGCCCGGCGTGGCAGAGCCGGCCAAACCGGACCAGGAGCGCCTGATCCCGTTCGTTGCTGCGTTCGTCGATGACGTGAGCCTCGAAGCGAAGCGCATCACGGTCGATTGGGGTCTGGACTTCTGACGCCATGCGCTTCGACGTCCTGACGATCTTTCCGGAGTTGTTCGCGCCGCATATGACGCACGGCGTCACGCGGCGCGCCTTCGAGACCCGTCAGGTCGACGTGCGCCTGTGGCCGTTGCGCGATTTCGCCGAGGACAACTACCGCCGCGTGGACGATCGTCCCTACGGCGGCGGCCCCGGCATGGTCATGCTGGCCGAGCCGCTGGAGCGCGCGCTTGCCGCCGCCAAAGCCGACCGCGGTGAAGCCGAGCCGGCCGTCATCCACTTCACGCCCACCGGCGCCCGCATCGACCAGGCGCGTGTGCAGCAACTGGCCGCAGGCCCCGGCGCCATCCTGCTGTGCGGTCGCTACGAAGGCATCGATCAGCGCGTGCTGGACCGCCACGTGACGCTGGAACTGAGCCTGGGCGATTTCGTGCTGTCCGGCGGTGAATTGCCCGCACTGGCACTGCTGGATGCGGTGGCCCGCCTGCAGGACGGCGTGCTGGGCGACGCGCAGTCCCATCAGCAGGACAGCTTCTCCGACGGCCTGCTGGACTGCCCGCATTACAGCCGCCCGGAGGTGCTGCCCGACGGCCGTGAGGTGCCGGCCGTGCTGATGTCCGGCCATCATGCCGACATCAAGCGCTGGCGCCGGGAACGCTCGCTGGCGTTGACGGCGGCCCGCAGGCCGGACCTGATCGAGTCGGCGCGCGCCGCCGGTCTGCTGAGCAAGGCAGACGAGGCTTTCCTGGCGAAGATCTAGGCGCAACGCGCACCAAGACGGTCTGCGAGGCCCGTTGCCGGCTTTCCGGCATGCCCGGCAGCGCAAAGCCTGGATGGCCGCGCGCTCACGGCATGGCGGTGCGGCGTGTTTTCCACAGCGAGAACAGGATGCCGCTGGCCAGCAGCGCACCGGTCACGCCCAGGCTGATGGAGGCCGGCACCTTGCCGTCGAAGAACCAGTCGCCCAGGAAGATCTTGGCGCCGATGAAGATCAGCACCAGGGCCAGCGCGTACTTCAGGTAGTGGAAGCGGTGCACCACCGCGTCCAGCGCGAAGTACAACGCGCGTAGGCCGAGGATGGCGAAGATGTTGCTCGTGTAGACGATGAAGGCGTCGGGCGTGATCGCGAAGATGGCCGGCACGGAGTCGATGGCGAACACCAGGTCGGCAATCTCCACCAGCACCAGGCACAGCAGCAGCGGCGTGGCGAAGGTGGTCATGCGGCCCGTGGCCGGGTCGGGCTGGCGCACGACGAAGGCCTGGCCGTGCAGGCGCTCCGTCACGCGCAGGTGGCGCTTCATGAAGCGCAGCACCGGGTTGGCCGCGATGTCGGGCTGCTGGTCCACCATCAGCAGCATCTTCACGCCCGTGGCCAGCAGCAGTACGCCGAAGAGGTACATCACCCACGAGAACTGCTGCACCAGCGCCGCGCCCAGGCCGATCATCAGCGCGCGCAGCACGATGACGCCCAGGATGCCCCAGAACAGCACGCGGTGCTGGTACTGCCGCGGCACGGCGAAGTACGTGAAGATCAGCGAAATGATGAAGACGTTGTCCAGCGCCAGCGTCTTCTCGACGAGGTAGCCGGTCATGTAGAGCTTCACCGCCGTCCACGCGCGCTCGTCGGGCGTGGCGGCGCCGGCGATCTGCGGGTCCAGCGCGCCGGCGTTGGCGTGGTGCAGGTAGATCCAGTACACGGCGCCTGCCCATGCCAGGCCCAGACCGATGTACAGCGCCGACATCTTCAGGCTCTCGCGCACGCCGATCTCGTGAGCATCCTTGTGCATCACGCCCAGGTCGAAGGCCAGGATGGCCAGCACGGTGGCCATGAAGCTCAGCCAGATCCACAGCGGCATGCCCAGCCAAAGCATGTTCAGGAAGGTCATCGTGGCTCTCCCGTTTCAGAGCGTGATGACGAGCGAGCCGGTGCCCAGTGCACCTGCCACAGTGGCCAGCAGCGCAACGTCGCGGCGCGCGTTGCGCAGCCTGGCGGCCTGCCAGGTGACGAAGATCATCGTTGCGGCCAGGAAGGCGAACAGTGTGGCGAGCTTGTCCATGTCGGTGTTGAAGCGGCAGAAGATGGCCCGCACTGTCGGGGAAGCCCCCGCGGCCTGGAAGCAGCTTTAGAGTGACGTCCGCTTCGGGCCGGCCGAAGCAGCCGAGGAAGCCTGCTCATGCCCGCGTTGAACTACCGCCACCTGTACTACTTCTGGATCGTGGCCAAGGAGGGCAGCTTCGCGCGTGGCGCGGAGCGGCTGGACATGGCCATCCAGACCATCAGCGTGCAGGTCAAGGCGCTGGAGCAGGACCTCGGCCACCAACTGCTCAAGCCCACCGGCCGCGGCGTGGCGCTGACCGAGGCCGGCCAGGCCGTGCTGGCGCGCGCCGAGCAGATCTTTCAGCTGGGCGAGTCCATCCCCGAGGAAGCGGCCGCCGCGGCGCGCAGCGTGGGCACGCGGCTGGCCGTGGGGCTGTCCGACGGCCTGTCCAAGCTGGCCGCGCATGCGCTGCTTCAACCGGTGCTGCAAGCGCCGCAGCTGCGTCTGCTGTGCCACGAGGGCGAGGTGGAGCAGTTGCTGGCCGAGCTGGCGCTGCACCGGCTGGATCTGGTGCTGGCCTGCCAGGCGCCGCCCAGCAATGGCAGCCTGCGGCTGTCCAGCGAGCGGGTGGCGGTGTCGCCCGTGCAGTGGTGGGGGCCGGCCGCGATGGTGGCCGGGGCCGGCAGCGACCTGGCGCAGGCGCTGGCCGCGCTGCCGGTGCTGCTGCCCACGCCGCATGCGGCGCTGCGCGGGCGCATCGACCGCTGGTTCGAGGCACAGGGCATCGCGCCGCGCGTGGTCGGCGAGTTCGAGGACAGCGCGTTGCTGAGCCTGTTTGCCGCGCGCGGGCTGGGCGTGTTCCCGGTATCGGCACTGGGCGCGGCGGACCTGGACGGCGTGCGCGGCCTGCAGCGGCTGGGCGCCAGCGACGGGCTGCACGAGGAGATCCATGCGATCTGGTCGCGCCGTGGCATGCACCATCCGCTGGTGCAGGCCATCCTGACTGCCGCGCGCGGCGGCTGACTCAGTGACGGAACAGCGCCGACGCATCGATGCGCCACGCGTCGGCGAGCTGCTTCAGCAGCAGGAACTCAGCCTCAGACAGGTGGCGGTCGGCCAGCGCCGCCGATGTGGCGGCGGCGAACACCTTGTACTGCAGCGCCGGTTCGTCCACGTCCTGCATCAGCGTATTCAGCAGCGACGGGGACGTGCACCAGCGCAGGCCGTCGGCCCCCGTGGTGCTGGCCAGCAGGTCCTCGCACAGCGTCTGCAGCGCGACGGACATGCCGCCCTGCGGCAGGCCCAGCATGGACTCCGCATCGGCCCGGCGCAGCGCGCCGACCTCGGCCGGGCTGACGTTGCCGTCGGCAATCATCATCAGCGCCACCAGGCGGGCAGCGGCCTCGGGGCTGTTGCGGGGGTAGTTGTGCATGGCAAGGTCCTCGGGGTTGACGAGGCCACCACTGTGACCGCCGCGCCGGCCGTGAGGAAGCAGCCCGGCGCGCAGCCGGGCTTCGGCACGACCGAAGTGCCCGCGGGCGCTGGCTGAGCACGGGCCCGCCGGCGCCGAACCAGTTCCGCTGATCACGGACTGCTAACCGCCGGACGCCCTGGCGCCTTCGCGGGCCCCAGGGCGTCAGCCCTGCCAGTGTGGACATTCACCGCCGCAGTCGCAACGAATCGTATCGGGCACGGCTGCGAGGCCCACCCGTCGCCGGCTTCGGCAGGCCAGGACAGGCCGGGGACGGCATCGCAGGGACGCCGTGATGCAGACAAGAGCGCTCCACATCTGGAAACGATCTGGCAACGGGTTTGCACCTACGCTGGCGAACAGTCAGCAGACGTGTATCCATGGAATTTTCAGAGCTGTTCACGCAGAGCGCGCGCGAGGTCCTGCCCCATGCCAGAAAGAAGGGGCTGACTGCCTACTTCGACTATCGGGGGCCGCGCGTGGAGCTCCACGATCCCGGCCCCTACCTGAGGGCCGGCATCCACCGCATCCTGCTGGGCATCGTCGACTGTTTCGAATCGGGCTTCGTGATGTTCAGCGCCGAAGTCCAGCCCCCGGTGTTCGGTCGCAGCAGCGTCGTGATCCACGCCGCGGGCACGGGAGCCAGCCGCCACGCGGATGTGGTCGGCGTGCTGCAGCGCCTGCAACTGCTGCCGGAGAGCGCCGATCCGGACCATGGCCTGGTGCCGCACGTCGAAGGCCCCTGTCCGGCCACCGGCGGCATGGTCCAGTTCGTCGATGCCGGGCAGGACGGTCTCGTGATTTCGCTGAGCGGCGAGGTGGCGGCCGAGGAGCCTCATTTCGAGCACACGCCCGATGCGGCCGGTACCGTGGCGTGGCTGGTCAGCCCGCTGCCTGGTGCGCTGGACTCGGTCGAGATCCGGCTGCGCCAACTGGGCTGGCACGTGATGTCCTTCGAGTCTTTGCAAGATGCCGCGGCGGCCACCTCGGCAGGCCTGGCGCCGATGCTGATGATCGTGGCCGAGTGCACCGGCAGCGAATTGCCGCTGCTGGAGGACATTGCCCAGGCCCTGCCCAGCCTGTGGACGGTGCTGGCCGTGACCTCCGGCTCCGAGGCGCTGCGAATGCGTGGCCGGGGGACGGTCGATATCCGCGTGCTGCCGCTCAGTCCGCTGGAGCTGGAGCGCTTCACGGCCCATGTCGACACCCGCACCTCGACGGCCCTGTCCCGGCTCACATCACCGACGCCCCTGTACGTTCAGGACAGTCGCCGCGTGCTCGTCGTCGATGACAACGTCGTGAACCAGATCGTGGCCCGCGGGCAGCTCGAAGCACTGGGCTACGAGGTGGTGGTCGCCGCCGATGGCATCGAGGCGCTGGACTCCTGCTGCGACGAGCCGCCCGACATGGTGCTGATGGACGTGGACATGCCGGTCATGGACGGCCTGGAGGCCAGCGAGCATCTGCGGTCTCTGCAGCGCAACGGCACCTTGCCACCCTTTCCCATCGTCGCGGCCACCGCCGGCGACAGCGAGGCGCGTCGCAGCGTCTGCATGGGCGCGGGCATGGACGGCTATCTCAGCAAGCCCATGAGCCTGCAGGCCTTGGCCGACGAACTGCATCGCGTATTGCCGGGACGCGCCGAGCCCGCCCAGGCCTGACGCCGCCGCGATCCAGTCTGGTTTGTTTGCAGGGGACAATGACGCCCATGGTGACGGTGCTACGGGCAGTCCTTGCAGCACTCGTCGTAGCCCCATTGCTCGGCGAGCTTGGCGCAGGCCGCCAGGTCGGCCGGTTCGCTGCCGCCGAGCTGCAGAGCGACCGGGTGCTCGGCGTCATTGAAATCGAGATGGCGCGGCTTGTCGCCATGCAGCAGCGCACCGGTCGTCACCATCTCGGTGTAGAGCAGGGTGTGGCGGGTCAGCAGGCGATGGAAGTAGCGGCAATGCCGATCGGTCCAATCCATCATCGGGGCGACGGACAGGCGCCAGGGGTTCTGCGTGGTCTTCACGCTGCGATTATCCGAGCGTCACCAG
>DASWWC010000295.1:0-11188 GCA_036401055.1 Roseateles sp.
ATGCGAGGCATCAGCCCCGCATCCCCTCATTGGAAAATACGTTCGACTGGGTGCTTGAATGCACCCAAACAAAACCGCCCCGAGAAACTCGAGGCGTTTTGCTCTTGGCGCTCGTTCCAGCCGTTTTGACACGGACTGCGAAGGAGCCCTTTGCAGTGGCGAGAAGCCAGGCAGGAATTACTTCTTGCCCTTCTTGCCCTTCTTGTCGTCGGCGGCCGGAGCGGCGGCGACAACGATCTCTTCGACCTTGGGCTCGACCGGCGTCGCGATGACGGGGTTGGGCTTGCCGTGCGTGACGACCTTGATGCCGGCGGGCAGCTTCACGTCGTTGACGTGCAGCGAGTGACCCTTGGTCAGGCCGGACAGGTCGATCTCGATGAACTCAGGCAGTTGCTGAGCCAGGCAGGTGATTTCCAGCTCGGTGACGACGTGGTTGACCGTGCACTTGTCGGTCTTGACGGCCACGGAGTTCTCTTCGCCGATGAAGTGCAGGGGCACCTTCTTCGTGATCTTGGTCGTGCCGTCCACGCGCTGGAAGTCGATGTGCTGGACTTGCGGCTTGTAGGGGTGCATCTGGAAGTCGCGCAGCAGCACTTGCGTGACCGAGCCGTTCAGCTCCATGTCCAGCAGGGAGCTGTGGAAGGCTTCCTTCTTGAGGGCGTGGTACAGCGCGTTGTGATCGAGTTCGATCAGTGCGGGCTCACCGGCGCCATAAACAATACCCGGCACCTTGCCGGCCACTCGCAGGCGGCGGCTCGCTCCGGTCCCCTGCAGCTTGCGCTCAAAAGCGACGAACTTCATGGTTTATCTCCAAATGAGAAACGGCACCCGCGACCAGGCACCGCATTGAAAAAGCCGTCTTGCGACGGCCAAGTGTTCCGATCAGAAGTTGTTGTTCTGTTCGGAGAAGAGGGAGGTGACCGACTCGCCGTCAGAGATGCGGCGGATGGTCTCGGCAAACAGGAAGGCCACCGACAGCTGGCGGATGTTCTTGCAGGCCTTGGCCGCGTCGGTCAGCGGGATGGTGTTGGTGATGACGACCTCGTCCAGCTGCGAGCCGGCGATGCGCTCGATGGCCGGGCCCGACAGGATGGGGTGGGTGCAGTAGGCGTAGACGCTCTTGGCGCCGCGCGCCTTCAGCACCTCGGCCGCCTTCACCAGCGTGCCGGCGGTGTCGATCATGTCGTCCATGATCACGCAGTTGCGGCCTTCGATGTCGCCGATGACGTGCATCACTTCGGAGACATTGGCGGCCGGGCGGCGCTTGTCGATGATGGCCAGGTCGCAGCCCAACTGCTTGGCCAGCGCGCGGGCGCGCACCACGCCGCCGACGTCCGGCGACACGACGACCAGGTTGCTGTAGTTGCGGCTCTTCAGGTCCGACAGCAGCACCGGCGACGCGTAGATGTTGTCGACCGGGATGTCGAAGAAGCCCTGGATCTGGTCGGCGTGCAGGTCCATCGTCAGCACGCGCTCGACGCCCACGGTCTCCAGGCAATTGGCGACGACCTTGGCCGAGATGGGCACGCGAGTGGAACGCGGGCGGCGGTCCTGGCGGGCGTAGCCGTAGTATGGGATCACGGCCGTGATGCGGCGGGCGCTGGCGCGCTTGAGCGCGTCGACCATGATCAGCAGCTCCATCAGGTTCTCGTTCGTCGGCGCGCAGGTGGGCTGCACGACGAACACGTCGCGGGCGCGGACGTTCTGCTGGATCTCGACGGTGACCTCACCGTCCGAGAAACGGCCGACGACGGCCTTGCCCAGCTCGAGGCCGAGGTGGGTTGCGATTTCTTGGGAGAGAACCGGGTTCGCGTTGCCGGTGAAGAGAACCGTGTTGAGCAGCACTTGGAGCCTCTGGTGTCAGTCAGTGGCTCGCTGAAGCGCGCGCCGGTTCAGCGAAGTATCAAAAGAATTTGGCAGGGGAGGAAGGACTCGAACCCTCGCATGTCGGAATCAAAATCCGATGCCTTGACCAACTTGGCGACTCCCCTACACAGGACCCGGCCTGGCGGCCGAACCCATCAACCTTGTCAGTCGGCCCAGCCCGCGAGCGGGTGTTGTGCCAGACTGCAGCAGATTCGACCGGTCCACCCTGAAGGCCTAGCCTTCAGCAATGTCGCCAGGGACTGGTCGTCCTTGCCATCTTTTCCATCCCCGGCGAGTACCGAGAACACCGCCGCGCCTGAGCCCGTCATCCGGGCGTTGCCGAATTGCTTCGACATCAGTTGCAACGCGTCTCGCACCTCACTGCTGATCGCCTCTGCCGCGGGCTGCAAGTCGTTGTGACCGAAGTCTTGACCTAAGCCTGCGCTGATTTGTTCTGCAGTTCCTGCCAGGGCGGGAAAGCCCGCGACTATAGCCAGATTTTCGGACCTTGCCAACAGTTGGCTTGAAAAAATTGCCTGCGTCGATAGTCCGGCCGGTCCCTTGAGGACGGCGAAACGCTGCGGCGGCAGCGTGATCGGGTGCAGGATGTCGCCGATGCCTTCGACAAACGCCGGGCCGCCGCCCAGGAAGAACGGCACGTCGGCGCCCAGTTTCAGACCCAGCGTCAGCAGCCGGGGCAGTGGCAGGCGCAGGCCCCACAGCCGGTTCAGCGCCAGCAGCGTCGTGGCGGCGTCCGACGAGCCGCCGCCCATGCCGGCGCCGGCAGGCAGGCGTTTTTCGAGGTGGATGTCGGCGCCCAGCGCGCAGCCGGTCTCGGCCTGCAGCAGCCGCGCGGCGCGCAGGCACAGGTCGTCGGCGGGCAATTCGGCATGACTGCCACCCAGCACGTCGTGGCGCTGCAATCGGCCGTCGCTGCGCAGCTCGATGTGCAGCGTGTCGGCCCAGTCGATCAGCACGAAGACGGACTGCAGCAGGTGGTAGCCGTCGGCGCGCTTGCCGACCACGTGCAGGAACAGGTTCAGCTTGGCCGGGGCGGCCAGGTCATGGAGTGCCTTCATCGCCCCCATCCAGTTTGGCGCGCAGCGTGACGACCGGGTCGGCCAGCCGCGTGGCGACCAGCGCCGGCAGCCTGGGCTCGATGCGCCAGCCCAGCTGCTCGAAGCCGGTGGCCGTCTTCTGGTGCGGCGCTGCGGCCCAGGGCCGCGCCTGCAGCCAGTCGAACAGCGCGGCGACGGGCACGGCCTCGCCCAGCAGCTCGCGGGTCAGCGCGTCGAGGTCGTCGAAGCGGCGCTCGTCGTCCGGCGTGCGCAGCGTGACGATGCCGGGCTGCCAGCTCGCGCGGGCCACCAGCGAGCCCAGCGGCGAGGTCAGCTCCAGCCGGCCGGCCTGCGGCCCGCCGAACAGCTCGAAGCTGGCCGCGCCGCCGGTGCCGCGCTTGTGGGCGTCGCCGGCCACGGTCACGCTGATGCGGCCGCTGAGGCGGGACTCGCCGGCGGCGGCCGGTACGGCCTCGCGCGGCAACTGCGCGCAGCCCGCCAGGGCCAGCGCCAACGCAAGAACGGCGGCCCTCAAGGCTGGACCTTCAGGCGTTGCACGGTCTCGCGCAGCGCCTCGTTGTCGGGCTCGCGCTTCAGGCCCTCAGCGAACACGCGACGTGCCTCGTCCTGCGCGCCGCTGAGCCACAGCACCTCGCCCAGGTGGGCGGAGATCTCGGGGTCGGGTCGGCCGGCATGGGCCTGGCGCAGCAGCCGGGCGGCCTCGGGCAGGTTGCCCAGGCGGAACTCGACCCAGCCCAGGCTGTCGATGATGAAGGGCTCGCCCGGCGCCAGCTTCAGCGCCTGCTCGATCAGCTGCTTGGCCTCGGGTAGGCGCACGTTGCGATCGGCGAACGAATAGCCCAGCGCGTTGTAGGCGTGGTGGTGCTCGGGCTTGATGGCAATGACCCGGCGCAGCAAGGCCTCCATCTCGTCGAAGCGGCCCAGCTTCTCGCTGGCCATGGCCTGCTCGTAGATCAGGTCGGTGTCGTCCTTGAAGCGCTCGGTGGCGGACTGCAGCGTCGCGAAGGCGCCCTTGTAGTCGTTGTGCTCCCGCTGCAGCTGGGCTTGCGCCAGCAGCGCGGCGCGCGTGTCGTCGTCGCTGGCGCCGGCAGCGGGCTGCAGCAGCTTGCGGCCCTCGGCCAGCTTGCCCTGACGGGCCAGCAGGCTGGCGCGGCGGTATCTCAGGCCGGCGCTGTCGCCGTCGACCTTCTGCAGCGCGGCCTCGGCGGCCTTCAGGTCGCCGCGCTGCTCGGCGGCCTGCGACAACAGCAGCCAGGCGCTCTGGCGGCCCTCGGCGCGCGCGCGGACCTCGGCATCCGTGCCTGCGGCCGGGGTGTCCAGCTGCTTCAGGCCCTCGCGCAGCGCGGTCTCGGCGGCGGCCGGGTGCTTGAGGTCCAGCTCGATGGCGCCCAGCGCCAGCCAGGCCCCGGCGTTGTCCGGCGTCACCTCGGTCAGCGTGCGGAACTCGCGCGCCGCGTCGGCGGGGCGCTGCGCCTTCACCAGCGCTCGGGCATAGGCCTGGCGCAACGCGTGCTGGTCGGGCTTGCGCGTCAGGCGTTCGACGATCAGGCCTTCCGCCTGCGGCTCGGCGGGCAGCAGGTCCACGGCCAGCTGCATCGCGTCGTCGCCGTCGGGCAGGGCCTGGCTCAGCTCGCGGGTCAGTGCCAGCGCGCGGGCGTTCTCGCCGGCGTTGAGGGCCAGCCTGGCCTCGGTGTAGAGGGCGGCGGGCTTGAGGGTGCCGGTCTGCGCCTGCAGCACCGGCGACAGGGCCTGCAGCACGGCCTTGGGGTCGGGCGCGCGTTGAAACAGCCGCGTCAGCGAGACGATGAGGCCGGGCCGCTGCACGGCCGGCGCCACGCGCAGCAGCGCGGCCAGCGGCTGGGGCACCTCGGCGGGCTTGTTCAGCAGTGCCAGCAGCTGCACGACGCTCTGATGGGCCTCGGTCGAGGCCGGCACCGTGTCGGCCCAGGCGCGGGCGGCCAGCAGCGCCTGGTCGCCGGCGCGCTCCTTCAGCGCGATGCCGATGACGCGCTTGAACAGCGCTTCGTCGCCGGTGCGCCGCGCGGCGTCCAGCAGCACCTGGAAGGCCACGCCGGCCTGGCCGTTGTTCAGCTCCAGCTCGCCGATCAGCAGTTGGTAGAACAGCGGCGCGTCCATCGCCGAGTTGTCGATGGGCGCGGCGGGCACCTCCTGGGCCTGGGCTTGCAGGCCCAGCAACAGGGCGACGGCACAGGCGATGCGGCGGACGGGAAAGGGCATGCGGGGCAACTCCGGGAGCAGGCGCTGATTATGATTTCCGTCCCATGCCCGAGTTGCCCGAAGTCGAAGTCACGCGCCGCAGCTTTGCGAACGCCATCCAGGGAGCCCGGGTGACCGGTCTGCGCCTGGGAAAACCGCTGCGCTGGCCTCTGGGTGTGGACCCCGAAACCCTGCTGGGCGCCCGCGTGGGCGACGTGCAAAGAAGGGGTAAATATTTGTGGCTCCCGCTGCAGGGCGAGGCCGGGCCGTCCCAAGTCGCCCTACCCCCCTCGGGCGGCGGGCTGCTCATGCACCTGGGCATGTCGGGCTCGCTGGCCTTCCTGGACACCACCCCGGCGGCCGGGCCGCACGACCATTTCGACCTGCACACCGACCGCGGCCTGCTGCGCCTGACCGACCCGCGCCGCTTCGGCGCCGTCGTGTGGGGCGCGGCGCTGGATGCCGAGCCGGTCGCCACGCTGCTGGCCGGTCTGGGCCTGGAGCCCTTCGACGATCGCTTCGACGGCCCGCACCTGCATGCGGCGCTGAGCGGCCGGCGCGTGGCCATCAAGCAGGCGCTGCTGGCGGGCGACATCGTCGTGGGCGCCGGCAACATCTACGCCTGCGAGGCGCTGTTCATGGCCGGCATCGACCCGCGCCTGGCCGCGGGCAAGCTGAGCCGCCCGCGCGCCGACAGGCTGGCAGCCGCCGTGCGCCAGGTGCTGGGCCAGGCGCTGGAGGCCGGCGGCACGACGCTGCGCGACTTCCGCGATGCCCACGGCGTGGCCGGCAGCTTCCAGATGCAGGCCCAGGTCTACGGCCGCGAGGGCGAGGATTGCCGGCGCTGCGGCACGGCCGTCAAGCGCATCGTGCAGGGCCAGCGCTCCACTTTTTTCTGCCCGCAATGTCAGAAGCGTTGATCGAGGATTTCGGCAAGACCGTCGTCGCCTGGCAGCGCCGGCACGGCCGCAACAGCCTGCCCTGGCAGAACACGCGCGACCCCTACCGCGTGTGGCTGTCCGAGGTCATGCTGCAGCAGACCCAGGTGACGACCGTTCTGGGCTATTACGAACGTTTCCTGGCGCGCTGGCCGCGCGTGACCGACCTGGCCGCCGCGACGCTGGACGAGGTGCTGGCGCAGTGGGCGGGGCTGGGCTACTACAGCCGGGCGCGCAACCTGCATGCCTGCGCGCAGACGGTGGCCCGGTTGCACGGCGGCGAGTTCCCCGGCAGCGCGGCGCAGCTGCAAACGCTGCCCGGCATCGGCCGCTCCACCGCGGCGGCCATCGCGGCCTTCTGCTTCGGCGAGCGCGTGGCCATCCTTGATGGCAACGTGAAACGCGTGCTGGGCCGGGTGCTGGCCTTCGACGGCGACCTGGCCAGCAGCGTCGCCGAGAAGCGCCTCTGGGACCACGCCACAGCGCTGCTGCCCGATGCCGACGTGGACCGCTACACCCAGGGCCTGATGGACCTGGGCTCGGGTGTCTGCACGGCGCGCTCACCCGACTGCCTGATCTGCCCCGTGCAGCCGCTGTGCCGCGGCCAGGCCCAGGGCGAGCCGACGCGCTACCCGGTCAAGACCCGCAAGCTCAAGCGCGGCCGGCGCGAGAACTGGTGGCTTTGGGTGGAGCGCCAGGGGCAGGTCTTGCTGCAGCAGCGCCCCGCCACGGGCGTCTGGGCCGGCTTGTGGACCTTGCCGATGTTCGACGACGAGGCCGCCGCGCAGGCGGCGCTGCCGGGCGCGCGGCTGGAGCCGCTGCCGCGCATCGAGCATGCGCTGACGCACTTCGACTGGGTGCTGCACACGCTGCGCGGCGATGGTTCCCAGGGCACGACCCCTGGCGGCACCTGGGTTGCCCGGGAGAAACTCGCCGGCTATGCGCTGCCGGCGCCGCTGAAGAAGTTGATCGAGGAGAGCTGAATGAGAGCCGATTTGAAGGGCGGTATCGAGTACGGGGTCATCACGCTGCTGGCCGCGGGCCTGTGCCTGTGGCTGCTGATCAATGGTGGACAGCAGCCCGACCCTTCGCCTGCCAAGATCACGCTGGCCGCTCTGGGCGTGGTGGTGGCTTTTGCGATGCACTGCGTGTTCATGATGCAGCTGGTGCGCCGCACGGGCCGGCCGTTCTGGCCCTGGTTCCTGGGCATCCTGATGATGCCGCTGGGCTCGGCCGTGCTGCTGGCCACGCTGCTGGGCGAGTCGGAGGCTTCGGAAAGCTAACAGCGCGCCGTCTGCGCATTGCCTGGCCCCGATGAAAGGGGCAAAGTCTCCGGCAGCAACAACAAGGAGACGGGTGTGGACTTCATCAAGAACCTGCGCGTGGGAACGCGACTCGGCCTGGCATTCGTCGTCCTGCTGACGCTGATGCTCGCGATGGCCGGCATGGGCGCCCTGATGACCAAGTCCATCAACTATTACGCGGAGTTCTACCCCGACAACGTCCTGCCGTCACTGCGGCTCATCCATCGGATCGATGGCGCCATCGGCGATGCGCGGCGGCTGGAGCTGCAGCACATCATGGCCGAGGACGACAAGGAGAAGAAGACGTCGTCGGCGCGCATCGCCCAGGCGCGCGCAGAGCTCAGCAAGGGGCTCAAGGACTACGAGGCGCTGGTTGCCGACGAGGAAGACCGTGCGCTGCTGAAAAAGGTCGTTGAAGGACTGGCCGCCTACCTGGCGCATCAGGACAAGGTGTTGAAGGCCTCTGACGAGAGCGGTGCCGACCCCACGCAGGCGACGGCGGCCCGGGAGATGTCGCTGGGGGCCGTGAGCACCGTCTTTCTGCCGTTGCGCGATGCGGTCGACAACTGGTGGACATACAACGAGAAGCTGGCCGCGCAGGCGACGAGTTCGGCGGAGGCCGCCTACCGGCGCGTGCTGACGATCTTCGGCGTCGCTTCGATCGCAGCGTTGATCCTGGGCGTCTTCGCGGCGCTGTCCATCACGCGCTCCATCACGGCCCCGCTGGCGCGCGCGTCGGAAGCCGTCAAGGCCGTGGCCGGCGGCGATCTCACGCAGCGCCTGCATGCCAGCTCGGGCGACGAGCTGGGCCAACTGCTCTCCAGCCTGGACGACATGACGCAGAACCTTGCGCGCATGGTGTCCGGCGTGCGCCAGGGCTGCGAGCAGATCAACGTCGCGTCGGCCGAGATCGCCCAGGGCAATGCCGACCTGTCGGCACGCACGGAGAGCCAGGCTTCCAGCCTGGAGGAGACGGCCGCGTCGGTCGAGCAGATGGCGGCGCAGATCAAGGCCAATGCCGACAACGCCCGCCAGGCCGACCAACTGGCCAACCACGCGTCGGAGACGGCTAGGGCTGGCGGCGAGGCGGTGGGCGAGGTGGTGTCCACGATGGACGCGATCTCCCAGTCCAGCCGCAAGATCTCCGACATCATCGGCACCATCGACGGCATCGCCTTCCAGACCAACATCCTGGCGCTGAACGCCGCGGTCGAGGCGGCCCGCGCCGGTGAGCAGGGCCGCGGCTTCGCGGTCGTGGCCGGCGAGGTGCGGCTGCTGGCCCAGCGCAGCGCCGAGGCGGCCAAGGAGATCAAGAGCCTCATCGGCGACAGCGTCACCAAGGTCGAGAGTGGCAGCGCCCAGGTGCTGTCGGCGCGCGACACCATAGTGCAAATGGTCAACGAGGTGCGCAAGGTGACCGACCTGGTGGGCGAGATCACCGTGTCCAGCCGCGAGCAGAGCGAGGGCGTGGGCCAGATCAACGCCGCCGTCAGCCAGCTGGACCAGGCCACGCAGCAGAACGCCGCGCTCGTCGAGCAGACCGCCGCGGCGGCCGAGAGCATGCGCCAGCAAAGCAGCAGGCTGAACGAGGCGGTGGCGGCCTTCCGCGTAGATGGCAGCGCGGCGGCGCCCGTGCGCAGCGCGCCTAAGCCGGCGCCAAGACCGGCGCCCAAGCCGGCCGCGTCGTCCAGGCCGCCGGCCGCGAAACCCCTGTCCAAGCCGGCCGTGAAGGCGGTGGCGACGCCGCAGCCCGCACCGGTCGCGCCGCCCAAGTCTGCGGCGCCTGCGCCCAGCGCGTCTGAAGGCGACTGGGAGACCTTCTAGAGCAGCCCGGCCAGGCGTCGCACGGCGTCCTCGGCCTGCGCGCGGTCGGGGCGCAGGTCGTCGCTGCCGAAGTCGCCGCGGCCCATGGTCGCGATCAGCAGGCCGTCGCGCCGCGGCAGCGCGACGATTCCGTGGCCGCGGTAGATCAGCGCGTAGTCCACCTCGGGCTGCGGGATCAGGTGGGCCGTCTGGCCACGCACGGGCGTGAGGCTGGTGTCGCGCAGCAAGGTGCGCGCGCCGTCGCCCGTGCAGTTGACGACCACCGTCTCCGGCAGCCGGGCGAAGTCGCGCACCGTGCGCAGCTCGCGCCTGACCAATTGGCCGCTTTCGCGCGCGAAGTCGTCCAGCAGCAGGCGCTGGTAGGCCGGGATGTTGAACACCAGCTGCGTGAAGCGGCGCGCATGCGGCACGCGGAAGGGATGCTCGCCGGCGGCCAGCGTCAGCCCGCGCGGGCGCAGGTCGGCCACGCGCGAGGCCAGCTCGGGGTAGTCGGGCTCGCCTTCGTAGGGATTGGGCACGGGGCGGTCGAAGCTCTCGTCGCCGACGACATAGCCGTCATGCCATTCGACCGGCCCCGACGGCAGGCCCAAGTAGCTCTGGTGCACCTTGAATGCGTCGCGCGCCATGGCCTCCCAGTCGGTCATCCAGGCCTCGCTGGCGTGCTCGGCCGTGACGATGCGCGACTCCGGCGTCCACAGCCCGGTGGCCGCCGACGAATGCACGCGCGGCGGCCGGTCCTTGGCGTAGAGGGTGACGCGGTAGCCCGCCTGCTGGGCCGAGCGCGCCGTCGTCAGGCCGATCGCGCCGGCACCGACGACGGCCAGCGGCTGTCCGGGTTTCAGGCCCGACGCCTGCACCAGCGCCAGCGCGCGTTGCGCAGAGCCCCAGCTCAGCGACCAGCCGCTGCCGCCGTGGCCGTAGTGGTGGACCACTGTCCTGCCGTGCAGCCGCTGCGCTTCGATGCGCGGGCCGCGGGCGCGGAAGGGGCGCAGGCCCACCGTGATGTCGATGACGCGGTCCGTGTTCAGCCGCATCGCGGCGGGCGGGCGCGGTGCTGCGAACTCCATGGCCGCCGCGGGCAGGGCGAGGCCCGCGGCGGTAGCCGCGAGCAGATGGCGTCTTTGCATGAGAGGGTCCTCAGGGCTGCTGGCGGGCCAGCGACTTGCGGATCAGCGCGGCGTCGCGCAGCCGCTGGGCCGAGCCGTCGGCGTCCAGCAGCACGACGGTGATGGGGCGCTTGCCGTTCAGGATGCGCATGGCCAGGCAGCGGCCGGCTTCCTCGGTGTAGCCGGTCTTGGAGACGCGGATGTTCCAGCCCTTGCTGCCCACCAGCCGGTTGGTGTTGCGCAGTTCGCGCGGGCGGCCGTCCACCGTGGCCTTGGACTTCTTCGCGCTGGTGATGCGCTCAATCTCGCGATAGCGCGCCGCCGCTGCCGTGATGACGGCCATCTCCTTGGCCGTGGACGTGTTGTCGGGCGACAGCCCGGTGGCCTCGGCGATGCGAGTCTGCGTCAGGCCCAGCGCGCGCACCTTGGCGTTGACGGCCTTCACGAAGCCGGCCTCGCCGCCGGGGAAGCTGCGGGCCAGCGCCGAGGCGGCGCGGTTCTCGGACACCAGCAGCGCCATCTCCAGCGCCGTCTGGCGCGTCATCTGCGTGCCCACGCGCACCCGCGAGCGGCTGTGCTTGAGCGTGTCCACGTCCTCGCCGGTGATGCGCAGCTGCTCCTTGGGGTCCAGCTTGGCATCCAGCACCACCATCGCGGTCAGCAGCTTGGTCAGCGACGCGATGGGCACGACGGCGTCGGCATTGCGCGCCATCAGCACCTCGCCGGTGGCGTCGTCGATGACGGCCACGTGTTTGGCATTGACGGGCAGCTTCAGCTGCTGGGCCGGCGCGGCCTTGACCTGTGGCGCGGCGGCTTGTTGCGCGACCGGTGCGGCGGGCTCGGCCGGCGCGGCG
>DASWWC010000296.1:0-11503 GCA_036401055.1 Roseateles sp.
ACTGGAGAGCGTCAACCTCGCGGCGGCCAAGGTGGCCAGCGGCTTCGAGCGGCTGGTGGTGGCTGGCGGCGTGGAGAGCATGAGCCGCGTGCCCATGGGCAGCGACGGGGGCGCCTGGCTGCTGGACGAGCGCGTCATCGACGCCGTCGGCTTCGTGCCCCAGGGCATCAGCGCCGACCTGATCGCGACGCTGGAGGATTTTTCACGCGAGGCGCTGGATGCCTATGCCGCCCAATCGCACCGGCGCGCCGCCGCGGCACGCGCGGCCGGCCACTTCCGCCGCGCCGTCGTGCCGGTGCACGACGGCGCGGGCACGCTGCTGCTGGCCGAGGACGAGACCATACGCCCGCAGACAACGCCCGACACCCTGGCCGCGCTGCACCCGAGTTTCGTCAAGCTGGGTACCAAGTTCGACGCCCTGGCCTTGCGCAAGTATCCGCAGGTACAGACGATCGCGCACCGCCACCACGCCGGCAACTCATCGGGCATCGTCGACGGCGCGGCGCTGGTACTGGTGGGTTCAAAGGCTGGTGGCGAAGCAGCCGGGCTCAGGCCCCGCGCCCGCATCCGCGCCGCGGCGGTGACAGGCAGCGAGCCCACCCTCATGCTGACGGGCACGACTCCGGCCTGCCTGAAGGCACTCAAGCAGGCTGGCATGGAACCGAGCGACATCGACCTCTGGGAGATCAACGAAGCCTTCGCCGCCGTGCCCATGAAAACGGCGCGCGACCTCGGCCTGGACCCGGACCGCGTCAACGTGAACGGTGGCGCCATCGCGATGGGCCATCCGCTGGGGGCGACCGGCGCGATGCTGCTGGGCACCCTGCTCGACGAGCTGGAGCGGCGCGACCTTCAGACCGGCGCCGTGACCCTGTGCGTGGGCGGCGGCATGGGCATCGCTACCGTCATCGAGCGCGTCTGATCACAAGCGGAACCAACCACCGATGCGCAGATGCCAGCGCCCGCCGCGGTTCTCCCAGCGGTTGGGCTCATAGCGATAGCCGGGGCGCGGGCGCTCGTAGTAGCCCGGCACCCATTGGTGACGCCCGCCGCGCCAGCCCCAGTAACCACCGATCCAAACTGCGCCCGGGTAGGGCATGACAGGCACGACCTCGGCGTAGGGCGCCGGCGGTGGTGCATCCACGATGACCTCGGACCCGTCGCCATAGCCGCCGCCGTAATAGCCCGCGCGGTGGGCAGGGACCACCACGCATGCCGACAGCAGGGCCGCCAATGCCAGTGCGAGGGTCAGGCCGGCGCGCTTCATCGCCGCGGCCCTTGCTGGCCGTAGTACGGCCCGCCCTGATAACGACCGTCGCCTTGGTAGCGACCGTCCCCCTGGTAGTGGCGGTCATGGTAGTAGCCACCGTGGCGGGGCGGCACGACGATGCAGCCCGACAGCAGGGCCGCGGAAGTGATCAGCGTGAGGGCCAGGGCCAGTCGTTTCATGGGGCAACTCCAGGCCGCAGAAAGCGCGGCCGCCCGCCTCTAACCCTTCGCCACGCCGTCCGGATGACGGACTCACACAGAGTTACTTCGTGGCGAACTGTGTCCGCGGCTTCAGGTGGCGGTCCATCCACGTGATGAAGCGTGCTTCCCAATCGCGCTGGTAGCTGGGCAGTGACAGGCCATGAAACTGCCCCGGGTAGATGACGAGCTGGGTCGGCACACCCAGCATCTTCAAGGCGAGGTACATCTGCTCGCTGCCCGAGATCGGCACGTTGAAGTCTTTCTCTCCGCCGAGGAAGAGCGTCGGCGTCCGGATGCGGTCGGCCCTGAAGAAGGGAGCGGACACCTTGAGCCAGCGCTCGCGCTGCGCCCAGGGCGGTCCCATCTCGCGCTCATACTGCACTGCGTACTGGTCGGTGCCGAACATGCTGAGCTGGTTGGCGCTGCCGGCGCCGCTGACGGCCGCCTTGAAGCGCGTGTCGGCGGCGATCAGCGCATTGGTCAGGATGCCGCCGTAACTCCATCCGCCCACACCCAGGCGCGACGGGTCGGCAACGCCCTGCTTCACCGCCCAATCGACGGCAGCGTGCAGGTCCTGCACCTCCAACCGGCCCCAGTCCGCAAAAATCGCGCGCTGGAACGCCTTGCCGCGACCGCTGCTGCCACGGTAATTGACCAGCAGCACCGCGTAGCCGGCCGCCACCAGGCGCTCGCGCAGCGCGCTGCGGGTGGAGAGTTCCAGCGCGTCCTGGCTGTTCGGACCACCGTGAATGAGCAGCACGGTCGGCAGCGGCACCCCGGCATCGGGCGGCAGCGCCAGCAGCCCGCGCACCTCGGTGCCGTCGGCGCTTTTCGTCGCGAACTCTCGCAGGCGTGACAAGGCCACGCCGCGGCGCCATCCTTCGTGATGAGCCGTCACCGGCCGTGGGCCGGCAGCGTCCAGTACCTGCAGTTCGGCGGGCTGCTGCCAGGCGCTCGCCAGAAAGGCGACGCGGCCGTCTCTCGCCACGCTGGCGTGACTCGCCGAACCCGGGCCGCTGAGCCGCTGGATCTGGCCGTCCACCACCGTGACGCGGGTGAGCCGGCTCTGGCGGTCATCGTCGACGACACCGATCAGGGCTGTGCCGTCCGCGGCCCATGTCAACTGCGGCTGCCAGCCGCGATCCAGCTCCCCGCCCAGCATACGCACCGCGCCGCTGCCGGCGTCGAAGAGGCCGGGACGCCATTGCTGGTAGGCGCCCCACTTCGTCTCGTCCCCGATCGGCAGCGCAATGAAGCGGCCGTCGGGACTCCACGCAGGGCGGGCATCGTTGTCCGTCGTCAGCGTCGCCAGGGCCTGCGCTGCCGCACCTGCCTCGACGGGCATGACAAAGAGGCCGGTCGCCTCGGTGCGGTCGCGCTCCGGCGATCGCCTGCTGAGGAAGGCGAGTTGGCGCCCGTCCGGACTCCAGGCGGGCGCGACTTCGTCGAACTCGCCCTGCGTCAGCGCCTCGAGCCTTCGGCTGGTCAGGTCCAGCAGCTGCAGGTGCTTGCGCCGACCATCGAGATACCCCTCGCGGTCCTGCTTGAAACGGAAGCCGTCTATGACGATGGGCAGCGGCGTCTTGCGCCGCCAGCCCGCGAGCTTCTCGGGGTCCGGCGCCTCCTCCTGAACGACGAGGACCGCCCGGCCGCCATCAGGCGAGACGGCATAGTCCTCGACGCCACCCCTGAGGTCGGTCAGCGGCTCGGCTTCACCGCCGGCGAGCGCCAGGCGCCACAGCTGCGCACCCTTCTTCTTGTCATCGTCGCTGCCGCGCGCAGCGAGGAAAACAATGGCCGCCCCCTCCGGGCCGATCCAACGCGGCTTGCCGCCGATGTCGCCACTGAAGGTCAGCCGCCGCGGCGTGCCGCCCGCGGTCGTCGGCGCCAGCCACAGGTCGGTCTGGTACTTGTCCTTGGCCAGGTCAGCCACCCGCAGGGCATAGACCACCCAACGCCCGTCGGGCGAAATCTCGGGTTCGACAAGGCGTTGCAGGCTGTTCGCGGCCTCGGCGTCGAAGGGCCGGGCGACGGACTGCGCGTGCGCCGCGGCCTGCGTCAGAACAAGGGCGGTGAAGAGAAACAGCAGTCGTCTCATTTCGATGGTGGCAGGTGTTCGGACTCGCAGTATCTTGCGGCGCCTCAGGGCTGATCGTCCCACCGGGACCTGTCTCTCCGCCGGGCCGCAGCGTTGGTCGAGCGTGCCACCGCCCCCTGCGGCAATGAGCAGCTCGCCGTGGCGCCGGACCAAGACGTGATCTGAGCCCACAAGGAGCAGGTGGTCTCCAAGCTGGAATGCCGCCGCGTGCTGCACAAGGGAAGCGAATGCGCCGACGCGGCCTCCATTGACACCCGTCGGGCCGACGCTGCCACACGCGGCGGCAGAGGAGCTGGCTCAGCGCGACTCTCGCAACACGGCGACCAGCGCCACCATGCCAGCCGCCAGCACTGCGGCCGTCAGCCACAGCGCTGCGTCGAAGCTGCCGCTGGCCTCCACCATACGGCCGGTGAGCGCAGGCGCGCTGATCTGCGCGACGCCATAGCTCAGCGTGAGCCGTGCCATCGCTTTACCGGGGTTGGCGGGCGAGCGCCGGCCGACCAGAGCCAGCGTCAGGCTGACGATGCCGATGAAGGTTGCGCCGTACAGCAGGGCACCGGCCAGCGCCGCCACCAGCCCTCCGGCCAGCACCGGCAGCAGCACACCGACGATCTGCGCGCCGAAGGCGATCAGCAGCGCACCGACATCGCCTGTGCGCCGCGCGATGCGATCCCACACGAACACTGCCGGCGTGGCCGCCAGACCGACGAGCAGCCAGGCCCACGGGCCCTGCCCCGCCAGCAGCGGCTGCTTCTCGACAATGGCGACGGTGAAGGTCGCGTTGATGACGAAGCCCCACCCAGCGCAGAAATAGGCCGCGACCATCAGCGCCATCCAGCGCCGACTCGGGTTCTGGCCGGCCGACGCCTTGACGGGCGGCGGCGGCACCGGCGGGCGCCACCACCAGGCTGGAATCAGGAATAACAGGCCCAGCAGCGCAAAGCCTTCCCATTGCGCGGCCCAGCCCAGGTCCAGCCGCGCCATGCCCATCGCACCCAGGGCCGACACGACGATGCCCAGCCCGAGGCCAATAAAGTAGATGCCCAGCTCGGGCCGGCGCCCTGAACGCATCAGCCAGCCCTGCACCAGGCCCGAACCCAGAAGCATGCCGGCGGCACCGCACAAGCCCCCGACATAGCGGGACACGGCCCACGCGCCGAAGGACGAACTCCAGCCCATGAGCGCCGTGACGAGAAGGGCCATGGGCAACCCCCAGCTGTACAGGCGGTGGCGCCAGCGCGGGTTCTCGATCCAGGCCGCCAGCAGCGCTCCGCTCATATAGCCGGCGTAGTTGATTGCCGCCAGCAGCCCGCCGTCGGCCAGGCCCAGGCCCGCCTGCGCCTGCATCTGCGGCAGCAGCGGCGTGTAGGCGAAGCGAGCCAGGCCTATCGTCAGCACCAGCGCGCAGATGCCGCCCAACAGCACCTGCCAGGCCGCAAGTGGGAAAGTACGCATGGCCCGCAGCCTACCCCGGGACTTGCAAAGCCGGCGCGCGCACCCAGCTGATCTGCCATGGCCCTGCTCATCTGCTTCTGCCTCGTCCTGCTAGCCGCCGCCGGTATCGCACTGTGGCCGGTGTGGGTGAGGCGGCGACGCGAGCGCGTCGCCAGCCGCCCCTTCCCGGCCGCCTGGCGCCGCCTGCTGCGTCGGCATGTGCCGCTGGTCGCCCGGCTGCCGGCGCGCCAGCAACTGCGGCTCAAGGGGTTGATGCAAATCTTCCTGGCCGAAAAGCCCATTCTTGGCTGCCGCGGCCTGCGCGTGACGGACGAGGTCCGCGTGACCATCGCGGCGCTGGCCTGCCTGCCACTGCTGGGCGCGGCGCGCGGCGTCTACCCGGAACTGCGCCAGGTGCTGGTCTACCCGAGCGCCTTCGTCGTCGACCGGCCGGTAACGGAATCCGGCGGCGTGCTGTCGGACCAGCGTCGCGTGCTTGCTGGCGAGAGCTGGAGCCAGGGCCAGGTGCTGCTCGCCTGGGACGAGGTGAAGCGGGGCGCGGCCACGCCTGGCGACGGGCACAACGTCGTCATTCACGAGTTCGCCCACCAGTTGGACCAGGCCGGTGGCCCTGCCAACGGCGCGCCCGCGCTGCCGACGGCAGAGGCCTACCGGCGCTGGTCGACGGTGATGCAGAACGAGTTCGACGCGCTGCGCTGGCGGCTGACGAGCGGCGGTGAGCCGGGTTTGATTGATGCCTATGCGGCCACAGACCCCGCCGAATTCTTCGCGGTGGTCAGCGAACTGTTCTTCGAGCGCCCCGTCGAGCTGGCTGCCGGCCATCCGGAGCTTTACGCCGAACTGAGCGGCTATTACCGCCTCGATCCGGCATCCTGGACATAGGCCGCCAGCCCGTCAGAACCCCAACGAAGCCAGCAGATCATCCACGTCGTCTTGCTTGAGCGCCTTGTCAGGCGTCTGCACGCCGTGGAGTTCGGTGGAGGCGTTGTCCGCGGGGACGGGCGCGGGCAGGGACTCGATCAGGTCGTTAAGCGCCGGCTCCGCGCGCTCCAGCATTCTGCTGACCTTGTTGATGACCTGGCCGGAGAGATCCTGGAAGTCCTGCGACATCATGATCTCGGTGTGCAGCGACTTCTCACGCGACGCAAAGCTGGCGGCATCGGCCGCATAGGCAGCGCACAACTTCATCAGCGCGCGTGCGCGGTCGGTGCTGATGTTGGTGGACAGGGCCAAGCGGTTCAGCGCATCGGACAGCTCGCGGCCCTTCTTGCGCACGGCCTCGGCATCCGCCTGAGCAGCCTCGACGAGGTTGAGCACCTTGGTGGCCGCCTGCTCTGTCATGCTGCGCACGTAAGCCAGACGCTCCCGGGCATCAGGCAGCTCGTCGACGACGCTGTGCAGGATCTGGGCGGCATCGGCCCGGATCATGGCTTGAATGGATGCGTCGGACATCTGAACTCCCTGGGTGCTCCCGCCACCGGCGACGGATTTGGGAAGTTTAGAAGTCCGTCCCCATTCAATCAGCTTCGCAAACCGGGCCGAACGCGGCCTTTGTCACGCTGCCAGCTGCCGACGCGTTCATCAGGCCACCAGGCAGGCCCGCAGCGCGGCGATCTGTGCCGCGTCCAGACGGCCAGCGGCCTCCGCCAGCACGAGCTGTCGCCGGGCCAGCGCCAGCAGCAGGTCGGCATCCAGGCCGGCATCGGCCAATGCGTGCAGATGGCGCGTCAGCACGGCGACATCGCCGCGTGCAATGGGGCCGGAAACGGCGCCGGCAAGTCCACGCGCCAACGCCGTGTCCAGCGCCCCATGGCTCAGCGGCGCCAGGGCAGGCAGGGCATCAGTGGGCGCCAGGCCGGCGGCGGCCCACAGGGCCTGGGCGTCGGCCAACACGGCCAAAACGCCGCTGGCGGCAAGGTTGGCCGCCGCGTGATAGGCCGCCCGCGCCTGGGCCGCCATGGGCGAGGGCAGCGCCAGCGGCACCAAGCCCAATGCCCGGGCAAGCGCCTGCAGCGCCGGCCGGTACACATCGTCGGCTTCGATGCCCACGTACGCTCCCGCCAGGTCGGCATCGCCGGCCAGCAACTTCAGCGGATGAAAACCGGCAGCGACGGGGGCCGGCGCCAGCGCTGCCAGCGACGTCGCGCCGCTGCAGTGCAGCGCGAGCTGGCCGGCACGCCAGGGCAGCGTCGTGGCGGTCGCCGCGATGTGGTCATCAGGCACCGTCAGCCAGACCCAGTCGGCCGCGCGGGTTGCGTCGCCAGGCAGCAGTTCGCCCACGCCAGGCGAGCGCCGCCCGACGACGACCTCCTCGCCTGCGGCCTGCAGCGCCGGCACCAGCGCGCGCGCCAGGCGGCCGTAGCCGACGACGGCATGGATCATGCGCGCCAGACCGTCAAGGCTTCACGAACTTGAGCGTCATACGGTCGCTCTCGCCGATGGCCTGGTACTTTGCTCGGTCCTTGTCCTTGAGCGCATAGGTCGGCGGCAACGTCCAGACGCCATCCGGGTGGTCAGCCGTGTCCTTGGGGTTGGCGTTGACCTCGCTGCGGCCCGCCAGCTTGAAGCCTGCGTTCTCGGCGAACTTGATGACGACGGCCTCTTGCACATAGCCCGAACCGGCCTTGGGATCCTGCGTGCGCGAGGCCGGCAGGCGGTGCTCCTCGACACCCAGCATGCCGCCCGGCTTCAGAGCCTTGAAGGCCGCGTCGAAGACGGCCTGGGCCGTGCCGCCGTTCATCCAGTTGTGCACGTTTCGGAAGGTCAGCACCATGTCGGCGCTGCCGGGCGGGGCGATGTCGAACTGCCCCTTGCCAGGGTTGAAGCTGGTGATGGTGACCTTGCCGTAGACGCCCAGAGACTCCATCTTGGCCTTGAAGCGGGCGCTGCCGCCGTCCGCGGCGTAGAGCTGTCCACGCTCGCGCAGGTAGGGCGCAAGGATCTCGGTGTACCAACCACCGCCGGGAGACAGTTCGACGACGGTGTCGGTGGGCTTGATGCCAAAGAAGCTCAGCGTTTCATAGGGATGGCGCGCCGGGTCGCGCGCCACGTTCCCGACACTGCGGTGCTCGGCCGCGACGGCGGCCTTCAGTGGGTCGGCCGCCTGGGCGTGGGCGCCGGTGGCAACGGCGGCAGCAAAGGTCGCGGTGAGCCAAATCTTCATGGGTGCAGTCTCCTGTTCGAGGCGGGCCAGTATCCATCTCGGCCGCACCCGTGCCGAAGGTCAGCCCGCCGGCCGCGACCGCGCTTCAGCGCCGGGGCTTGGGCGGCTTCTTCGCACCGCTGGAATCGGCCGGCGCCACGACGCCCTTCACTGCGGCCTGCGCCAGCTTGAAGAACACATCGGTGTTGTCGATGACGCCGGTGAAGGCCAGTGCGCCGGGGCCGTAGGCCGACAGCGGCACGTCGGTTGCTGTGTGCACCGCCTGCTCGCCGGGCACCTGGCCGGTCACCTGGTACTCACCCAGCGCGTCGTCGCGCTCAGCCGCATTGGCGGGGTACCACTTCAGCGGCATCCCGCTGGCGAACGGCTGTTGGCCGTCGCGCTGCGGCGTCCTCTTGGTCCGCCAGTCCTCGTAGCGGTCGGCATTGGCGCCGTAACCCACCAGCAGGCGGTAGTCGATGTCGGTGGTCTCGGGGTACCCATCGGCCGCCAGTTTGTAGTGTGGGAAGCCGGCCTTCTCGTACACGCCCACGACGCTGTTGCGCAGGTTGGCTACACCCTTCTTGGTCGCCAGCTCCGCGAGCTTGGCATCGGTCACGATGGAGCCGCCAATCAGTGCCGCGCCGGAGCATTCATGGTCGGCCGTGACGATGACCAAGGTGTCACCGCGCTCTGCCGCGAAGTCCTGCGCCACGCGCACGGCGCGGTCGAACTCCAGCGTGTCCAGCATCCAGCGCTCGGTGTCCATGTTGTGGGCCTGCTTGTCGATGGACGCGCCTTCGATCATCAGCACGAAGCCCTTGGGCGACTTCTTCAGCACGTGGATGGCCTTGGCCGCCATCTCGTCCAGCATGGGCTGGTCGGGCAGGCCGAAGTCCTCGACGACGCTGGCGCCGCCCAAGCCGTTCCTGTCGGTGCCCCGGCGGCCGTTGATCTTGTCCAACGCCACGTTCATGTTGGAGAACGCAAACAGGCCCAGCAGCGGCTTGCCTGCATCAGCCTTGTCGAGGTCGCTCTTCGTCGCGGCATAGCTGTAGCCGGCGGCCTGGAAGTCGTTGATGAGGTTGCGGCCTTTGTCCAGCGCGCCAGCGCTCACGCCCCAACGCTTCACGATTTCGGCGGTGTGCGGGTCGGTGGCGGAGAAAGCGTAGTCGTTGGTGTCGGTGCGCGCCGAGCCGGGCGTGCCAGCGGGCAGGAACCACTTGCGGCCGCCGCCCATCAGCACGGTCAGGCCGGTGTGGGACCGGTCGTCAAAGAACTGGTCCACGATGCCCGTGCCGGCGCCACGGTTGCTGGTGTGCACGGCGTTGCCCGCTGGCGTGGCGTCAAAGACGTCGGCCGTCGTCACGATGCCCAGTTGCTTGCCCTGCGTGCGATGCAGGTACTCGGAGAGGTACTCGACACGCGGGTTGTCGAAGGGGTCCGCCGTGTCATCAGGGAACACGCCCTCCTCGTTGTTGTTGTTCTTGTTGCCGCTGACATAGGCCGTCATGCCGGGGGAGGAGTCCGTGACGATGGAGTTCAGCGATGAAGTCTTGACCAGCGCCGTGGCCGAGAAGCTGTCCATGGCCAGCGGCTCGATGGCCTTGCCCTGCGCATAGCCGTGCACGATGCGCGCGGCGGTGCGCTGGGAGGCGCCCATGCCATCGCCCAGCAGGATGATGATGTTCTTGATCCTGGGGCCCATCGCGGCCGCGAAGGGCACGACCTCGAAGTTGCCCTTGGCGACGACGCTCTGCCCGTCGGTCTGTGTGGCCTCGACGCTGAACTCGTGCCGACCCGCGGTAGCAACGCTGACGGCGCGCACGGTGGCGATGGCCGCCTCAGCGGCCAAGCCCTTCACGCAGCCTGCCGAGCAGTCGCGCAGCGCGACGGTAGCACCCACCGGCTTGCCGTCGACGACGAAGCGCGCGACCGCGATCTTCTGCCCCGCATCGGGCCGGATGGTGGCCTGCAGGTCGAAGCGCTGGCCGGGCAGGAATCGGGCGATGACGGGGTCGGTGCGACTGCTGGAGAACAGCTCGCTGGGCGGCGTCAGCCGCGTCACGGTGGGTGCAGCGACGGCGGAACCGGCAGCGATGGCGGCAAGGAGCAGGACGGGGTGTTTCATCGTCTTTCGGAGGAGGTCAATTCGAATGGGCTGCGGCCGCCGCCGCAGGCTGGGCGGCCAGCGCGCCGGGCGCCAGGTGCAGCCGCAGCCAGGACACGCGCCCGGTTTCGTCCTCGGCGGGGCCGTATTCGAGGCGGCCGCTCAGCGCCAGCGGCCCGGCCTGATGGGCAACGACACGGGCGCGCTGGGCATCCGGCAGCAGCACGGTGACAGTGGCGGCGGGCAGGTCGTCGGCCTCGCCGTCGGCATGCTCGGACATGGCGACAGGCCGCGGCGTCAGCAGGAAACGCCCCGGTTGCACGTGCTCGCGCTGCACCATGAAGCCGACGATACGAACCTCGCGACCGTGGGCGGCCAGCAGCCGGGCCGTCGGCTCCAGGCCGCGAGGGCCTGCGGGCTGCACGAAGAAGTCACCAAAGCCGAGCTCCAGCGGTTCCTCGACACCACGGGTGGCGGATGCGGTGGCGGTCAGGCCGCTGAGGGCCAGCAGGACGAGCAGCAGCTTCATGCAGGGCAGCGTTGCAAAGCCGACGATGCTGGCCGTGCTGCGTGACAGGGGCGTGACGGCCGCCGGGGGCGCCGCGCTGTCTCAGGCCAACAGGTCGGCCCAGATCCTGGCCTGCTTGCGCCAACCGCTGACATTCGGATGGATCTCGTTCTTCCAGTCGCCGCTGCTACCGGTCGCGTCAGGCGAGGCAGGGGCCAGTACGCCGGTGGTGGGTACCACCTGGACTCCCGTGCGCCCCGTCGGCCAGCCGCTCACTGCGGCCTTGATGTCGTTGAACAAGCCCGCCGTCAGCGACGGCCACAGCACAGGGTGTATATGGTTCTTGAGGTAGGCCGTCCAGAGCCAGGGGCCAACCAGGCCTGCAATGGCCGGCGCATTGCGGGCGACCGGCGTGTCGTAGCAGTTCAGCAGCAGCGGCGTGTCCGCGTTCTTGACGCTGGCCCTCAGCGCCTGGTACATGGCGTCGAAGTTGGGATTGAGGTAGTCACCGACCAGGGTAGCCAGGGCGTCCTGCCGGACGCAGGCGTAGCCATTGGTGGGCAGGGGCTGGCCCTGCATGTCACTCAGCAGGCCTTCGCCCGGCGCTTCGTCACGGGCCGCGTCGATGAAGTCGTTGCCGCCAGCGCTGAGCAGCACGGCGTCATAGCTCAGTTGCTTGAGCCACCACAGGTAGTCGCCACTCATCGTCTTGGAGATGCG
>DASWWC010000297.1:0-2533 GCA_036401055.1 Roseateles sp.
CGCCCCCAGGCGCCCGCGGCCCGGCCCGACGCGCTGCCGCGCTGGACCAGGGGCTTCGTCATCGGCGGCGTGCTGCTGGCAATCGCCATGCCGGCCTCGGTGCTGATGTCCCGCTCCATGCTGGTGCAGGCCGCGCTGGCCGAGCAGGGCAAGTCCAAGGCCGCCATGGTCTGCACCGGCGGCGAAGGCCGCGCGCTGGACGACTCCAGCGTGCTGGGCTGGCTGTTCGGCGGCTCCTACTTCCGCTGCGGCGACTGGGAGACCCGCGAAGCCCGCCAGCAGCGCGACCGGGAGCGCGACCAGGCGAACTTCATGGCCCGCGAACGGGCCAAGCAGAGCTACTGAGCGCGCTCAGCCCCCGGCACGCTTCACCGTCCAGCCCTCGGGCCGCGCCTGCAGCCAGGCGACGACCTTGTCCAGGTGATCACCCTGGATCTCGATGACGCCGTCCTTGGCCGTGCCGCCGCTGCCACAGGCGGCCTTGAGCTGCTTGGCCAGCACGGTCAGCGCGGCGTCGTCCAGCGGCAGGCCGTGCACAGCCGTGACGCCCTTGCCCTTGCGGCCGGCCGTCTCGCGGCGCACGCGCACGATGCCATCGCCCGCCGGCCGCACGACGGCCTTGCAGGCGCACTGCGCCGCAGGCTGGCCGCAGCCGGGGCAGGCGCGGCCGAAATCGGTGGAATAGACCAGGCGGGAGGTGCTCATCGCAGGCTCTTCATCAGTTGCTCCGGCGTCAGCCGCGGCTCGTCGGCATCGGGCCAGCCCGGCGGCGACGCCAGCGTGATGACGCGGCGCCGCTCCAGCTGCAGCACGCGCTCGTAGGGCTGCAGCCGCCGGCGCAGCAGCGCCTGCAGGCTGCCGTCCGCGTAGGCGCGCTTCAGCCCCGTGCTCATGCGCTCGATCAGCACCGTGTTGGACGGGTGGGTGTGGAAATAGCCGGGCAAGTCGTAGGCCAGCAGCAGGCTGTCGTCCAGCACCAGGTTGGGCAGGTCCGCGTGGCGCTCCAGCTCGGGCCCGGCCTCCAGGATGCTGCGGCAGAACAGGTCGACCCGGCCCAGCGCCACCATCTGGAACATGGCCGGGTAGGACGTCATCTCGACCACCTTCAGGCCGTTGGCGCGCAGCACGCTGACGTCCGCCCAGTCCTTGCCCTGCACGTGCACGAAGGGGCGCAGGTCCGCCAGGCTGCGCACCGCGCGCAGCTGCTCGCGCCGCGCCGGGTTGACAAAGCAGACCCGGTAGCCGTGCAGGCCCAGGTGGATGGGAAAGGGCACGGCCGCCAGCCCGGCCTCGCGGCCCACGTCGGGCGCCACCGGCAGCAGCAGGTTGGGCGGGCTGTTCTGCGCGGCCGCGCGCAGCGCGCGCAGGTTGTTCATGGGCACCGAGCGCGCCAGCGTGTAGGCGCCGTGGCTGTCGCGCGTGCGCTCCAGCGCCAGCCGCGCAATGCCGCCGATGAAGTCGTTGCGCGGGTCGGTCGCACCGTCCGGCGCGCGCAGCGTGACCACCAGCGGACGCGCCGCCGCGGCCACGCCCGGCAGTGTGAGCGCGGCGGCCAGCAGATGGCGGCGACTGGGCATCGCGAGTCAGCGGCCCGGCGCCAGGTGACGCTCGAAGAAGGCGTCCATGCTCCGATACAGGTGCAGGCGCGCCGCGCGGCCGGCGATGCCGTGGGCCTTGCCGGGGTAGATCTGCAGGTCGAAGGTCTTGCCGGCGTTCTGCAGGGACTCCACCAGACGCAGCGTGTGCTCGAACAGCACGTTGTCGTCCGCCGTGCCGTGCACCAGCAGCAGCGGTTTGTTCAGCAGCGCCGCGCGCGCCGGCAGGTTGGCGCTGGCGTAGGCCGCGGCCTTGCCGCCGTCGGGCATGCCGAGATAGCGCTCGGTGTAAGCGGTGTCGTAGAGGGTCCAGTCGGTCACCGGCGCCACGGCCACCGCGGCGGCGAAGGGGGTGTCGGTGTCCAGCACGGCGCGGGCGCCCAGGAAGCCGCCGTAGCTCCAGCCGAAGAAGCCCACGCGCGCCGCGTCCGCGCCCGGCACGCGCGCGGGCAGCTGGCGGACGGCAGCGAACAGGTCGGCCACCTCGACCTGGCCAAAGGCGCGGTGGTGCGCACGCGTGAACTCGCGGTCGCGGTGCTGCATGCCGCGCGTGTCCAGCGTCAGCACGCCGTAGCCGCGCTGCTGCCAGTAGGCGATCAGCGGCATGTCACGGCCCCAACCCCAGTTGACGGTCGCGGTGCCTGGGCCGCCGTAGGCCATCACGATGACCGGGTGCTTGCCGGCGCCCGCGCCGCGCGGCGCGAAGAAGAAGGCGTTCAGCGGCGTGCGGCCGTCCGCCGCCGTCAGCGGCAGCGGCTGAGGCGTGTTGGTGTAGGCCGCCAGCTCAGCGGCGGGCGCGTCGCCGGCGAGCGCGATGGCACGGTCCTGGCCCAGGCTGCGCAGCTCCAGCCTCGGCGGCTGCCCCCAGGCGGCCTGCGTGACCAGCAGGCGCGCGCAGGCCGTGTCGGCCTTGGCGTCGCGCCACTGGCGCGGGGCCG
>DASWWC010000298.1:0-14930 GCA_036401055.1 Roseateles sp.
GCCCACGTGAAGCCCTGGCGCGCCGCCAGCGCCGCCACGCGCTGGCGCCCCTGCGCCAGCCGCTCGCGCAGCCGCTGCGCATGGCGGCGCAAACGGCCCTGTTCCATGCACAGCGCGACGGCGCGCTCCAGCACGGGCGAGCTGGTCAGGCCGTCCAGCAGCTTGGTGTCGGTCAGCGCAGCCAGCTTCTCGGGCGCCGCGGCCAGGTAGCCCACGCGCCAGGCCGGCGTCAGCACCTTGGAGAAGCCGGACACGTAGGTCACGCGACGCAGCCCGTCCAGCGCGGCCAGCCGGGGCAGGTGCTCGGGCGCGAGGAAGCCGTAGCTGTCGTCCTCGACGATGTGGAAGTCCAGCTCGTCGGCCAGCCGCAGCAGCTTGTGCGCGCCCGCCAGGTTGAGGCTGTGGCCGGTGGGGTTGTGCAGCACCGACACGGTCAGGTAGGCGCGCGGCGCGTGCTGCGCTGCCAGCGCGGCCAGCACGTCCAGGTCCGGCCCCTGCGCGCTGCGCGGCACGGGCAGCAGGCGCATGCCGGCCTGCGTGAGCCGCGCGAACATGATGGCCCAGCCGGGGTCGTCCACCAGCACCGCGTCGCCGGGCTGCAGCTGCGTGCGGATCAGCAGGTCCAGCGCATGCGTGGCGCCGTTGGTGGTCAGGATCTGCGTCGGCGCGGCGTGGATGCCGAGATCGGCCAGCCGGTGCGACAGCGCGTCGCGCAGCCGCGCGTCACCGCTGGGGTCGCCGTAGCTGACCTGCAGCCCGTCGCCGTGGTCGCCCTGGCCCAGCCGGCGCAGCGCGGACTGCAGCAGCGTCGGGTCCAGCCAGTCCGCGGGCAGCGTGCCCAGGCCCGGTGAGCGCGCGGCGTCGGCTTCGAACATGCCCCGGATCAGCGCGGTGGCGTCCATGGGGGCCTGGCGTGGCAGCGCCGTGGCGGGACGCACGCTGCGTGTGGTGGCAGTCCTGGATTCGCGCACGAAGAAGCCGCGCTGCCGCCGCGCCTCCAGCAGGCCGGCGGCCTGCAGCTGGTCGTAGGCGGCGACGACCGTGTGCGGGCTGACGCCGTGCTGGCGCGCGCACTCGCGCACCGAGGGCAAGCGTGCACCCGGCAGCAGCAGGCGTTCGCGGATGCGCTGGGCATAACGCTCGGCCAGCTGGCCGGCCAGCGGCTGGCTGGCCGAACGCAGCAGCGGGGGATGTGTACCGGTGGGCATGGCGATACAGATTCGTGGTCTGGATGACTGACTGTACCGGTGCTGTATCGGTTGCTGTGCCTAGACTGGACTCATGTCAGGGTTGTCCACCTCATCCTCCACGCTGTCGACGACGTCGGCCTCCGACGCCACGCGCGGCCTGCTGCTGGGCGTGGCGGGCGTCGCGATGTTCGCGCTCAGCATCCCGATGACGCGGCTGGCGGGCGGCAGCGAGGCGGCACCGCAGCTGGACCCGGCCTTTGTCGCCTTCGGGCGCGCGGCGGTGGCGGGGCTGCTGTCGGTGGCCTATCTGCTGCTGACCGGCGCACGCAGTCCGCGCGGGCGCGAGTGGGGGCTGCTGGCCTTCACCGCTGCCGGCGTGGTGTTCGGCTGGCCTCTGCTGCTGGGCTACGCCGTGCGGCATGTCGACGCCGTGCATGCGTCCGTCGTGTCCGGCGTGCTGCCGCTGGCCACGGCCGTCATCGGCGCGCTGGCCTTGCGGCAGCGGCCCAGCCTCGGTTTCTGGGCCTGCGCGCTGCTGGGACTGGCGCTGGTGGTGGGCTTCGCGGCCTGGCGCGGCGCGGGCGGCCTGGAGATGGCCGACGGGTTGCTGCTGGGAGCCGTGGTCTGTGCATCGGCGGGCTACATCAGTGGCGCGCGGCTTTCGCAGGCGTTCACCGCCGAGCAGGTGATCTGCTGGGTGCTGGTCATCAGCCTGCCCATCACCGTGCCGCTGGCCACGCTGACGCGGCCGGTCGAGCCGGTTGCCGCGTCGGCCTGGTTTGGCTTCGCCTACGTGTCGCTGGTCTCGATGTGGATCGGCTTCTTCGCCTGGTACCGCGGCCTGGCGCTGGGCGGCACCTTGCGGGTCAGCCAGGTGCAGGTGCTGCAGCCCTTCCTGTCGATGCTGTTCGCCGTGCCCCTGCTGGGCGAGCGGCTGGATGCGATGACGGTCGTCTTTGCCGCCGCCGTGCTGGGCGTGGTGTGGCTGGGCAAGCGGCAGCGGGTGAACTGAGGAGACGAGCATGGACGATGGATTCACGACGCGGCTGGCCGCCGGCCAGGCACTGACGCTGGCCGCCGCCCGCGCGCCGCGCCGGCTGCAGGTGACGCATGGCCGCTTGTGGCTGACGCTGCGCGGCGGTGGTGCGGACCACTGGCTGGCCGCGGGCGAGGGCCTGACGCTGGCCGTCGGCCGCGAGGCCGTCGTGGAGGGCTGGCCCACGGCCGCCTTTCAGCTGCTGCAGCCGGCGCCGCGCCGAGCGGCGCTGCCGGTGCGACGCTTCACGCTGGCGGGCGCCTGATGAAGACGCTGGGCGTGCTGGGCGGCATGAGCTGGGCCTCTACCCAGCATCTCTACGCGTTGCTGAACCGCGGCGTCGCGGCGCGGCTGGGCGGTCTGCACAGCGCGAGGCTGGTGCTGCACAGCGTGGACTTCGCGCCCATCGCGGCGATGCAGTCGGCGGGCCGGTGGGCCGAAGCCGCCCAGGTGCTGGGCGATGCCGCCGCGGGCCTGCGCCGCGCGGGGGCCGAGGCGCTGCTGATTGCGACCAACACCATGCACCTCGTGGCCAGCGAGGTCGAACGTGCCGCCGGCCTGCCGGTGCTGCACATCGTCGACGCGACGGCCGAGGCCCTGCGCGCGGCCGGCGTGAAACGCGCCGGCCTGCTGGCCACGCGCTTCACGATGGAACAGGGCTTTTACCGCGACCGGATGTGGGAGCGCTTCGGCATCGAGCTCATCACGCCCGACGAGGTCGGCCGCGCCGAGGTGCACCGCATCATCTACGAGGAGCTGTGCAACGACCGCGTCGAGCCGGCCTCCCGCGAGCTGCTGCGTGCGCAGGTCGCGGCGCTGGCCGACCGCGGTGCGCAGGCGGCCGTCCTGGGCTGCACCGAGCTGGGGCTGTTGCTGCCGGCCGGCTCTGGGGCGGCACTGCCCTTGTTCGATTCCACCGACCTGCAGGCCCGTGCGGCGGTCGACTGGATGCTAGGCTGACTGCTTCAAGAATTTCGAGACAAGCCATGACTTCTGTCTGGACCCAGGCGCGGCGTGCCGCGCGCATGAACCCGTCCATCATCCGAGAGATCCTCAAGGTCACCGAGAAGCCGGGCATCCTGTCCATGGCCGGCGGCCTGCCCAGCGCGGACACCTTTCCGGTCGACGCGATCAAGGCGGCCTGCGACCGCGTGTTGACGCATACGCCGCGCGAGGCGCTGCAGTACGCGTCCAGCGAGGGCTATGCACCGCTGCGCGAATGGGTGGCCGCGCGGGTCGCTTCATTGGGCATGAAGGTCAGTCCCGACCAGGTGCTCATCACCAGCGGTTCGCAGCAGGGCCTGGACCTGGTGGGCAAGATCCTCTGCGACGCCGGCGCGCCGGTGGCCGTCGAGACGCCCACGTATCTGGGCGCGCTGCAGGCCTTCACACCGTTCGAGCCGCTGTTCGCCAGCCTGGCCAGCGACGAGCAAGGGCCGCGGCCCGAGGCCATTGCGGCACTGCCGCACGACGCACCGGGCACCCGCTTCAGCTACCTGCTGCCCAACTACCAGAACCCCACCGGCCGCGTGATGGGCGCCCAGCGCCGCGCCGAGGTCGTCGAGGCCTCGCGGCGCGCCGGCGTGCCCATCGTCGAGGACAACCCCTACGGCGACCTGTGGTTCGACGAGCCGCCGCCGGCCTCGCTGTCCAGCCTGTGGCCGGAAGGCTCGCTGTACATGGGCTCGTTCTCCAAGGTGCTGACGCCCGGCTTCCGGCTGGGCTACGTCATCGCGCCCAGCGAGCTGTACCCGAAGCTGCTGCAAGCCAAACAGGCTGCTGACCTGCACACGCCCGGCTTCAACCAGCGCGTGGTGCACGAGGTCGTCAAGGACGGCTTCCTGGACGGCCACGTGCCGTCCATCCGCGCACGCTACAAGGCCAACCGCGACGCGATGGCCGACGCGTTGCGCAAGCACCTGCCGGCGGGCTGCGAGTGGCAGTCGCCGCAAGGCGGCATGTTCTTCTGGATTCGCCTGCCCGCGGGCCTGGACGCGATGGCGCTGCTGCCGCGCGCGGTCGATGCCGGCGTGGCCTACGTGCCCGGCGCGGCCTTCTACGCACACCAGCCCGACCCGCGCACGATGCGCCTGTCCTTCGTCACGCTGACGCCCGACCTCATCCACGAGGGCGTCGAGAAGCTGGGCCGGCTGCTGCACGAGGCGCTGGAGCCGGCGATGGAGCACGCGCCCTGATGGAGGGCTACCGCCTCAGCTTCGCGCCCGCAGACATCGACGCGGGCGCGGCCCATGCCTTCCTGCGTGGCGCCTACTGGTGCGAGGGCATCCCGCTGGCGACGGTGCAGCGCGCGATCCAGCATTCGCTGTGCATCGCGCTGCTGGCCGACGGCGAGGGCCAGGTGGGTTTTGCCCGCGTTGTCACCGACCGCACGACCTTCGCCTACCTGTGCGACGTCTACGTGCTGGACGCGCATCGCGGTCGCGGCCTCGCCACGTGGATGGTGCAAGCGCTGATGGCGCACGCCGACCTGCAGGGCCTGCGCCGTTTCATGCTGTTCACCAAGGATGCCCAGCCGCTGTACGCCCCGCATGGGTTCGCACCACTGGCCACGCCGGAGCGCGGCATGGAAATCGTCAAACCCGGTCTCTATCTCAAGTCATGACAGAACTACGCCGCTTTGCCCAGGTCGACGTCTTCACCGCCCAGCCTCTGAAGGGCAATGCGCTGGCCGTCGTCATCGACGCCGCCGGCCTGTCCGACGACGACATGGCCGCGTTCGCGCGCTGGACCAACCTGTCCGAGACCACCTTCCTGCTGCCGCCCGCGGACCCGGCGGCCGACTATCGCGTGCGCATCTTCACGCCCGGCGGCGAGCTGCCGTTCGCGGGTCACCCCACGCTGGGCAGCGCCTACGCCTTCCTGGCCAGCGGCGGCGACGTCAAGAAGCCCGGCGAGGTGGTGCAGCAATGCGCCATCGGGCTGGTGCGCGTGAAGCGCGACGGCGCGCGCCTGGCCTTCGCCGCGCCGCCGCTGAAGCGCAGCGGCCCGGTCGGCGCGGCCGAGCGTGCGCAGGTCATCGCGTCGCTGCGCATCGCGCCCGAGGCGCTGCTGGACCTGGTCTGGTGCGACAACGGCCCGGGCTGGATGGCGGCCCGCCTGCCGGATGCGGCCAGCGTGCTGGCGCTGCAGCCCGATTTCGTCGCGATGCAGGGGCTGAAGCTGGGCGTCGTCGGCGCCCATCCGGCCGGCGGCGAATGCCAGTTCGAGGTGCGTGCCTTCGTGCCCGACCTGGGCGTTCCCGAAGACCCCGTCACCGGTAGCCTCAACGCAGGCCTCGCCCTGTGGCTGCAGCAGACCGGTCTCGCGGGCGACCGCTATGTCGCGGCCCAGGGTGCGGCGCTGGGCCGTGCCGGCCGTGTGCATGTGGTGCGCGACGCCGAGGCGACCTGGATCGGTGGCGACGTGACGCCGCTGATCCACGGGCAGGTGCGGCTGTGACGATGGAGCTGGACCATCTGGTGGTCGGTGCGGCGACGCTGGAGGAAGGTGTCGCCTGGTGCGAGCGCGTGCTGGGCGTGACGCCGCAGCCGGGCGGCAAGCACGCGCTGATGGGTACGCACAACCGCCTCGTCAACATCAGCGGGCCCAACCATGCGCGCTGCTACCTGGAGATCGTCGCCATCGATCCCGATGCGCCCCCGCCGGCGCGGCCGCGCTGGTTCGACCTGGACCAGCCTGTGCTGCGCGAACGCTTGGCTGGTGGCCCTGGCCTCATCCACTGGGTCGCCCGCGTGCCCAGCCTGGATGCCGCACTCGCCTACTGGCGCAGCGAAGGCGTCGATGTCGGCGAAGCGGTCGGGGCCTCGCGCGGTGATCTGCGCTGGCGCATCGCCCTGCGCAAGGACGGTCGCCGCCTGCGCCGCGAAGCTCTGCCGGTGCTGATCGAATGGGGTGGCGCCCACCCCACCGACACGCTGCCCGAACAAGGTGTGCAACTGCTGGGATTCGAAGCCCGTGGCGGCTTGAGCGCCCGGCTGGCAACGCCGCGTGGAGAAGTCCAACTGGAGGTGATCGGATGAAGACGGAAGACCTGTTCCGCGAGGACGCCACGCTGCTGGCCTGTGAGGCCGTCGTCACCGCCCATGGCGAGGGCGGTGTGCTGCTGGACCGCACCGTCTGCTACCCGCTCGGCGGCGGCCAGGCCGGCGACACCGGCTGGCTGGTGGCTGGCGAACAGCGCTGGCGTGTGACGGACACGCGCAAGAGCAAGGAACACCCCGAAGCCATCGTCCACCTGATCGAAGGCGAGGCGCTGCCGGCGGTTGGCACCGCGGTGCGAGTGGAGGTCGATGCCGCGCGCCGCCAGGCGCACCGGCGCTTCCACACCGCCACGCATCTGCTGTGCGCGCTGCTGCCGTATCCGGTGGACGGCTGCTCCATCACCGAGGCCTACGCGCGGCTGGACTTCCACACCGACGAGCCGTTCGACAAGGACGCCATCCAGGCCGGGCTGAATCGCCTGGTCTCCGAGGCGCATCCGGTGAGGCACCGCTGGATCAGCGAGGATGAACTGGATGCAAACCCGGGCCTGGTGCGCTCGATGAGCGTGCAGCCGCCGCGCGGGCTGGGCCGCGTTCGCGTGCTGGAAGTGGAGGGCGTCGACCTGCAGCCCTGCGGCGGAACGCATGTGTCGAACACGGCCGAGATCGGCGCGGTTGTCGTGACCAAGATCGAGAAAAAGAGTGCGAAGACTAGGCGCGTGGTCTTGGGGTTCGCGGGCTGACCTGGCTGGCTAAACTGCGCCGTCTATGTCCGGCCCCGATATCCAGCTCTTCACGCCCACGACGCCCGAGCACTGGCAGGAGACCCGCTTCATCCTGCGCGACTACGCCAACAGCCTGGACGTGGATCTGTGCTTCCAGGGCTTCGAAGAGGAACTGGCCGGCTTGCCCGGTGCCTACGAGCAGCCCGGCGGCCTGATGCTGCTGGCCACGGTGGATGGCGCGGTTGCTGGCAGCGGCGCCTTCCGCCCGCTGCCCGATGCCGACTACCCCAACGCCTGCGAGATGAAGCGCCTGTTCGTGCGACCGGCGTTCCGCCGCTTCGGCCTGGGCCGGCTGCTGGCACAGACCCTGATGGATCGCGCCACCGAGGCTGGCTATTCGTCCATGCTGCTGGACACGCTGGACGACATGGAGGCGGCGCGAGGCCTGTACGAGGCGCTGGGCTTCGTCGAGGTGCCGCCGTTCTACTTCAACCCCATTCCCGGTGCCCACTATCTGAAGGCGGAGCTGGGCGGCTTCCGTCCCAGTTACTTCGGATAACCGCCTAGAGTGCCGGGATGGCACTCGAACACGACATCCAGCCCCTGGGCGCTCACCGCTGCCTGCTGGGCGAATCGCCGCTCTGGCATCCCGACGAGCAACAGCTCTACTGCGTCGACATCCCTGGCAAGCAGGTGCTGCGCTGGCGTGCAGGCGCCTACGTGCCCGACGTGTTTCCGCAAGCGTCGGAGCCCGCGTGCATCGCCGCTCGTGAGGGCGGTGGCCTGGTGGTCGCACGACGCGACGGCCTGTGGGCGCTGGACACCGCCAGCGGCCAGCTGGAGCAGCTGGCTGCGCCGCCCTACGACCCGGCCCGCCAGCGCTACAACGACGGCAAGCCCGACGCGGCCGGGCGCTTCTGGATTGGTGCGCTCAGCGATGCCCGTGAGCCGGAGGCCTCGCTGTACCGCATCACCGCGGCCGGCGCCGAGGCGCAACTGGGCGGCATCGTCACGTCCAACGGCCTGGCCTGGAGCCCGGACGGTCGCTTCATCTACCGCAGCGACACCAAGGCGCATACGGTCTGGCGCCATGCGTTCGACGTCGATGCCGGCACGCTGGGCGAGGCCCAGCAGTTCGCCCGCTTCACGCCGCGCGCCGCGGACCAGCCGCTGTCGACCTATGGCGGCCGGCCCGACGGCGCGGCCGTGGACGAGTCCGGCGCCTACTGGGTGGCCATGTTCGAAGGCAAGCGACTGCTGCGTTATGCGCCCACCGGCAAATTGCTGGAAGACATCGCGCTGCCGGTGCGCTGCCCCACCATGCCCGCCTTCGGCGGCGCAGACCGCCGCACGCTGTTCATCACGACGGCCAGCGACAAGCGGCCCGCCGACGAGCTGGCGAGCGAGCCCTGGGCGGGCGCCGTGCTGACGCTGCGCGTGGACGTGCCGGGCCTGCCCGCGAACCGCTGCCGGCTCTAGCCGGGCGGCTCCGCACGGCCCCCCCGCAGGCAGGGGCTTTCGGCACCTCCGGCCGGGTGCATTTTGGGAAAGTACGGGTTTCCACATATACTCCCGTGGTTTTGCCGGCCGGCATTCGGGCCGGCGCTCCATCGTCCCGTCAACGCCGACATGACTGCCACTACCAAGGTCCGTCCTGCCAGCGGTTGGGACGACGAAGCGCCCGACTCCGTGCCCGCGCCGCCCTGGACCGCCCAGCAGGTGCAAGCCTTGCTGGCGCGCGAAAAGCCTCTCTCGCCCTGGCGGGTGGTGGCCATCCAGGCGGGGGTCGGTGGCTTGTTGGCGCTGGTGTGGTGGCTGTTCGGCTCCGCACCAGCGCAGCAGGTGCGCTCCTCGGTCTGGGGCGCGGCTGCGGTGGTGTTGCCCCATGCCGTCATGGCCTGGGGTCTGCGTCGCCCAGTCGCTCAGGCCCAGGCGGCGTTCCTGTCGTTCCTCGTGTGGGAACTGATCAAAGTGGGCCTCGCGGTCGTCATCCTGGTGGCGGCGGCGTGGCTGGTGCGGGATCTGAGCTGGCCGGCTCTGCTGGTGGCGCTGGTCGCGTGCCTGAAGGTACATCTGGGGGCCTGGTGGTGGTTGAGCCGGGCCGTTCAACGAACGAATTGAGTCACAAAGACGATGAGCAGCGAACAGCACGCGCCCAGCGCCGGTGAGTACATCACCCACCATTTGCAGCACCTGCAGAAGAACTTCGCGTTCGAGAGCGTGAAGCAGAAGGACATCGTCGACTTCAGCCTCTACAACCTCGACTCGCTGGTGTTTGCGACCGTGCTGGGCTTCCTGGGCGTGTTCCTGCTGTGGCTGGGCGTGCGCAAGGCCACGTCGGGCGTGCCGGGCCGCTTCCAGGCTGCTGTCGAGATCCTGTTCGAGATGGTGGACAACCAGTCCAAGAGCGTCATCAACAACGCCAAGAGCCGCGCCTTCGTCGGCCCGCTGGCGCTGACGGTGTTCGTCTGGATCTTCCTGATGAACTTCATGGACATGCTGCCGGTCGATGCGCTGCCGCAGCTGTGGCACACGGCCGGCCCGGCCATGGGCTTCAAGGATTACCTGCGCGTCGTGCCGACGGCCGACCTGTCCACCACCCTGGGCATGTCCACCTTCGTGCTGCTGCTGTGCATCTACTACAGCGTCAAGATCAAGGGTCTGGGCGGCTGGGGCCATGAGCTGATCGCTGCACCGTTCGGCGACCACTGGGCGCTGTGGCCGTTCAACTTCCTGATGCAGATGATCGAGTTTCTGGCCAAGACCGTGTCCCACGGCATGCGGCTGTTCGGCAACATGTTTGCCGGCGAACTCGTGTTCATGCTGATCGCCCTGATGGGTGGCGCCTTCGCAATGAGCGTGACTGGCTGGAGCATGGCCTTCGGCCACGTCGTCGCCGGCACGATCTGGACGCTGTTCCACATCCTCGTGATCGTGCTGCAGGCCTTCATCTTCATGATGCTCACGCTGATCTACATCGGTCAGGCGCACGACCATCATTGATCCCGGTTTTCCCTTTTTCCCTTCCTTTTTCCTTCACTGTCTCTGGAGATTCAAATGAACGACATCCTCGGTCTGGTTGCACTGGCTTGCGGCATCATCGTGGGCCTCGGCGCCATCGGCGCTTCCATCGGTATCGCACTGATGGGCGGCAAGTTCCTGGAGTCCTCGGCCCGTCAGCCTGAGCTGATGAACCAACTGCAGACCAAGATGTTCATCCTGGCCGGCCTGATCGACGCGGCCTTCCTGATCGGCGTCGCCATCGCCCTGCTGTTCGCGTTCGCCAACCCGTTCGCCGCCACTTTCCTGGCTACCGTCGCGCGTTAATCACGACTCCCTTTCACGCTTGAAAGGAGATAAGCCGTGAACATCAACGCAACACTGTGGATCCAGTGGATCCCGTTTGCGATCCTGGCATGGGTGACGGCCCAGTTCATCTGGCCCGTCATCGCCAAGGCGCTCGACGAGCGCGCCGCCAAGATCGCCGACGGCCTGGCCGCGGCTGATCGCGCCAAGACCGAGCTGGCTTCGGCCAACAAGGCGGTCGAGGCCCAGCTTGCCCAGACGCGCACCGAATCGACCAAGCTGCTGGGCGCCGCCGAAAAGCGCGCCGCCGCCATCGTCGAAGAGGCCAAGAAGCGCGCCGAGGACGAGGCAGCCAAGATCATTGCCCAGGCCAAGGCCGAAGCCGACCAGCAGGTCGTTCGTGCCCGCGAGGCCCTGCGCGAGCAGGTCGCCGTGCTGGCTGTCAAGGGCGCCGAGGCCATCCTGCACAAGGAAGTCAACGCCGGCGTCCACGCCGACCTGTTGGCGCGGCTGAAGCAGGAGCTCTGACATGGCTGAGCTCGCGACCATCGCCCGCCCCTACGCGGAGGCGCTGTTCCAGGTGGCCCGCAACGCCGACCTGGCCGCTTGGCGCGGTCAGCTCGACGTGCTGGCTTCCGTGGCAGGTGACGCCGCGCTGCGCCAGTTCGCCGACCACCCCAAGACGTCGGCCGAGCAGGTCGTCGCCGTGGCCGCCGAAGCCGCAGAGAAGCAGTTGGGCCAGTCCCTGCTGCCCGGTGTGCGCAACTTCCTGCTGACGGCGATTGAAAACCGTCGGCTGGACGCCGTGCCGGCCGCGGTCGCGCAGTTCCACACGCTGGCCAGCGGCGCCCTGGGCGTTGCCGAGGCGGCTGTCGAGAGCGCCTTCCCGCTGGACGCACAGCAGCTCGCCGAGCTGACCGAGGTGCTGCAGAAGCGCTTCGGCCGCAAGCTGACGCTCGACGTGCGCGTCGACCCCTCGCTGATCGGCGGCGTGCGCGCCACCGTCGGCGACGAAGTGCTCGACACCTCCGTGCGTGCCCGCCTGGAGCGCATGAAGACCGCGCTGATTGCCTAAACATCCAACCCCCTGGCGCCTTGGCGCCTGGGTGGGAGACCCGACATGCAACTGAACCCTGCAGAAATTTCCGAATTGATCAAGAGCCGCATCGAGGGCCTGGCCCCGAGCGCGGACATCCGCAACCAGGGCACCGTCGTGTCGGTCTCGGACGGCATCGTCCGTGTCCACGGCCTGTCGGACGTGATGCAGGGCGAAATGCTCGAATTCCCGGCCGCTGCAGACGGCACGCAGACCTTCGGTCTGGCCCTGAACCTCGAGCGCGACTCCGTCGGCGCCGTGATTCTGGGTGCCTACGAACACGTCTCGGAAGGCGACACCGTCAAGTGCACGGGCCGCATCCTGGAAGTGCCGGTCGGCCCCGAGTTGATCGGCCGCGTCGTGAACGCGCTGGGCCAGCCCATCGACGGCAAGGGTCCGATCAACGCCAAGATGACCGACGTCATCGAGAAGGTGGCCCCGGGCGTGATCGCGCGTAAGTCGGTGGACCAGCCGGTGCAGACCGGCCTGAAGTCGATCGACTCGATGGTTCCCGTCGGCCGCGGCCAGCGCGAACTGATCATTGGTGACCGTCAGACGGGCAAGACCGCCGTCGCCATCGACGCGATCATCAACCAGAAGGGTCAGAACATGACCTGCGTCTACGTCGCCATCGGCCAGAAGGCGTCGTCGATCAAGAACGTGGTGCGCGCGCTCGAACAAGCCGGCGCGATGGAATACACCATCGTCGTGGCCGCCTCGGCGTCCGACTCTGCCGCCATGCAGTACGTGTCGGCCTACTCCGGCTGCACGATGGGCGAGTACTTCCGCGACCGCGGCCAAGACGCGCTGATCGTCTATGACGACCTGTCCAAGCAGGCCGTGGCCTACCGCCAGGTCTCGCTGCTGCTGCGCCGCCCGCCGGGCCGCGAAGCCTTCCCCGGCGACGTGTTCTATCTCCACAGCCGCCTGCTGGAGCGTGCCGCTCGCGTGAACGCCGACTACGTCGAAGCCTTCACCAAGGGTGAGGTCAAGGGCAAGACCGGTTCGCTGACGGCCCTGCCGATCATCGAAACGCAAGCCGGTGACGTGTCCGCCTTCGTGCCGACCAACGTGATCTCGATCACCGACGGCCAGATCTTCCTGGAAACCAACCTGTTCAACGCCGGTATCCGCCCCGCCATCAACGCCGGTATCTCGGTGTCGCGCGTCGGTGGTGCTGCCCAGACCAAGCTGATCAAGTCGCTGTCCGGCGGTATCCGTACCGACCTGGCGCAGTACCGTGAGCTGGCCGCGTTCGCGCAGTTCGCTTCCGACCTGGACGAAGCCACCCGCAAGCAGCTGGACCGCGGTGCCCGCGTGACGGAACTGCTGAAGCAGGCCCAGTACTCGCCGCTGTCCATCTCGCTGATGGCCGCGTCGCTGTACGCCGCCAACAAGGGCTTCATGGACAGCATCGAAGTGAAGAAGGTCCTGGCCTTCGAACACGGCCTGCACCAGTTCCTGAAGACCAGCCACGCTGCACTGCTCGCCAATCTGGAAGCCAAGCAAGCGATGGACAAGGACGCGGAAGCCGAACTGAACGCCGCCATCACGGCTTTCAAGAAGTCCTTCGCCTGAAGCCACGGAACCGCGGGGCTGAGCCTCAACCCTCAACCCCGCACTGACTAGGAGTTCGAATGGCTTCAAGCAAAGAAATCCGCGGCAAGATCAAGTCGGTCGAGAACACCAAGAAGATCACCAAGGCGATGGAAATGGTCGCCGCATCCAAGATGCGCAAGGCGCAGGACCGGATGCGTGCGGCTCGCCCCTACGCCGAGAAGGTCGGTCAGATCGCGGCCGCGCTGGGCGAGGCCAATCCGGAGTACCGCCATCCCTTCCTCGTGAAGAACGAGGGCGTGAAGGCGGCCGGCATGGTGGTCGTCACGACGGACAAGGGTCTGTGCGGTGGTCTGAACACCAACCTGCTGCGCGCCGCCACGGCCAAGCTGAAGGAACTGGAAGGCGAAGGTCAGAAGACCGACGTCGTCGCCATCGGCGGCAAGGGCTTCGGCTTCATGAACCGCATCGGCGCCAAGGTCGTGGCTCACGTCACGCAGCTGGGCGATGCGCCGCGTATCGAGTCGCTGATCGGCCCCGTCAAGGTGCTGCTGGACGCGTATGCGGAAGGCAAGCTGTCGGCCGTCTACCTCGCGTACACCAAGTTCATCAACACGATGAAGCAGGAAGTCGTCGTTCAGCAGCTGCTGCCGCTGAAGGCCGAAGACCTGTCGGCGAACAAGGCCGAGCACGCGTGGGACTACATCTACGAGCCCGACGCCGCGTCCGTCATTGACGAGCTGCTGGTGCGCTACACCGAGGCCCTGGTCTACCAGGCCGTCGCCGAGAACATGGCCAGCGAGCAGTCCGCCCGCATGGTGGCCATGAAGGCCGCCACCGACAACGCCGGCACGCTGATCGGCGAGCTGAAGCTGGTCTACAACAAGACTCGCCAGGCCGCGATCACGAAGGAACTGTCCGAGATCGTCAGCGGCGCGGCCGCGGTGGGCTGATCAGGCCCGAACGCAAAGATTTGAATTGAAGGAACGCACAAATGGCTAACACTCAAGCAGTCGGCAAGATCGTTCAGTGCATCGGCGCCGTCGTGGACGTGGAGTTCCCGCGCGACAAGATGCCCAAGGTGTACGACGCCCTCAAGATGGAAGGCGCCGCTCTGACGCTGGAAGTGCAGCAGCAGCTGGGCGACGGCGTGGTCCGCACCATTGCGCTGGGCTCGTCGGACGGCCTGCGCCGTGGCACCGAGGTCTACAACACCGGCGCCACCATCCAGGTGCCGGTCGGCAAGGCCACCCTCGGCCGCATCATGGACGTGCTGGGCAACCCCATCGACGAGCGCGGCCCGGTTTCCTCCGAGCTGACCGCCTCCATCCACCGCACGGCCCCGGCCTACGACGAGCTGAGCCCGTCGCAGGACCTGCTGGAAACCGGCATCAAGGTGATCGACCTGATCTGCCCGTTCGCCAAGGGCGGCAAGGTGGGCCTGTTCGGTGGCGCCGGCGTCGGCAAGACCGTGAACATGATGGAGCTCATCAACAACATCGCCAAGGCGCACAGCGGTCTGTCCGTGTTCGCCGGCGTGGGTGAGCGCACCCGTGAGGGCAACGACTTCTATCACGAGATGTCGGACTCCGGCGTCGTCGTTCAGGAGAACCTGTCCGAGTCCAAGGTTGCCATGGTCTACGGCCAGATGAACGAGCCGCCGGGCAACCGTCTGCGCGTCGCGCTGACCGGCCTGACCATCGCCGAGTCGTTCCGCGACGAAGGCAAGGACGTGCTGTTCTTCGTGGACAACATCTACCGCTACACGCTGGCCGGTACCGAAGTGTCCGCACTGCTGGGCCGCATGCCCTCCGCCGTGGGCTACCAGCCGACGCTGGCCGAGGAAATGGGCCGTCTGCAGGAACGCATCACGTCGACCAAGGTCGGCTCGATCACGTCCATCCAGGCCGTCTACGTCCCCGCGGACGACCTGACCGACCCGTCGCCTGCCACGACCTTCGCCCACTTGGACGCCACCGTCGTGCTGTCGCGTGACATCGCCTCGCTGGGCATCTACCC
>DASWWC010000299.1:0-2397 GCA_036401055.1 Roseateles sp.
TCGATGATGCGGTGGTCGTAGGACAGCGCGATGTACATCATCGGTGCGGCGATGACCTGGCCGTTCTCGACGATGGCGCGGTCCTTGATGGCGTGCATGCCCAGGATGGCGCTCTGCGGCGGGTTGACGATCGGCGTGGACATCAGCGAACCGAAGGTGCCGCCGTTGGTGATCGTGAAGGTGCCACCCTGCAGGTCTTCCAGGCCCAGCTTGCCGTCGCGCGCTTTCTTGGCGTACTCGGCAATGCCCTTCTCGATGTCGCCGAAGCCCATGCGCTCGACATTGCGCAGCACCGGCGTGACCAGGCCCTTCTCGGTGGAGACGGCGATCGAGATGTCGGCATAGCCGTGGTAGATGATGTCGTTGCCATCGACCGACGCATTGACGATCGGGTGGCGCTGCAGCGCGTTGGCGGCGGCCTTGGCGAAGAAGCTCATGAAGCCGAGCTTGATGCCATTGGCCTTCACGAAATCGTCCTGCAGCTCCTTGCGCATCTCCATGACCTTGCCCAGGTTGACTTCGTTGAACGAGGTCAGCATGGCGATGGAGTTCTTGGACTGCATCAGGCGCTCGGCGATGCGGGTGCGGATGCGGGTCATCGGCACGCGCTCTTCGGGACGCGCACCTCCGGACACGCCCGCGGTCTTGCCGCTGGCGTAATTGACCAGGTCTTCCTTGGTCACGGCGCCGCGGCGGCCGGTGCCTTCCACGGCGGCCGGATCGATACCCTGGGTGATGGCGGTGAAGCGCGCACCCGGCGGCAGCGCGTCGGCGCCGGCCGGGGCCGGCTTGGTGCTGGACGGCGCGGCGGCGTCGGCCTTGGCGGCTTCGGCCTTCGGCTGCACTTCCTGGGCGCCGGCAGCCGGCTGCTTCTCTTCCGCGGCGGGGGCGGGCGCTGCGGCGGCCGCACCTTCCTCGATGATCGCCAGCAGCTGCTGGCTGGTCACCGTATCGCCTTCCTTGAACTTGATTTCCTTCAGCACGCCGTCGACGGGCGAGGGTACTTCCAGCACGACCTTGTCGGTTTCCAGGTCCATCAGGTTCTCGTCGCGCTTGACGGCATCACCCACCTTCTTGTGCCAGGCGGCGATGGTGGCATCGGAGACGGACTCGGGCAGAACCGGAACTTTGACTTCAGTGGCCATGGGATGGGACGTCCTGGTGTGTTGTTCTAATGAGGTAGGTGCTTATTCGGCGACGTTGTCGCTGCCGAGCTTGTTGACCAGCGCATCGGCGACCAGCTTCAGCTGCTCCTCGACGTGTTCGGCGAAATGGCCGGCGGCGGGCGAGGGCGAACGCGAGCGGCCGGCGTAATGCAGGGACTGCTTGTCGGTGAGGCAAGCCTGCAGGTGGTGCTTGATCTGGTACCACGCACCCTGGTTCTGCGGCTCTTCCTGGCACCAGACCACTTCGGTGGCCTTGCCGTAGCGTTTGAGCTCGGCGGCCAGCTGCTCGCGCGGGAACGGGTAGAGCTGCTCCACGCGCAGGATGGCGACGTCGTCCTGCCCGCGCTTCTGGGCATCTTCCAGCAGGTCGTAATAGACCTTGCCCGAGCACGCGACGACGCGCTTGACCTTCTTGGCGTCGGCGGTGGCATCGGGGATCAGATGCTGGAACTCGCCATTGGCCAGTTCGTCCAGCGTGGACACGGCCAGCTTGTGGCGCAGCAATGACTTCGGCGTCATGACCACCAGCGGCTTGCGCGTGGTCATGCGCATCTGCCGACGCAGCATGTGGTAGCACTGGGCGGGCGTGGTCGGCACGCAGACCAACATGTTCTCCAGCGCGCACAGCTGCAGGAAACGCTCCAGGCGCGCCGAACTGTGCTCAGGGCCCTGGCCTTCGTAGCCATGCGGCAGCAGCAACGTCAGGCCGCTGATGCGGCCCCATTTGGCTTCGCCGGCGGCGATGAACTGGTCGATCACGACCTGCGCGCCGTTGGCGAAGTCGCCGAACTGCGCTTCCCAGATGCACAGGGTGTTGGGATCGGTGGTCGAGAAGCCGTATTCGAACGCCATCACCGCTTCTTCGCTGAGCAGCGAGTCGATGATGGTGGCCTGTTCGGCCTGTTCCACCAGTTGGCGCAGCGGCAGGTAGTAGCTGTCGGTCTTCTGGTCGTGGAGGATTGCGTGGCGGTGGAAGAACGTGCCGCGTCCCGCGTCCTGGCCGACCAGGCGCAGGCCGTTGCCTTCCGCCAGCAGCGTGGCATAGGCGAGATTTTCGGCGAATCCCCAGTCGGCGGCCTGTTCGCCGGCGGCCATCTTCACGCGGTCCTCGTAGATCTTCGCCACGCGCGGATGCAGCGCGACGCCGGCCGGGATCGTGGTGATGATCTTGGCCAGCGAGTCCAGCGACTTGCGCTTGACCTTGGTGTCGACCGCATCGCTGAGCTTGCCC
>DASWWC010000300.1:0-3292 GCA_036401055.1 Roseateles sp.
CACCAGCCGCGCCGGTTCGTCGGCCCGGGCCGGCGCCAGCGGGCCGAGCAAGGCCAGGGCCAGCCAGGCCACGTGCGGCAGCGTGCGCAGCGCGTTCATCGGCCCGCCGCCGTCACCAGCGCCTGCGCCTCGGCCGGCGTCACCGCGCCCTCGCCCGGCACGTCCACGACGATCAGATAGCCCGCCAGGTCGGCCCGTGCGCCAGCGGCGGCATAGGTCTGCGCCAGCGTGAGCTGCCGGCTGGCCAGCAGCCGGCCCGTGGCGGGGTCCCAGTCCTCGTGGGAGACCAGGCAGCCCTGCTGCGGCACGCCGGGGTGGTGGGTGGTGCCGGCGTAGTAGGCCGGGTTGATGGTGTTGCCGTGCACCAGCAGCTCGTCGCGGCCCGCGCGGCCGGCCAGCAGCGCCTCCTTGATGGGCGGCCAGCCGCGCCAGCTGGGCGGCAGGTAGCTGTCGTACAGCGCCTCGTCCCACGCCGCCGCGCCGGGCGCGGGCACATGCTCGAACTCGGCCGGCGTGGCCTCCACCGGCAGCTTGCTGTGCAGATAAGGCGTGGGGCCGATGTTGGGGTTGGTGGCCGTGCCGGCACCGACGACGGTGAACAGCCCCTGCGGCGTGTTGCCGTTGGTGATGGTGCCGGGCAGGCCCGTGCGGGCCAGCGCCAGTTGCGGCGACGTGAACAGCCGGCCGGCGCCGTCGCGCACGAAGCGCCCGCCGGCCTCGCGCACCAGCGCCAGGCCCATGTGCTGCCGGCCCGGCCGCTGCAGGCTGACGATGACCGGGAAGCCCGGCCGCAGCGGCGCCGCCAGCAGCTCGGCCAGCGGCGGCTGGGCGGCGGCCGAGGGGCGCAGGCGCTGCATCAGCGCGGTCAGCCGCGCGTCGTCGCCCCAGTTGAGGAACTGCTGCGGCAGCAACACACGCAGACGGTCCGCGGCGGAGCTGTCGGCCTGCAGCAGCGTGTAGGCGGCGATGGCGAAGGGTTTGCTGGCGGTGAGCTGCGGCAGCAGCGGCCATATCAGCGGCGCGGCGTCGGCGGCGTACAGCGTGTGCGCGGCGGTCAGCAGTGCGCGCTGCGTCTCGGCATCGCGCTGGCCCAGCGTGGGCAAGGCCTGCAGCAGCAGCGGGCGGGCCGTGGCGATCTCGGCGTTGTAGTGCGCCACGAGGTCGAACAGCCGCGGCAGCGCGGCGTCGCGCTCAGGGCCGGGTGGCAGTGCCAGGCGGGCCCGGATGTCGGCCAGCGCGGCCTCGCGCAGCGCGCGCTCGCCGTCGGTGGACGTGGCCGGCCAGCTGAGGTCCGCGGGTTTCAACGCCAGCAGCTCGGCGGCGCTGTAGCGCTTCTCGCCCGGCTTGAGCGGCGTGGTGCAGGCGGCCAGCAGCAGGGCAGCGCCGAGGACGGCGAGGGAGCGGAGATTCATTGCGGGGTCAGGTGCAAGGCATTGGCCACGCGGCGCAGCGCGGGCTCGTTGAGGGGGCGCGGCAGGCGCGATTCGCCGCCGATCAGCAGCGTGGACGAGCCGCCGCCGTCGAGGTTGAAAGCCTGCGCCGCGCCCAGTTCGCGCAGCAGCTGCGCGGTCTGCGCCAGCGTCAGGCCCTTGACCTCACCGCGGCGGCCGGCGGCCAGCAGCACGATGAGCTGGCGGCCCGACGCATCCAGGCCCACGGCCGTGCGCGGGTGGGTGTTGGCACACAGGCTGGCGCAGCTCGCGTCGTCCGCGGCCGTGCGGGCCCGGCCGTCGCGCACCAGCCAGGGCGTGCCACTGACGGCCATGCGCCAGCCGGGCTCGGGCACGGCCGGCGCATCGAAGCGGATGGAGCAGGTGGTGTCGCAGGCCAGCAGCGGGTCGTTCACCGGCTTGGCCGGCTTCAGCAGCTCGGGCCAGGGCTGGCCGTCCGACACGGTCAGGCCGCGCGGACGGAACTGCTTGTCGAAGAAGGACGCATTGATGCTGGCCATCGCACCACGGCCGCTGGCCATCTGGTCCAGCGGCTGGCCGGCCTCGGCGGGCGGTGACAGCACCACGCGCACGCGGGTCAGGTCGACGCGCAGGGCCTGCACCTCGCTGTCGGGCCAGGGCGACCAGGCACGGTGGGCCAGGCCGGGCGCCAGCGGCTGCCAGCCGTCGGGCGACAGGGGTGGCGGGCCGCTGGCACAGCCGGCCAGGGCCAGCGCCAGGCCGCTCAGCAGAAGGCGGATCAGCATGCGGCGATGCTAACGGGCGCTTGCCGGGCCAAGCCCCCGGGACCGCGATGATGTCGAAACCCGCGCTGCTGCTTCGTCGTCCGATTGGCGCACCCGCCCCTCAACTTCACGAGACCCCGATGAAAGCCCTGCTGTTCGCTTCCGCCCTGCTCGCCAACGCCGCCGTCGCCGCGCCGGTGACCTACGACATCGACCCCACGCACACCTATCCCAGCTTCGAGGCCGACCACATGGGCCTGTCCACCTGGCGCGGCAAGCTGAACAAGAGCGCCGGCACGGTGGTCTACGACAAGGCCGCCGGCAGCGGCAGCGTGGACGTGCAGATGGACCTGGCCAGCATCGACTTCGGCCTGGAGGCGATGAACGCCTGGGCGCGCGGCAAGGACTTCTTCAACGTCGAGAAGAACCCCGGCGCCACGTTCAAGGGCCGCTTCGAAGGCCCGCTGCCGGGCAAGCTGGTGGGCGAGATGACGCTGAACGGCAGGACCCGCCCGCTGACACTGACACTGCACCACATCAAGTGCATCCCGCACCCGCTGCACAAGCGCGACCTGTGCGGCGCGGACGCGTCCGGCAGCTTCAACCGCGAGGACTACGGGCTGGCTGCCGGCAAGGACTGGGGCTTCAAAATGGACGTGAACTTGCGTATACAAGTAGAGGCGGTGGCGCAGGAGTGAGGCGCTGCTCGGCCCGATCCGTATCGGGCCGCTTCAGTTCGCGGGCTGTTGTGCGGCAGGCGGCAGCGCTCGCGCGATGGGTCGAGGCCAGTTTCCCGAGGTGGCAAGCTCGACTACGGGGCTGGCATCATGAGCCCTCCAGACACGCTTCCGCGGTGCGACAAGAGCTTGTAACGACGCGCCGCTTTTGCCGGAAATTTAATGCTGTGTGGAATGCGGCCAAACGGGAGATTTTCTATGTCGATTCAAGCACTTGCCTGCGATGCGAGGCACCGATCTAGTGTCCTGTCCCGCTGATACGTGAGCAAAGTCGATGCAGCTTTGCGAGGATGGAGTCGGCGGTAGCGGTCCACTTGAACGGCTGGCAGTTCGCGTTGTACGCGGCGACGAAGTGGTCGATGCGCTGCACGAGTTGCTT
>DASWWC010000301.1:0-59443 GCA_036401055.1 Roseateles sp.
ATCGGCGTGCTGCCGCAGGACGTGCAGTTCTTCGACGGCACGGTGGCCGAGAACATCGCCCGCCTGGCCCAGCTGGACACCGACGAGGCCGCCCGCGCCGCCGTCGTGCGCGCCGCCCAGGCCGCCGGCGTGCACGAGATGGTGCTGCGCCTGCCGGACGGCTACCAGACGCGCCTGGGCCCGCAGGGCCTGCCGCTGTCCGGCGGCCAGCGCCAGCGCCTGGGCCTGGCCCGCGCGCTGTACGGCGAGCCGGCCGTGCTGATCCTGGACGAGCCCAACGCCCATCTCGACGACACCGGCGAGCAGGCGCTGCGCCGCGCGCTGATGGCGCACAAGCAGGCCGGTCGCTCGGCCGTGTTCATCACGCACCGCAGTGCGCTGCTGGCGACCGCGGACCGTGTGCTGTTGCTGCGTGACGGCCGCGTCACGCCCATCGAAGTCCGCCCCGCCGCGCTGCGCCAAGCCTGACGTGGCGCCCCTCGTCCAAGGCTTTGCCTTGGCCGGTCCCCCGAGGGGACGCCGATGCTTGCGGCGTTGAGCCGCAAGCACATCGACTGACGGGCCGGCTTGGGAGCGGCCCGGCGCTCGGCCCGAAGTTCTTAGGAGTCAATGAAATGCAAGACCTTCAACACGACGACCTCCGCCCGCTGGTGCGCCGAGGCCTTGCGCTGCTGGTGCTGGGCCTGGGCGGCACGCTGCTCGCGGCCGCACTGGCGCCGGTGGACCAGGCGCTGCCCGGCCAGGGCAGCCTGGCGGCCGCCAGCCAGCGCAAGTCCGTGCAACCGGCCTTCGGTGCCGCGGTGCGTGCGCTGCACGTGGCCGAGGGCCAGCAGGTCAAGGCCGGCCAGCTGCTGATCGAGCTGGACAGCGCCGCCGCCGAGGCGGAGCAGGCCGCCGCACGCCGCCAGGCCCTGCTGCTGGCGGCATCCCGCGAGCGACTGACGGCGTTGCTGCAAGGCCAGTCCACGCTCAGCTTCTCCCAGGGGTTGCGCAACGAAGCCGCTGCCCTGCCTGAGGGCACCACGCTGCTGAGCACCCAGGCTGCGCTGTTCCACAGCCTGGCGCAAGGCCAGCGCGACGGCGCTGCCCAGCTCGCGGCCCGCCGCGCCCAGCTGGCGCGCGAGGCCGAGGGCCAGCAGGCCGGCCTGGCCGAGCAGCGCGCCCAGCGTGCGCTGGTGCAGCAGCAGACGGCGCAGCTGGAAGACCTGGCCAGGCAGGGCTTCTATCCCAGGCTGCGCGTGGCCGATGCGCAGCGCCAGCTGCATGCGGCCCAGCTGGACGAGGCGCGCGGCACGGCCGAGCTGGCCCGCCTGCAGGAAGCCAGCCGCGAGGCCGCGGCGACGCAGTCGCTGCGCGGCGCCGAACTGCGGCGCGACTGGCAGGCCGAACTGCTGGACGCCGAGCGCCAGGGTGCCCAACTGGCCGCACGCCTGGCGGCGCTCACGCAGCAGATCGCCCAGGGCCGTCTCGTGGCACCGGTGGACGGCAGCGTGGTGGGCCTGGCGGTGCACACGGTGGGTGGCGTCGTGCAACCGGGGCAGACCTTGCTGGAAGTGGTGCCCAGCGGCGACGCGCTGGTGGTGGACAGCCGCTTCCCGCTGGTGGCCGGCGAGAAGCTGCATGCCGGCCAGCAGGCCGACCTTGTCTTCACCAGCCTGGACCGTACCCGCACGCCCACGCTGCGCGGCCAGGTGCTGACCGTCAGCGCCGACCGGCTGGAAGACGACCGCAGCGGCGCGGGCTACCTGCGCGTGCGGGTGGCGCTGCCCGAGGCCGAGCGTGCGAGGTTGCAGGGTGTGGAGCTGCGCGCGGGACTGCCGGTGGACGTGATGGTCAGCCTGGGCGAGCGCTCGCTGCTCGGCTGGTGGCTGAAGCCGCTGACCGACCGGCTGAGCCGGGCCTTTGGCGAGTGAGGCTTACTGCGGGTCGGGCAGCTTCAGCCAGCGTTGCAGCCGGGTGCGCAGCGCCACGAAGTCCAGCGGCTTGGTCAGGTGCTCGTCCATGCCGGCGTCCATGCTGGCGGCCACGTCGGCGTCAAGCGCATGGGCCGTCAGCGCCAGGATGGGGAAACCGGGCATGCGGCCGTCGCGTTGCTGGGCACGGATGCGGCGGGCGCATTCCAGGCCGTCCATGCCGGGCATCTGGATGTCCATCAGCACCAGGTCGGGGGCGGCTTCGGTGCAGGCGGCCAGCGCCTCGATGCCGTTCTTGGCCAGACGGGCCTGCACGCCCATCAGGCTCAGGAACTCCATCGCGACGACCTGGTTGATGTGGTTGTCCTCGACCAGCAACACCAGCGGCTGGCGCGCCGTGGCGACCACCCCGTCGGCATCCGGCTGCGGCGCGCTCCCGTCGGCATCGCCGATCGCGGCGCTCAGCCAGATTGGATGCGTAGGCACTTCAAACAACAGCCTGGTCTTGTCCATCCCCATTCCTCGATGATTTGTTCTTATCCCCCCGGTAAGGGGTGAGAGCCATTGTTGCCTCAGGCGGTCCACCAGCGCAACCGAAAGTCCCAGGTTCGTGGCATTTTGCGGGCGGGCAAGGCCGACTTGCCGCTTGACAGGGACGCAGGTGCTGACAGTTTTCGGCACTTCGCATCCCTACACTGCTCGCCTTCGTTGTTTTTCCCCCTGCCATGTCGTCCGATTCCGAAGGTCTGATCCGCATCCGTGGCGCCCGCCAGCACAACCTCAAGAATCTCGACCTGGACCTGCGCACGGCCGAGCTGACGGTGGTCACCGGCCCCAGCGGATCGGGCAAGTCCAGCCTGGTGTTCGACACGCTGTATGCCGAGGGCCAGCGCCGCTATGTGGAGACCTTCTCCGCCTACGCGCGCCAGTTCCTGGACCGCATGGACCGCCCGGCGGTGGACAAGGTGGACGGCGTGCCGCCGGCCATCGCCATCGACCAGACCAACCCGGTGCGCACCAGCCGCTCCACGGTGGGCACCATGACGGAGCTGAACGACCACCTGAAGCTGCTCTACGCCCGGGCGGCGGAGCTGTTCGACCGCCAGACCGCGCAGCCGGTGCGCCACGACACGGCGCAGAGCATCTATGCGGAGCTGATGACGCGCACCGCTTCAGATGACCCACGACTGGTGCTGAGTTTTCCGGTTGAGCTGCCCGGCGGCACCACGCAGGAGCAGGCCGAGCAATGGCTGTCGGCCAGCGGCTTCACCCGTATCCAGTCGCAGCGCGAGGTGGATGGCAAGACGGTGCTGGACGTGGTGGCCGACCGCTTCCGCATCCAGGGGGCGGACCGGCAGCGCGCCATGGAGGCCATCGAGCTGGGCCTGAAGCGCGGCGGCGGCCGGGTGAATGTTCACGTCGGTGACGACGGCGCCACGCTTTGGCGGTTTTCGACCGGGCTTCACTGTCCCGAAAGCGACATCCGCTACGCCGATCCGCAGCCGGCGCTGTTCTCGTTCAACTCGGCCTTCGGCGCCTGCGAGGCCTGCCGCGGATTCGGTCGCGTCATCGGTGTGGACCTCGGGCTGGTCATTCCCGACGACCGCAAGACGCTGCGCAACGGCGCCATCAAGACGCTTGCCACGCCGGCCTGGAAGGACAGCCAGGACGACCTGCTGAAGTACGCCGGCGAGGCCGGCATCCCGCGCGACACGCCGTGGAAGGACTTGAGCCCGGCCCATCGCGAGTGGGTCATCGAGGGCACGCCGAACTGGAACGGCAACTGGAACAAGCAGTGGTACGGGGTCAGGCGCTTCTTCGACTACCTGGAGAGCAAGGCCTACAAGATGCACATCCGCGTGCTCTTGTCCAAGTACCGCAGCTACACCGAGTGCCCCAGCTGCCGCGGTGCGCGGCTGAAGACCGAGGCGCTGCTGTGGCGCGTCGGGTCCAAGGCGCTGGCCGATGCCGCGCTGCCGGCCGGGCAGCGTTTCCTGCCGGTCGACGTCGACTGGACGCGCGAGCAGCTGGAGGCGCTGCCGGGCCTGAGCCTGCATGACCTGATGCAGCTGCCCATCCAGCGGCTGCGTGATTTCGTCGACGGCCTGCAACTGCCCAGCACGATGCTGGACGAGGCGCTGAAGCTGCTGCTGGACGAGATCCGCCACCGCAGCCGCTACCTGTGCGACGTGGGCCTAGGCTATCTGACGCTGGACCGGCAGAGCCGCACGCTGTCCGGCGGAGAGGTGCAGCGCATCAACCTGACGACGGCGCTGGGAACCTCGCTGGTCAACACGCTGTTCGTGCTGGACGAGCCCAGCATCGGCCTGCATCCGCGCGACATGGGCCGCATCAACCAGGCCATGCTGCGCCTGCGCGATGCCGGCAACACGCTGGTGGTGGTGGAGCACGATCCGGCCGTCATGCTGGCGGCTGACCGGCTCATCGACATGGGCCCCGGCCCTGGCGAGCGTGGTGGCCAGATCGTGTTCGACGGCACGCCCGAGCAGATCCGCGCGGCCGACACGCTGACCGGTGCGTATCTCGGCGCGCGCAAGCACGTGGGCATGGGGCTGAAGCGGGCGGTCGATGGCTCGACGCCGAAGCTGCTGCTGGAGGGCGTGCGCGAGCACAACCTCAAGGGCGTGTCCGTCGAGTTCCCGCTGCAGCGGCTGGTCGTCGTGACGGGCGTGTCGGGCTCCGGCAAGTCCACGCTGATGCAGGACGTGCTCTACCCGGCGCTGGCCCGCCAGTTCGGCAAGGCCACCGAGACGCCCGGCGCGCACGAGCAGCTGCTGGGCGCTGACCATCTCGCCGACGCGGTGTTCGTCGACCAGTCGCCTATCGGCAAGACGGCGCGCTCCAACCCGGCCAGCTATGTCGGCGCGTTCGACGAGATCCGCAAGCTGTTCGCCGACGCACCCGTGGCGCGCGAGCGCAGCTACACGGCCGGCATGTTCAGCTTCAACGCCGGCGACGGCCGCTGCCCGACCTGCGGCGGCTCGGGTTTCGAGCATGTCGAGATGCAGTTCCTCAGCGACGTCTACCTGCGCTGCCCGGACTGCGACGGCAAGCGCTTCCGGGCCGAGATGCTGGACGTGAAGCTCAGTCTGAAGGACCGCGACCTCAGCGTGTCGGATGTGCTGGAGCTGACGGTGGCGGAAGCCGTGCACCTGTTCAGCGAGCACCGCGCGGTGGTGCAGAAGCTGCAGCCCATCGTCGACGTGGGCCTGGAGTACGTGCGCCTGGGCCAGCCGGTGCCGACGCTTTCGGGCGGCGAGGCGCAGCGGCTGAAGCTGGCCGGCTTCCTGGCCGAAGCCGCGAGCAACCCGCGCTTCGGTGTCGCCAAGAAGGGCACGCTGTTCCTGTTCGACGAGCCGACGACGGGCCTGCACTTCGACGACATCGCCAAGTTGATGCGCGCGCTGCGCAAGCTGCTGGGCGCCGGCCACTCGCTGATCCTCATCGAGCACAACCTCGACGTCATCCGCGCGGCGGACTGGCTGATCGACCTCGGCCCCGAGGGCGGCGAAGCCGGCGGCGAGCTGGTCTGCGTCGGCACGCCGGAGTCGGTCGCCGAGCATCCGACCTCGCACACCGCCGCCGCGCTGCGCGACTACGCGCTGCACATGGACCGACCCGCCGTCGTCGTGGAGGAAGGCCGGCCGCTGCAGCAGCTCATCAAGGCGCGCCGCCAGGCCGACGAGGCGATCAAGATCGTCAACGCGCGCGAGCACAACCTGAAGGGCGTCAACGTCGAGATCCCGCGCGGCAAGTTCAACGTCGTGACCGGCGTGAGCGGCTCGGGCAAGTCCACGCTGGCGTTCGACATCCTGTTCAACGAAGGCCAGCGCCGCTATCTCGAATCGTTGAACGCCTATGCGCGCTCCATCGTGCAGCCGGCCGGCCGGCCCGAGGTGGATGCCGTGTGGGGCATCCCGCCGACCGTGGCCATCGAACAGCGGCTGAGCCGCGGTGGCCGCAAGAGCACGGTCGCGACGACGACCGAGGTCTGGCACTTCCTGCGCCTGCTGTACGTGAAGCTGGGCGTGCAGCACTGCGTGCATGACGGCGCGCCGGTGAAGCCGCAGAGCGTGGAGAGCATCGCCGCGCAACTGATGCGCGACTACAAGGGCCAGCACATCGGCCTGCTGGCACCGCTGGTTGTCGCACGCAAAGGCGTCTACACCGACCTCGCCAAATGGGCCAAGGGCCGTGGCCACACGCACCTGCGTGTGGACGGCGAGTTCCTGCCCACGTCGCCGTGGCCGCGCATCGACCGCTTCAAGGAGCACACGCTGGAGCTGCCGGTCGGCGACCTGGTCGTGTCCGCCGACAAGGAAGCCGAACTGCGCGAGCTGCTGGCCAAGGCGCTGGACCTCGGCAAGGGCGTGCTGCATGTGCTGGCGCCGCTGGACGGGCTGAACCTGGAGGACGGCGGCACCGGGGCCGGCGTGGGCACGGTGAAGGTGTTCTCGACCAAGCGCGCCTGCCCGGTCTGCGGCACCAGCTACCCCGAGCTGGACCCGCGGCTGTTCTCGTACAACTCCAAGCACGGCTGGTGCACCAGCTGCGTCGGCACGGGCCTGCAGCTGACGCGCGAACAGCGCAAGGCGCTGGACGACAGCGCACCGGCCGACGACAACCGGGGCCGCGAGCAGAGCTTCCCGTCCGAGGAGGCCGAGGTCGAGGGCCTGACCGACGCGCCGTGCGCGGACTGCCACGGCACGCGGCTGAACCCGACGGCGCGTTCGGTCGAGTTCGAGGACAAGGCCATCGGCGACGTCGCCTCGTGGAGCGTGGGCCAGGCGCGCGAGTGGGTGCAGGGCCTGCACCTCGAAGGCCGTGATGCCGACATCGCCCGCGACGTGGTCAGCGAGATCCTGGGCCGGCTGGAGTTTTTGGAAGAAGTGGGGCTGGGCTACCTGACGCTGGACCGCGCCGCACCGACGCTGTCGGGCGGCGAGGCGCAGCGCATCCGCCTGGCCGCGCAGCTCGGCAGCAACCTGCAAGGCGTCTGCTACGTGCTGGACGAACCGACCATCGGCTTGCACCCGCGCGACAACCAGATCCTGCTGAAGGCGCTGGGCACGCTGGGCGACAAGGGCAACACGCTGGTGGTGGTAGAGCACGACGAGGACACCATCCGCCGCGCCGACCACATCATCGACATCGGCCCCGGCGCCGGCAAACGCGGCGGCCGCGTGGTGGCGCAGGGCACGGCGGCCGAACTGGCTGCGGTCGCGGATTCGACGACCGGGCGCATGCTGGCCCGGCCGCTGATCCACCCGCTGCAGGACCGCCGCGCGATCGACCCCGATGCGCCCAGGCTGACCGTGCTGAACGCATCGCTGCACAACCTGCAGGGCGTGACGGTGGACGTGCCGCTGCACCGGCTGGTGGCGGTGACCGGCGTGTCCGGCTCCGGCAAGTCCACGCTGGCGCGCGACGTGCTGCTGGCCAACATGGCCGTCGCCGTGCCGCTGCGCAAGGCGCCGGCGCGCTGGACCGGCTGCGACGGCATCACCGGTCACGAGCAGGTGGACCGTGTGCTGGAGGTCGACCAGACCCCCATCGGCAAGACGCCGCGCTCCTGTCCGGCCACCTACATCGGCTTCTGGGACGCCATCCGCAAGCTGTTCGCCGAGACGCTGGAGTCGAAGGCCCGCGGCTACACGCCGGCGCGCTTCAGCTTCAACACCGGTGCGGGCCGCTGCCCCGGTTGCGAAGGGCAGGGCATGAAGACCATAGAGATGAGCTTCCTGCCGGACGTGAAAGTGCCGTGCGACCAATGCCACGGCCAGCGCTTCAACCCGGAGACGCTGGGCGTTTCGTGGCGCGGCAAGAGCATCGGCGACGTGCTGGCGATGGAGGTCGACGAGGCCGTCGAGTTCTTCGCCTCCATGCCATCCATCGCGCATCCGCTGCAGCTGCTGAAGGACGTGGGCCTGGGCTATCTGACGCTGGGCCAGCCGTCGCCCACGCTGTCGGGCGGGGAGGCGCAGCGCATCAAGCTGGTTAGCGAGCTGGTCAAGGTGCGTGACGACGTGACCCGCCGCGGGCAGAAGGCGCCGCACACGCTGTACGTGCTGGACGAGCCCACCGTGGGCCTGCACATGGCCGACGTGGAGAAGCTGATCCGCGTGCTGCACCGGCTGGTGGCGGGCGGGCATTCGGTCATCGTCATCGAGCACGATCTCGACGTCATCGCCGAGGCCGACTGGGTGCTCGATCTGGGACCTGAAGGCGGCGACGCCGGCGGCCGCATTGTCGTGGCCGGCACGCCGGAGCAGGTGGTGGCCAGCGGCAGCCACACGGGCGTGGCGCTGGCACCCGTGCTGGCGCGGGTGCCGGGCTGAACGCGGCGGCCGCAGGGGCCGCACGCGTCCGGCCTTCAGGCGCCGCGCTTGCGCAGAGAGCGGCGGCCGACACCCGCCGCGGCACAGGCGGCCAGCGCCAGCGCGAGAGCGCCCGGCTCGGGCAGCGGCTGGCTGGGCGAGGACGCTTCGTCGTACAGGTAGTCCATCCGCAGGTCCACCCGGGTCGTGCTCACGGCGCCGAAGCCCAGGTACGACCAGTCGTCCCAGAAGCCATCGGCGTGGTGATGCAGGCGGTAGTCCATCCAGCCGGGGGTGTCGCTCACGAAGCGCGCCAGGTTGTCAGTGAGGCTGAAGCTTTGCTGCGAGGTCCAGCTGCGCTGGATGAAGGACTCCAGCACGCCGCCGGCGACCTCCAGGCGATCCCATTGTTCAGCGCCATCCCACCAGCGTTGCGGCATCCCGAATTCAACGAGGGTGCCGTAGCGGATGCTGATTTCGCGCGCGTGATCGTCCAGGTTGCTGAAGCCCATGCTGTAGTCGGTACGCAGGTCGAAGGTGAAGCGCACTTCGCGCAGCACGCCCAGGCTGGCGTCGAAGCGCTCGTAGCTCAGGCTGCCGCGCGTGTCGGTGTCGCGGCCAAAGGTGCTGACGCTGGTGCTGTAGCTCACCAGGCCGGCGTGGGCCAGGCAGCTCAGGGCGGCGGTCAGTGCGAGGCCGGTTCGGGCCAGGCGATGCAGGATGGTGTTGCTCATGGCGTTGCGGGCGGAGGATCGTCGGCGGGTGCCGGCTGGACGGGGCGCACCATAGGGGTGGTGCGTAAGAGCGCCGTAAGCGCCGACTCCCGTGGGCTGACCCCTCAGCTGCGGGGCCCATCGGGCGGCGAGCTGGAAACGATTACGCTGCGCGCCCGATGAATCCACCTGTTCTGGCACTTCGCCTGTTGGGAGATGTGCGGCTGTCCTGGGACGGCCGCGACCTGACTCCTGAGCTTCGTTACCGCAAGGGCCTGGCCCTGCTGGCGCTGCTGGCTGACCGGCGCGCAGGCCAGATGAGTCGCCGCGAGATCACCGCGTACCTGTGGCCCGATCTCCCGCTCTCTGCTGCCTTGACCAACCTGCGCCAGGTACTCAGCCAGCTGACGACCGTGCTGGCTCGTGCCGGGGCGCCGGCCTGGCTGCAGGCCGACCGCGAGACCATCGCGCTGCAGTCGCCGGCCGGCGCGCAAGCGCACGTGGAGATCGACCTGCACTGGCTGCGTGCTGCCGCCGAGGCGCTGCACGACGGCAGCGCTAGCGTAGCGCCTTGGCTGCAGGCCTTCGAGGCCCGTTGGCCGGCGGCGGCGGAGACCTTTCTCGCCAGACCCGCGCTGGCGGTGGGGCCGGCATTCGACGACTGGGTGGGCGAGGTGCGCGCGCGGGCGGGCGGTTGGGTGGACACATTGCTGCGCGCGCTTCAACAGGCTCAATGGCAGGACGGCCGTCGCGCCGCCGCGCTGCAGACCGCGCGGCGGCGTTGGGAACGGCATCCCCTGGACGAGAGCGCTGCTCAGGCCCTCATGGCGCTGCTGCGCGAATGCGGCGACGAGCCGGGGGCGCGCCAGGTCTATGCGCAGCTGGAGCAGACCATGGTCAATCAGCTGGGGCTGCGACCGCGCCTGGCTGCGGAGCGCGGGGCCGGACCGCCGGCGCTGCCTCCGGCAGCAGCGTCGGCCCTGTCTGCGGCAGATGCGCGCCAGCGCTGGTTGCCGCTGGCCTGGATTGAGGCCGCGGCGGGGGCGGTCGCGGAGGCGCCGGTGCCGGCCTTGAGCCAGGCCCAGCAGGATCTGGCCATGCGCGGCGCGCAGTGCTATCCGTTGATGGGCGCCGGCTTCTGGGCCTCGTTCGATACCGCCGGTGTCAGCGCCGATGCGGCCTTGCGCGCGGCGCTCGCCTGCCGTGCTGCCGTGCAGGGCCGGCCGCTGCGTGCCGGGCTCGTGGCTGGCGTCGTACATCGTGTGGTCACGCCAGGTGCCCAGCCTGGCAGCTGGCCGGGTCTGGCGGGGCCGCTGCCCGGTCGGGCGCAACGTGTGGCGGCCCGTGCACCTGTGGGGCAGGCCTGGCTGGACGACCCCATGCGCGCGGTACTGGGCGCTGAGTTGCGCTGCTGCACGCAGCAGGAGGATGTAGAGCTCGGACCGTTGCATGCGCTGCGCGAGCGGCCCTCGGGGCGCCGGCTCGGCAGCCGCTTCGTGGGTCGGGGGGGCCTGCTCGACCGGTTGGGTGCTCGTTGGGACGAGGTCGTGGCGGGGCGCCCCGGGGCCGTGGTGCTGCGAGGGGAGGCTGGCGTCGGCAAGTCGGCGCTGGCCTTGGCGTTCAGCCGGCGCATCCGGGGCCAGGCCTGGGTGCTGCACATGCGCTGTCTGCTGCAGGATCAGCATCAGCCACTCGCGCCCTGGCTGCGCTGGGTGGCCCAGGCCGCCGGCTGCCCGGAGGAGCGGCCCGCGCCCGAACGGCGGGCAGCGCTGCAACGCTGGCTGGAACAGCACTTGCCGCAGCGAGACGCGGCGGCCGATGCGTACACGCTGGCAGAACTCGGCGCGCATGGCGCGGCCAGCGGCCCTCTCGCGGCGGCGGCCTTCGAGCTGGCGTTGGGCCTGTTGACGGCCGCATGCCGGCAGCGGCCGGTGCTGCTGCTGGTGGACGACCTGCACTGGAGCGACCGCATCAGCCGCGAGCTGCTGACCCGCTGCGCGGCCTGCCTGGACGACGGCGACCGGTTGCTGATGTTGATGACCACCCGCCCCGATACCGACCTGCCGCCGGCAGGCGCCGAGTTGCAGACGTTGGAGCTGCCGGCCTTGACGGACGACGAGGTGGACAGCCTCGTGGCCCGGCTCGACCGGGGTGGCCGGCTGCCCGCCGCGCAGCGGGCTCGCATCCGCGCCAGCTGCGCGGGTCTGCCGTTGATGGTGGAGTCCCAGACCCAGGCGCTGTTGCATGACGAAACGCGCCTGCTGCCACTGCGGCTGTTGATGCAGGCGGAGCTGGACCGCCTGGGCGACGACCGCGACGTGCTGGAGGTGGCCGCGGTTTGGGGCCAGGCCTTCGACGCTTCAGCCTTGCAGGCGCTGCTGCCGGAGCGCCCAGTGGCCGACGTGTTGCCGCTGGCCGTGCAGCTGCGGCTGTTGGAGCCACCGGTGGGCGAGCGCCACCGCTTTCGACACGCCTTGCTCCATGAGGCCGCGTACACCAGCTTGCCGGAGGAGACGCGTCGCTTTTGGCATCGGCGCTGTGCTGACGAGCTGCAGCGCCGTGATGCCGCGGCTGATGCGGCGGGATGCGCGGCCCACTTCGAGGCCGCGGGCGAGGCGGAGCAGGCACTGACCCTGTGGCGGCAGGCCGGCGAGGCTGCGTTGCAGCGGGCCTTCGCGGCCGACGCGCTGGAGCACTTCCAGCGCGCGTTGCCGCTGGCTGAACGGCTGGGGCACGAACCGCAGGCGCGCACCTTGCGACTGTCGTTGGCCGCGGCGGCCTTGCAGTGCCAAGGCTATGGCTCGCCGCTGGCCTGGGCGTTGCACAGCCAGGTGCATGCGGCGCTCGCGGCCCTGCCGGCGCCTGCCGAGGCGGAGCGGACGTTGTGCTTTCAGGCGCTGTCGGGCCGGTACTGGGGCGCCGCCTCGCAGGGGCGCAATGATGGGCTGGCCATCGCGGCAGCGCTGGAGGCGGCGGCCCACGAGCCCGCCGAGCGGCTGATGGCCTGCTTCGCCCAGGGCAACTCGCTGTTCTGGACCGGGCGTTTTGCCGAGGCCCTGGCCTACCAGAACGAAGGCCTGGCCCTCGCGGCTGCTGGTGTGCCCACGGTGCCGCCGCTGGGCAGCGCGGACGACCTGGCTGTGCTGATCCAGTCCTTCCGCTGCTGGAATCACTGGTTCCTCGGGCGGCGCGACGCGGCCCGGCAGGACGCCCAACAGGCCATCGCGCGGGCACTTGCGGGCGGCCATGCGCACAGCCTGTGCTTCGCGCTCAGCTTCGCGGCGGCCATGAGTTGGACCGACCGCGACCTGGACGCACTGACGGCTTACGCGACGCAGGGCGCCCAGTTGGGGCGGCGCCATGGCTTCCCGTTGTGGCAGGGCGTCAACGAGCTGTTTCTGGCCTGGGCTGCTGCCCAGCGCGGCGAGTTGCGCGACACCGCGTCGCTGATGGCCGCAGCCGAGCAGATGCGGCAGTCCTATCAGGCGGGGACCACGACGGCGCGCTGGGTCATGGCGACCACGCTGGTGCGGCTGTGTGCCTGGCGTGAGGCCGAGGCGCTGCTGCGCCAGACCCTGGCCGATGCCGAAGCGATGCGCGACCACTATTGCCGCGCCGATCTGCTGCGCCTGCTCGCTGCCTGCGAGGGGCGCCGTGGACGGCAGGACGAACTGCTCGGCGAGGCCGCCGCCCTGGCCGAGCAGCAGGGTGCGGTGGGATTGATGCGCTGAGCGGCGACGCGTGGACTTCTGTTTTCCAGAAGTCTGGGTGAGCTGCTGACCGGTTCTTCGTCCAGCGTGGCGGCAACACACTGCAGGCCTGTTCCAACTGGGGAGTCCCCGCATGATGTTTCTGGCCGTCTGGGCAATCGTCGCGACCTTGCTGGTCTGCTGGTCGGGCTTCGTCTGGGCCGCGCAAGCGTTGCTGGACGTCATGCTGACCCAGGCCGGCAAGCTGGGCACGGGGGACTGGAGCCTGCCGGAACCGCTGGCGGCCTGGCTGCCCACCGTTGCGGCCGAGTGGCTGGCCGGCACGCTTGAAACCTGGGCGCCCCAACTGCAAGCACTGATCGGCTGGCTGCCGTCGCTGTCGGGCGGTGTCACGGTGCTGGCCTGGGTGGCCTGGCTGCTCGGGGCGCTGCCGCTGCTGGTGGTGGGCATCGCCTGTCATGTGGCCGTGGCGGCCTACCTCCGATCGCGCCGGCCGGTCGGCGCCGTGGCCGTGGGCTGACACGATGGACGGCCTGACTGCGTGGTTGCAGGCCGACTTCCTCGGCACCGCCGTCTGGCTGTGGGTGGCCTTTCTGGCCATCGTCGCGGCGCTGCTGGCCTTCGACCTCGGCGTGCTGCACAAGGACGACCACGAGATCGGCGTGCGCGAGAGCCTGCTGCTGTCGGCCGGCTACGTCAGCGCGGCGCTGCTGTTCGGCGCCTGGGTGTGGTGGCGGCTGGGCAGCGACAGCGGCATGGACTTCTACACCGGCTTCCTCATCGAGCAGTCGCTGTCCATCGACAACGTGTTCGTCATCGCGCTGATCCTGGGGATGTTCAACATCCCGCGCCAGTACCAGCACCGCGTGCTGTTCTGGGGCGTGCTGGGCGTCATCGTGCTGCGCGCGATCATGATCGGGCTGGGCGTCACGCTGGTCACCCGGTTCAGCTGGGTGCTGTACCTGTTCGGCGTTTTCCTCGTCATCACCGGCGTGAAGATGTGGTTCGCGGCGGAGAGCACGCCCGACATTGCCAACAACCGGCTGCTGAACTGGGTGAGGCGGCATGTGCGCGTGACCGAGGGCCTGCGCGGTCACGCCTTTCTCGTGCGAGAACCCGACCCCGCCACCGGCCGCGTGCTGCTGCACGCCACGCCGCTGCTGCTGGCGCTGATGGTCATCGAGTTCGTGGACCTGATCTTCGCGGTGGACTCGGTGCCGGCCATCTTCGCCATCACGACCGACCCCTTCATCGTCTACACGAGCAACATCTTCGCCATCCTGGGCCTGCGGGCGCTGTACTTCGCGCTGGCGGCCATGATCCACCGCTTCAAGTACCTGAAGTACGCGCTGGCGCTGGTGCTGGTGTTCATCGGCGGCAAGATCTTCCTGGTGGGCTTCATCGGCAAGGTGCCGGCGGTGGTGTCGCTGAGTGTGACCTTCACGCTGCTGGCCGGCGGGGTGCTGCTGTCGCTGTGGAAGACGCGCGCAGAGGCGGGCGCCCCGCCGTGACGAATGGGGCGGACAAGCCGATTTCCTAGAATGCGCCGCCCCTAACTCTAGGGGGCGTGTTCAGGAGACCCCTTGAAGCCCGTCACTTTCGCTGCCGCCGGCAGCCTGGCCCTTGCCCTGGCCCTCGCGGCTGCCATGCCGCTGCAGGCGCAGACCGCGCCCGGCGCCCCGTCCGTTCCCACCCTCGAACAGATCTTCCGCGCCGAGCCCTACCGTGGCGAGAACGCGAAGGACGCCACCTTCAGCCGCAGCGGTCGCTACCTGGCCTACCTGTGGAGCCCGTTCGGCGAGCCCGGCAGCGACCTGTGGGTGCACGACACCAAGACCGGCAAGACCGTGCGGGTCACGTCGCCGCAGGTCATGGCCGCGTTCGACGCGCCCGAGGACCTGGAGCGCTTCGACAAGAAGCTGAAGCAGCGCAACAGCGAATGGGCCGAACGCCAGGCCCGCGAGGTCGCGCAGCAGGCCTACCTGCGCGGCGACAAGGTGGACCTGTCGCAGTGGGAGGCCGCGCAACTGGCCGTGCTGAAGAAGGAACTGGCCGACAAGAAGGCCAGGGACGACGCCCAGAAGGCCGCCGACAAGGCCGAGGCCGATGCCGAGAAGTACGCCGCCGCCGTGCTGGCCGCCAAGCGTGCTGGCAAGCCCGCGCCGGCCGCGCCTGCGGCGGCGTCGGCCCCCGAGAAGAAGGCCGACGACAAGGACAAGGAACTCTGGGAGCTGCGCGACGAGCTGAAAAAGAAGCTCGCGCGCGACAAGCTCAAGCCGGCCGACCTCTACCCCGGCGCGGCCCAGTTCGCGTGGGCACGCAAGGCCGACGAGCTGGTGTTCCAGTACCGCGGCGGCCTCTACCGCTGGAAGCCGGACGACAAGGCGCCGACCGCGCTGGTGGCCACGCAGCGTGAGCTGCGCCTGGTGGGCTACACGGCCGACGACAGCGGCGTGCTCTACACCGACGAGACCCGCGTGCTGCGCACCAGCTTCAAGCAGGCCGGCGTGCAGGTGGTCAACCGCGAGCTGGTGCACCCGGACGACGAGCAGAAGAAGTACAAGATCGCCGACACCGCCGTCAGCGAGGACGGCCGCTGGATGTCGCTGGTGGCCAAGGCGCCGCTGCGCACGGCCGACGACAAGCCCGCGCCGCCGCCCAAGCAGGTCGAGATCATGAACTACGGCGAGCGCTGGGCCACGGCCAAGAAGGTCACCCGCGAGGTGTCCGACGACAAGCGCAACATCCAGCCGCTGGCGCTGTACATCCGCCAGTTGCCCGTTGCCGGCGAGGCGCCGCGCAAGCAGCCCGCGCCGGTGTTCACGAACAACGGCGGCGACGTCTGGTTCGAGATGAGCGACGTGGCCTGGGCCAGGGACGGCAGCCGCTACGCGTTCACGACCTGGGAGCGCGAGAAGGAGCTGCTGCGCGTCTATATGGGCCAGGCCAATGAGGATGCCAAGCCCGAGCTCGTGTTGGAGCGCCGCGGCGACGTGGGCCACGAGGTGGTCAGCGTCATCAAGCCGCGCTTCACGCCGGACGGCAAGACCCTGGTGCTGTCCATCGACGAGGCCGGCTGGCGCCAGCCCTATGCCGTCGATGTCGCCACCAAGGCGCTGCGTCCGCTGGTGAGCGGCGAGTTCGAGGCCCATCAGGTGGTCGGCTTCACGGCCGACAGCAAGGCCATGTTCGTGCTGGCCAACAAGGGCGACAGCGCCGCGATGAACCTGTTCCGCGTCGACCTGGCCAACGGTGCGCTGCTGGCGCTGGGCGCGCCGGGCGAGTACCACCGCGCGGCCGCCGCGTCGGAGGATGGCCGCTGGGTGGCCGCCAACGCCGGCAACTGGGCGCAGCGCCCCGAGCTGAAGCTGCTGGCCACCGATGGCAAGACCGCAGCCCGCACGCTGACCGACAGCACCGACAAGGCCTGGAACGAACTGAAGCTGCTGCAGCCCGAGCGCTTCGCCTACCCCAACCGCCACGGCGACCGCATCGAGGCCTATGTCTTCAAGCCCGCCGGCTGGAAGGCGAGCGACAAGCGCCCGGCCATCGTCTACGTCTACGGTGGCCCGCTGAACGACCGCCACATCGTGGAGGTCGACAGCTTTCAGAACACCGCCTATCTGTTCGGCCAGTACATGGCGGCCAAGCATGGCTTCGTGACCATCGCCGTGGACCCGCGCGGCCACAGCAACTACGGCCGCAAGTTCTCCGGCGCCAACTGGGAGCGCGTCGGCGAGCCGCAGTCCGAGGACCTGGAAGACCTGGTCAAGCTGCTGCCCGCGCAGTTCGGCGTGGACGGCTCGCGCGTGGGCCTGAACGGCTGGAGCTTCGGTGGCTTCCAGACGCAGTACACGATGTACACCAAGCCCGACCTGTTCGCCGCCGGCATCGCCGGTGCCGGCCCGACGGAATGGGAGAACTACAACAGCTGGTACAGCGGTCGCACCATCGGCAAGGTCGACCGGACCAAGCCCGTGCTGCGCAAGTATTCGCTGCTGCCGCTGGCACGCGGCCTGAAGAAGCCGCTGCTGCTGGTGCACGGCATGCAGGACCCCAACGTGCTGTACCAGGACACGGTCAACGTCTACCGCGCGCTGCTGGAGTCGGGCAAGGAGTCGCTGGTCGAGCTGTTCCTGGACCCAGACGGTGAGCACGCGATGGGCGGCGCGGTCAAGCCGGCCGGCTGGCATCGCAAGTACGAAGCCTTTTGGATTCGCCACCTCGGGCGCGCAGCGCCTTGAAGCGGGCTCCTCGTCCGGTCTCGCCCCGCTGAACGCGTGCGAGCCCGGCCGGTCCCCCGAGGGGACGGCGATGCTCGCGGCATTGAGCCGCTCGCACATCGCCAGACGGGCCGGCTTGGGAGCGGCCCGGCGCTCGGCCCGAAGAGTCCAGTGGCTCAGGCCTTGCGGCGGCGCGCCATCCAGCCGACGAGGCCCAGTCCGCCCAGCAGCATCGCGTAGGTGCTGGGTTCCGGCACCGGGGCCAGCGCGAACAGCGCCGTGCCGGCGCCCACGCCGTCGGCGCCTTCGGCCGACACCGCCAGGTAGTGCATGCCATCCATCGTGAAGCCGGTCAGGCCTTCGGGCGCGATCTGGCCGTCCATCGTCAGCAGGCGCACGAAGCTGGTCTTGCTCGGGTCCAGCACATCGATCTCGAACACGGCCACCGCGCCGGTGGTCGTGCGCTCCAGCCCGATGAACGCGAAGGTCTTGCCGCCGATCTCCATCAGCGCCACACCCTCGGGCTCCACGCCCTTGTCGCGGCTGCGGCCGTCGTTGTAGAGGCCGGCCAGGTCGGCCTGCACGTCCAGGATGTTGCCGCTGTCGTAGACGAGCTTGCCGTCCGCGTCGCGGATGGAGAACGAGCGCGCGCCGGCGGCGTACAGGTCGCCGGCCGACGAGTCGGTGTTGGACACGCGCAGGTTGGCCAGCGCGCCGCTGGCGCCCAGGCTGCTGGCGGCCGAGCGGTCGCCGTCGTCCTCGCGGAAGTCGCCCTCGTTGGCCATCACCACATAGGTCTTGCCGCCCTGCGTGAAGCTGGCCATGCCGTCGGGCATGTACAAGCCCTTGGCCGCCACGTTCTGGAAGCTGACCGTGCCATTGTTGAGCGTGTCGATGGCGTTGCCGGGCGCTGAGAAGTCCTTGGCGCCCAGCCCCACGACCTTGGTGAACTGGCCGCTCTGCAGGTCCAGCACGCCCATCGCGTTGGCTTCCTGCAGGCTCACGTAAGCCTGCGTGCCGGCCTTGTTGACGGCGATGTACTCGGGCTCGAAATCCATGCCCGTGTTGGTGCGGATGTGCGTGCCGGTCTGCGCCACGCCGGCCAGCGTGGCCGTGGAGACGACCGAGCGGCTGGCCATGTCGATGATGCTGACGCTGCCGACCGGGTCGCTGGCGCTGGCGCCGTAGTTGCGCGGCACGGTGTTGCCGATGCGGGCGCCATAGACGTCGGGTGTGCCCTCATTGGCTACCAGCAGGCGGCTGCCGTCCGGCGTGAAGGTCAGCATGTCGGGCAGCGCGCCCACCGTGATGGTGCTGGTGCCGGCCAGCAGGCTGCGGCTGGTCGTGTCGTACAGCTGCACGACGCCGGCCTGGGTGCGGTGGGTCGATTCGATGGCGAAGGCCGCCACGCCGTTGTGGATGGCGACGCTGTTGATGGAGCCCCAGGCGCTGGTGTCGATGAAGCTCAGCGACGCACCGGTCTTGGCGTCCAGCACGTTGACGCCGGTCACGCCCGAGACCCACAGCGTCTTGGTCGCCGCGTCGAAGGCCACGATCTCGGACAGGAAGCCGGTGGGCGCGCTGGTCCAGACCTGGGCGGCGCCATCCAGCAGGCCGGCGTGGGCACTGGCGGTGGCCAGCGCGAGGGAGGCGGCGAGCGCCTGGAGCTTGAGCTTGGTTGTCATGGCGGGGGGCGGGTGGATCAGAACCGCGCATGCTCGGCACCCGCCATGACAAAGCCGTGACCGTGGGGGCCATGCCGCCCCCCCCATTCGGGCGGTCAACCGGCCGGCTTCATCTCAGCAGCGCCAGCAGCAGCAGCCGGGCCTTGTCCCAGTCGCGCCGCACGGTGCGCTCGGTCAGGCCCAGCACCTCGCCGATCTCGACCTCGGTGTAGCCGCCGAAGTAGCGCATCTCGACCACCTGGGCCAGCCGCGGTTCGGCCACCTGCAGCGCGCCCAGCGCCTCGTGCACGCGCAGCACCATGTCGGCCTCGGCCGGCAGCCCGGCCTCCATGTGCGTGTCCAGCGTCAGCGCCTCGCTGCCGGCGGGGCGGCGCAGCGTCTCGACGATGACCTCGCGCATCACCCGCGAGGCATGGCCGAGGAACTCGCGCCGGTTCCCGGGGTGCAGGCTGTGGCGGCCGGCCAGGCGCAGATAGCTCTCGTGCACCAACTGGGTGGTGTTCAGTCCGTCGGCGGCGCTGTCGCGCAGCCGGCCGCGCGCCAGTTCGCGCAGCGCCGGGTAGGCGGTGGCGAACAGCGCATCCCGGGCGCTGGCATCGCCGGCATTGACTCGCGCAATCAGCGCTTCGACCTCGTCGTCCTGCATGGCGGCATCTTCCCTCATCTAAGCTCTCACCCATGGAGACCCTCGCCCCGCCGCCCGACGAAGACCGGCGCCTGGCCCGCCTCGCGGCGCTGCAGGTCATGGACACCGAGCCCGAGCCGCTGTTCGACCACCTGGCCGCGCTGGCCGCGCAGATCTGCCAGACGCCCGTGGCGCTGCTGGGCCTCATCGACGAGGGCCGCCAGTGGTTCAAGGCCAGCGTGGGCTTTGGTCGCGCCGAGACGCTGCGCGCCCAGGCCTTCTGTGCCCACACGCTGCTGTCCGACGGCCTGTTCGAGGTGGTCGATGCGCGTCTGGACGAGCGCTTTGCCGACCACCCGGACGTGCGGGCCGACCCGCCGCTGCGCTTCTATGCCGGCGTGCCGATCAGGCTGGACGATGGCAGCCACCCGGGCACGCTGTGCGTGGTGGACTTCCGGCCGCGCGAGCTCACCGAGGCCCAGCGCGAGGCGCTGACGCGCCTGGCCGGCGCGGCCGCCGAGGCGCTGATGATGCGCGAGCGCGTGCAGGCCTGCGCCGGCGGCCAGGAGCAGCCCTTCCGGCTGCTGGCCGAGACGGCGCCGCTGGGCGTGTTCCGCACCGACGCGGCGGGCCAGGTCATCTACACCAACTCTAGCTGGCGGCGCATCTGCGGGCAGGACGCGCGGGCCGCGCTGGGTGAGGGCTGGCTCGCCGCGCTGACGGCGGAGGATGCTGCTTCGGTGCGCGGCCATTGGCAGCGCTGCGTGGCCCGCGGCCAGCCCTTCGAGATGCGTTACCGGCTGCATCGACCCGGCCAGGCCGAGGCGCGCCAGGTCTGGGCCCGCGCGCGGCCGCTGCTGAGCGCCGAGGGCCAGCTGCTGGGCTATGTGGGCATCGCCGAGGACGTGACCGACCGCCTCAGCGCCGAGCGCGAGCTCAGCGAGAGCAAGGCCTTGCTGGACCGCACCGGCCGCGTGGCCGGCATCGGCGGCTGGAGCATGGACCTGCAGACGCAGGAGATCGTCTGGAGTGACCAGACCTGCCGCATCCACGACCTGCAGCCCGGCCACCGGCCCACGCTGGAGGAGGCCATCGGCTACTACCGGCCCGAGGCGCGCGTCGCCATCGAGGCGGCCGTGCAGCGCGGCATCAGCCACGGCGAGCCCTGGAGCCTGGAGCTGCCGCTGGTGACGGCCACCGGCCGCGACATCTGGGTGCTGGCCCAGGGCCAGGTGGACTGGCAGGACGGTGTGCCGGTGCGGCTGGTGGGGGCCTTCCAGGACGTCACCGAGCACCACCGCGCCGCCGTGGAGCTGGAACACAGCCGGCAGCGGCTGCGGGCGCTGTACGAGTCCACGCCGGCGCTGATGCATTCGGTGGACGCGCAGGGCCGGCTGCTCAGCGTGTCGGACCGCTGGCTGGAGCGCCTGGGCTATCGGCGCGAGCAGGTGCTGGGTCGCAGCATCGACGACTTCCTGACGCCCGAGTCCAGCGCCCAGGTGCGCGAGGTCTACCGCCCCGCGCTGTGGCGGGACGGCCATGTGGACGACTGCCCCACGCAATTCATCCGCGCCGACGGCAGCCTGCGCGAGACCCTGGTGTCGGCGGTGGCCGAATACGGCGCCGACGGCCGGCCGCTGCGCGCGCTGGCGCTGGTGGACGACATCACCGAGGAGCTGCAACGCCGCGCCGAGCTGGCCGACGAGCAGCAGCGGCGCCGCCAGACCGAGCGCCACGTGCAGGAGCTGGACCAGCTGCTGCGCGAGCGCTCCGAGATGCTGGACGTGCTGGCCCACGAGGTGCGCCAGCCGCTGAACAACGCCAGCGCCGCGCTGCAGAGCGCGGCCGGCAGCCTGGCCGGCCGCGGCGAGGAGCAGGCGCAGCAGCGGCTGATGCGCGCCCAGGCCGTGCTGGGCCAGGTGCTGGCCGGCGTGGACAACACGCTGGCCGCCGCCAGCCTGCTGGCCGGCGCCGCCAGCATCGCGCGGGTGGACACCGACATCGATACGCTGATCGCCGTCACCATCGCCGACCTGCCGCGCGAGCAGCGCGACCGCGTCGCGGTGCACCGCCACACCGCCACGCGCACCGCGCTGATGGACATGAGCCTGCTGCGGCTGGCGCTGCGCAACCTGCTGTCCAACGCGCTGAAGTACGCGCCGGGCGTCAGCCCCGTGACCCTGCACGTCATCGATTTCGACGAGCCCGCGGCGCTGCAGTTCGAGGTGGCCGACGCCGGCCCCGGCATCCCGCGCGAGCTGCTGCCGCGGCTGTTCACGCGCGGCGCGCGCGGCGGCGGCGCCGAGTCGGCCCATGGCCTGGGCCTCTACATCGTCCGCCGCGTGATGGATTTGCACGGCGGCAGTGCCGAATTGATGCGCACGGGCCCCCTGGGCACCGTGATGCGGCTTACGCTGCCGCAGGCCGGCTGATGGCCGAGGATCGCCCCCCGATGATCGACACTCAAGACGCCCCTCCATCGTCCGTCCAGGCCGCTGCCGTCGCGCCGCCGCCGCACAGCCTGCCCACGCTGCGCAGCCAGCTCAGCCTGTGGCTGGGTGGCCTGTCGCTGGCCATCCTGGCCCTGGTGGGCGGCTATCTGGGCAAGGTGGCGACCGACGAGCTGTTCACGGCCCAGCAGGCCGCTGTGCGTGCCACCGCCCAGGCCGCGGCCGAGCTGCTGGCCACGCAGTTGCGCGACCGCGAGCGCCAGATCGAGCTGCTCAGCGTGTCGCCGACCCTGGTCGACGGCCCGCTGGACTCGCCGCGCGTGCGCGCCTCGCTGGACCGCCGCCAGGCCTTGCACGACGAGTTCGCGTGGCTGGGCGTGGTCGCCGCCGACGGCACCGTCATGCAGGCGACCGGCGGCACGCTGGTCGGCCGCTCGGTCGCGCAGCGCGACTGGTTCATTGCCGCGCGCGAGCGCGTCTTCGTGGGCGACGTGCACGAGGCCAAGCTGCTGGCCACCATGCTGCCGGCGCTGCCCAACGGCGAGCCCACGCGCTTCATCGACTTCGCCGCGCCCATCCGCGACGCCGAGGGCCGGCTGCTGGGCGTGGTGGGCGCGCATGCGCACTGGCGCTGGGTCACGGGTCTGGTGGAGGGCGTGGTGCGGCGCCAGCAGCCCGGCAGCGGCATCGACGCGCTGATCCTGGACCGCCATGGCCGCGTGCTCTACCCCGAGGCGCTGAAGGTCGCGCAGAACGGCGGCGCCGCCGTGCTGCCCAAGACCGGGAACGGCCGCTTCGAGGGCGAGCTGGTGTTCGACGGCAAGGCCTACCTGACCAGCGAGGCCGCGCTGCAGGCCCGCACCAACGCCGAGCTGGGCTGGCGCATCGTGGCGCGCCAGCCGATGGAGCAGGCGCTGGGCCCGGTCGTCGCGCTGCGCCGCGAGCTGGTGGTGCTGGGCGTGCTCGCCGCGACCGCGTTGACGCTGGCCGCGCTGCTGCTGGCACGGCGCTTCAGCCGACCGGTCGAGCAACTGGCGCGCATCGCCGCGCGCGTGGAGAGCGAGCGCCGCGTGCCCGAGTTCCCCGCCCGGGCCGGTGCGCGCGAGCTGGATGGGCTCAGCCAGGCCATGCAGTCCATGGCCCGGGCGCTGCTGCAGACCGAGCACGAGCTGCAGCAGGCCAACGCCACGCTGGAGAGCCAGGTGCAGCAGCGCACGGCCGAGCTGCAGGCCGCCAACGCCAAGCTCGAACACCTGGCCACGCGCGACCCGCTGACCGGCCTGCACAACCGCCGCAGCCTGGACGCCCGGCTGGCCGAGGCCCAGGCGCTGGACCGCCGCTACGGCGCCGGCAACGGCCGCGTGCACGGCCTGTTGCTGGTGGACGCGGACCATTTCAAGCGCATCAACGACAACCACGGCCACCCGGCTGGCGACGCGGTGCTGACTCAGTTGGGGCAGTTGCTGCAGGCCTCGGTGCGCGTGACCGACGTGGTGGCGCGCTTCGGCGGCGAAGAGTTCGCGGTGCTGCTGCCCGAGCTGGCCGGCCCGCTGGAGGCGGTCATGGCGGCCGAGAAGATACGCAGGGCGGTGGAGGCGGCCACATTCCCCGAGGTGGGCAAGCTGACCATCAGCGTGGGCGTCAGCCTGGCGTCGCTGGACGATGCCGATGCGCGCCCGCTGATCGAGCGCGCCGATGCGGCGCTCTACGAGGCCAAGCGCGGCGGGCGCAATGCGGTGGTGCTGAAGGAGGCGAGTCCTGCCGGTTGAATCCCTGCTGTTGTGGATTGGGTCTTGGCGGGCCGGGCGCCGGGCTGCTCCCAAGCCGGCCCGCACGGGCGATGTGCTTGCGGCTCGATGCCGCGAGCATCGCCGTCCCCTCGGGGGCTGAGGCCGGACACGGCAAGTCCAGTGGACTTGCCGTGCCTGCCGAAGAGCCTGCGGCACTGCCGCAGCGCGGTCTGCAAGACCGACCGGGCGCGCCCGCGTTCAGCGTGGCGAGACCGGGCGAGGGGCTTACAACAGCTGCAGCGGCGCGCGGAACACGTAGCCGACGCGCGACTTGCTCTGCAGCGGCACCAGCGTGGGCGTGGCGCGCTCGATGCGGCGGCGCAGCCGGTAGATGGTGGCCGACAGACCGTCGTCGCTCTCGCCCTCGATCACCTCGCGGCCCAGCCTGTTCAGCAGCGCCTCGCGCGTGACCGGCTCGCCGTTGGCCTGGGCAAAGCACTCCAGCAGCTGGCGGTCGGCCTCGCTGAGCTGGATGCGGGTGCCGTCCGGCACGATCAGTTCGCCGCTGGCGCGGTCCAGCTTCCAGACCGCGTCGGCCGCCGCGGGCTTGGCCACGCGGCGCTGCACGGCGGCGATGGCCAGCGCCACCTGCTCGAACTGCACGGGCTTGACCAGGTACATGTCGGCCCCGGCCGTGATGACCTCGCGGAACACCTCGGGGCCGAGGCGCCCCGACACCACCACCACACCCGCGTCGGTGCGGCGGCGCAGGATCTTGATCAGCTCCACGCCGTTGACGCCCGGTAGCATCAGGTCCACCAGGTAGAAGTCGAACGAGAACGCGTCGGGCGCGGCCAGCAAGGCGTTGCTGTCATCGAAACGGCTGACCGCAATGCCCTGCTGCTCCTGCAGGAACTGGGTCAGGAACTCCGAATACTCGGCGTCGTCGTCGATGAGGGCAAGGGTCTTGGGCTGCATGGCGGCAGGGGGCGTCAGAGCAGGCGCGGAGTTTGCCGCAGGACTGAGGCGTCAGCACCCATTTTGGCGGCGCAATTCGTGAGCTAATGCGCAAGCCTTCGGTCAGCCAGGGTTGACACGGGGAGCGCACAGTGCCACACCGAAGGGCGTGACGGCCCACCGAGGAGACAGAAGATGGCCGATGAAGCCCCAGACGAAGGTGCCGAGGACGATGGGCTGGCCTGGCTGCTGCCGGGTCATCGCGCGGCGCCGGCCGAGGCGCTGGCGCGCATCCAGCGGCTGTGCGCCGCCTGGCCCGACCTGCACGCCGCGATGTTCATCGTGCTGGCCACGAACCAAGACCTGCCGCGCGACATGCTGGCCGCGGCGATCAAGCAATTCCGCGCCGACCTGGACCCTTACACGCGCGAGGACGTGGTCAGCCTGCTGACGGCGGTCTGGAATGGCGGCAAGAGCGGCTTCGACGCGGTGCTGCGCACGCGCGCCAATTCCCCCAGGAAAGGGGCCGGCGGCTTCTCCTGGGTGAAGGAGTGAGCCCCTCGTCCGGCCTCGGTCCGAAGCGCCGTAAAAGGGGCTTCAGCCTTTGAGGCCGAGTTTGTTCCAGCCCTCGTGGCCCAGCTTGCCCAGCGTCTCAAGATTGTTCTCGTAGATGGACGCGGTGTCCGGCATGGACTCGACGGCGCGCTCGATGCTGTCCTCGCGCAGGATGTGCAGCGTGGGGTAGGGCGAGCGGTTGCTGTAGTTCGCAATGTCGTCGGGCTCGCTGTCGGCGAACTGGTAGCCGGGGTGGAAGTCGGCGATCTGCAGGATGCCATCTAGCTTCAGGTCCTCGATCAGCGCGTCGGCGGCTTCCAGGAAGTCGTTGAAGTCCAGGAAGTCGGTCAGCACGCCGGGGTGGATGAGCAGCGTCGTGTCCACGTCCTCGGGGTCGGCGCGGTTCAGCGCCAGCAGCTCGCGCGCCAGGTCCTTCAGCAGCGCCTCGGGCTCGGTGGCGTCGCTGACGACGTAGCGGATGCGCTCGTTGACGTGCACCGCCTTCGCGAACGGGCACAGGTTCAGGCCGATGACGGCCTTGACGACCCAGTCGCGGGTGTCCTGGATGACTTGATCGTGGTTCATGTCTTGGGTGTGTTCAGCCAGGCCTCCGCCATGCGGACCCACATGGAGCCGCCCAGCGGAATCAGCTCGTCGTTGAAGTCGTAGCTGGGGTTGTGCAGCGTGCACGGCCCCAGGCCGTGGCCGCCGGTGCGGTGCTCGCCGTCGCCGTTGCCGATGAGGAAGTAGCAGCCGGGCTTGTCCAGCAGGTAGTAGCTGAAGTCCTCGGCGCCCATCGTGGGCTCGAACTCCTGCACGTTGTCGGCGCCGACCATGTCGGTCAGCACGCGGCGCACGAAGTCGGTCTCGGCCAGGTGGTTGATCGTCGGCGGGTAGTTGCGGCGGAACTCGAACTCGGCCGTCAGCTCGAAGGCACCGGCCAGTTGCTCCGTCATGTCCTTCATGCGGCGCTCCAGCAGGTCCAGCAGCTCCAGCGTGAAGGTGCGCACCGTGCCCTCCATGACGACCGAGTCGGGCACGACGTTGGTGGCCTCGCCGGCATGGATCATCGTGACCGAGATGACGCCCGGGTCGATGGGCCGCTTGTTGCGGCTGATGATGGTCTGGAAGGCCGTCACCAGTTGGCAGGCCGCGGGCACGGGGTCCACGCCCAGATGCGGCATCGCCGCATGCGAGCCCTTGCCGCGCAGCGTGATCTTGAACTCGTTGCTGCTGGCGAACACCGGGCCGGTCTTCACGGCGAACTGGCCGGCCTTCATGCCGGGCCAGTTGTGGGCGCCGAACATGGCCTCCATCGGGAATTTCTCGAACAGGCCGTCCTTGATCATCTCGCGCGCACCGCCGCCGCCTTCCTCGGCGGGCTGGAAGACCAGGTAGACGGTGCCGTCGAAGTTGCGGTGCGTGGCCAGGTGCTTGGCCGCGGCGAGCAGCATGGCGGTGTGGCCATCGTGCCCGCAGGCGTGCATGCGGCCGAGGTAGCTGCTGGCGTGCGGGAACTGGTTGCGCTCGGTCATGGGCAGCGCGTCAATGTCGGCGCGCAGGCCCACGGCGCGGTCCGACGTGCCGTTCTTGACGATGCCCACCACGCCGGTCTTGCCCAGGCCGCGGTGGATGGGGATGCCCCAGTCGGTCAGCGCCCGGGCGATGACGTCGGCCGTGCGCTCCTCGTGGAAGCAGAGTTCGGGGTGCTTGTGCAGATCGCGGCGGATGGCCGTGATCTCGGGCGCGTCGGCGAGGATGGTGTCGATGAGCTTCATGAGCGGGTGACTTCTAGGCTCTACAAGGGGCCGAGTTTAGGATTGCGGCCGTGAACTTCCGTCGCGCAGCCCGCGGCTGGCTCCTGTGGCTGGCCTTGATCCTGCCCATCGCCCAGGCGATGGCGGGCGTGCATGCGTTGTCGCATGCCGGCGAGCGCGGCGATGACGGGCTGGTTCACCTGGTCGATTGCGACCTGTGCCTGGTGGCCGCCCACCTGGGCGCCGGTGCGCCGGTGGCTTCGCCACAGCCGCTGCCGGCCAGCCCGGCCGTCCATGCGGCACCGCTGGCGGTCGGCACCTGCACGCACGGCTCGACCGACCCGGGCCTGCCGCCCGCCCGCGCCCCGCCCGCTTCCGTCTGAACCCCAAGTCCTGTCGCGCCCGCCGCTCCCGGCGGTGCGCGCGCTTTGCGTTTTCAGATTTCGGAAGTCTCCTCCATGCGTTTGCACGTCTTGGCGCCCATCGCGGCTGCCTGCTTCACCCTGGCCGCCCAGGCCCAATCTCCCGCCCCCACCGAGTCGCTCGACAAGGTCGTCGTCACCGGCAACCCGCTGAAGAGCCAGGTGCTGGCCCAGCCCAGCGACTCGCTCAGCGGCGACCAGCTCGTGCTGACCCGCGGCGCCAACCTGGGCGACACGCTGCAAGGCCTGCCCGGCGTGGCCGCCACCAATTTCGGCCCCAACGCCAGCCGGCCCAGCATCCGCGGCCTGGATGGCGACCGGGTGCGCATCCTGAACAACTCCGGCGCGTCGGTCGATGCGTCCAACCTCAGCTTCGACCACGGCGTGGCCATCGACCCGCTGGTCATCGACAAGGTCGAGGTGCTGCGCGGCGCGGCGGCGCTGCTGTACGGCGGCAATGCGGTGGGCGGCGTCGTCAACACGCTGGACAACCGTATCCCGCGCATGTTCACGCCGGGCCTGAGCGGCGCGGCCGAGCTGCGCCTGGGCGGCGCCGCGCGCGACAAGAGCGGCGCCTTCGTGCTGGACGGCGGCAGCGGCCAGGCCAGTTCGGGCTTTGGCTGGCATGTGGACCTGGCCGGCCGCGATGCCGACGACCTGCGCACGCCGCGCTTCAGCAGCCCGACCGAAGACGGCAGCGAGAGCCGCAGCACGGTGCGCAATTCCGCCGCCAAGAGCCATGGCGGCGCGGTTGGCGGATCGGTGTTCTTCCAGGGCGGCTTTGCCGGCGTGTCGGTGGATGATTTCCACACCGACTACGGCACCACCGCCGAGGCGGACGTGACCATCAAGATGCAGCGCCAGCGCCTGGCCACGGCCGGTGAATGGGCCACCACGGACGGCCCGGTGCACCGCATCAGCTGGCAGCTCAGCCGCAACCGCTACGAACACACGGAGATGGAGGGTGATGAGGTCGGCACGACCTTCAAGAGCCGTGGCACCGATGGCCGGCTGGAGGTGGAGCACGCCCCGTTGGGCCCGCTGCGCGGCATCGTGGGCGTGCAGACCGAGTCGCTGGACTTCTCGGCGCTGGGCGAGGAGGCTTTCGTGCCCAGCACGCGCACGCGCAACACCGGCGTGTTCCTGCTGGAGCAGGCCAAGCTGGGCGGCGTGGACTGGTCGGCCGGCGCGCGCACCGAGCGCGTGACGGTCAGCTCCGACGGCGGCGACCGCTTCGGCGCCGCCGCGGAGCGCAAGTTCAGCCCACTGAGCCTGGCGCTCAGCGGCGTGCTGCCGCTGGACAGCGCCTGGAGCGTCAGCGCCAACCTGAACCGCACGCAGCGTGCGCCGGCGTACTACGAGCTGTTCGCCAACGGCCTGCACGTGGCCAGCGCGGCCTACGAGCGCGGCGATGCCAACCTGGGCCTGGAGCGCTCGCGCGGCGCCGACCTGGGCCTGAAGTGGGAGGGCGGCGACAGCCATGTGCATGTCAACGTCTTCCAGACGCGCTTCTCCAACTACATCGCGCTGCAGGCCACCGGCGACGAGGTGGACAACGACGGCGAGGCGGTGCCGGTCTACGCCTTCCAGGCCGTGCCCGCCAGGCTGCGCGGCGTGGAGCTGGAGGGCCGCTGGCAGGTTCATGCCGCCGTGGCCTTGCTGGCGCAGCTGGACGCCGTGCGCGGAGAGAACACGCAGACCGGCGAGCCGCTGCCGCGCCTGGCGCCGCTGCGCGCGATGCTGGGGCTGGAAGGCAAGTGGGGCGAGTGGTCCGGCCGGCTGGAGTGGCGCGGCGCGGCACGGCAGACCCGCGTGGCGCAGTTCGACGCGCCCACCGCCGGCTACGGCACCGTGCGCCTGTCCGTCGCGCGCCAGCTGCGCTGGGGCCAGACCGATGCGCTGTGGTACCTGAAGCTGGACAACCTGGGCAACAAGCTGGCCTACAACGCGACCGCGGTGCCCACCATCCGCGACCTGTCGCCGCAGGCCGGGCGCTCGGCCAGCACGGGGCTGCAGGTCAGGTTCTGAGGCCGCTGCCGGGGCGCCGGGTATAACCCTGGTGCCTCGGCGCTCGCGCCCCGGGCGGGGTGCACGCTTGTGGTGCCTTGGCGCACCACAAGCCACCGTCGAAGGTGGGCGCGGAACTTGCGTCGTCGGGCTTGCACGAGGAGCAACGATGCAGACCGCCTTTGACGAGATGAACGCCGCGGGGGCCACCACCCGGGCGCATTACGAGTCCTACGCCCGCTGGCTGGCCGACCAGCCCGAGTCCCTGATGCGCGAACGGCGCGAGCAGGCCGAACTGATCTTCCGGCGCGTGGGCATCACCTTCGCCGTCTACGGCGACAAGGATTCCGGGGAGGGCACCGAGCGGCTGATCCCCTTCGACCTGATCCCGCGCGTGATCCCGGCGGCCGAATGGACGAGCATGCAGGCCGGCCTGGCCCAGCGCGTGACGGCGCTGAACCGCTTCATCCACGACGTCTATCACGATCAGGAGATCCTGAAGGCCGGCATCGTGCCCGCCGACGAGATCCTGAACAACGCCCAGTTCCGCAAGGAGATGATGGGCGTGGACGTGCCGGGCGGCGTCTACAGCCACATCGCCGGTGTCGACATCGTGCGCGCCGGCCACCCGGACGGCAGCGGCCAGTACTACGTGCTGGAAGACAACCTGCGCGTGCCCAGCGGCGTCAGCTACATGCTGGAGAACCGCAAGATGATGATGCGGCTCTTCCCCGAGCTGTTCGTCAGCCACCGCATCGCGCCAGTCGCGCACTACCCCGACCTGCTGCTGGACACGCTGCGCAGCGTTGCGCCGCCGGGGGTGTCGGACCCCACGGTCGTCGTCATGACGCCGGGCATGTACAACTCGGCCTACTTCGAGCATGCCTTCCTGGCGCAGCAGATGGGCGTGGAACTGGTCGAGGGCCAGGACCTGTTCGTGGACGGCGGCTTCGTCTACATGCGCACGACGCGCGGCCCGAAGCGCGTGGACGTCATCTACCGCCGCATCGACGACGACTTCCTCGATCCGCAGGTCTTCCGCCCCGACTCACAGCTGGGCTGCGCCGGTCTGGTGGACGCCTACAAGGCCGGCCGCGTGACGCTGTCCAATGCCATCGGCACCGGCATCGCGGACGACAAGTCCATCTACCCCTATGTGCCGAAGATGATCGAGTTCTACCTCGGCGAGAAACCCATCCTGCAGAACGTGCCCACCTACGTGTGCCGCGAGAAGGACGACCTGGCCTACACGCTGGCCCACCTGCCGGAGCTGGTGGTCAAGGAGGTGCATGGCGCCGGCGGCTACGGCATGCTGGTCGGCCCGGCCGCCACCAAGGCCGAGATCGAGGCCTTCCGCGCCCAGCTGGTGGCCAACCCGGGCAACTACATCGCCCAGCCCACGCTGTCGCTGTCCACCTGCCCCACGTTTGTCGAGAGCGGCATCGCGCCCCGTCACATTGATCTGCGACCCTTCGTGCTGTCGGGCGCGTCGGTGCGCATGGTGCCGGGCGGGCTGACGCGGGTGGCGCTGAAGGAGGGTTCTCTCGTGGTCAACAGCAGCCAGGGCGGCGGGACCAAGGACACCTGGGTTCTTGAGGATTGAGGGAGGACTGAACAATGCTTTCAAGAACCGCCGACCACCTCTACTGGATGGCGCGCTATGTGGAGCGTGCGGAGAACACCGCGCGCCTGCTGGACATCGCCTACCAGACCACGCTGCAGCCGCAGGCCGCTGCCGATGCCGAGCAGACCTGGCGCAGCCTGTTGTCCATCTCCGAGCTGAACGCGCTGCATGCCCACGGCTACACGTCGGTGGACGCGCGCAGCGTCATGAAGTTCTTCGTCGCCGACGAGAACAACCTGTCGTCCATCTTCAATTGCCTGCGCGCGGCGCGCGAGAACGCGCGTGCGGTGCGCGGCGCGCTGACCACCGAGGTCTGGGAGACCACCAACCAGACCTGGCTGGAGTTCCGCAAGCTGCTGAAGGCCGACTGGCTGCGCGACCCGAGTGCGCTGTTCGAGTGGGTCAAGTACCGCAGCCACCTGTCGCGCGGCGTGACGGTGGGCACCATGCTGCAGGACGAGGCCTTTCACTTCATCCGCATCGGCTCCTTCCTGGAGCGCGCCGACAACACGGCGCGGCTGCTGGACGTGAAGTTCTACGACGAGAGCCAGGCGCCGTCCGACGGCGACGCCGCGCGCGACTTCTACTACTGGTCGGCCGTGTTGCGCTCGGTGTCGGGCTTCGAGATCTACCGCAAGGTCTACAGCAACGTCATCCAGCCGGACAAGGTGGCCGAGCTGCTGATCCTGCGCCAGGACATGCCGCGCTCGCTGGCGCACTGCATGTCGCGTCTGGTGGGCAACTTGAAGCGCGTGGCCAACCCGCAGTCCGCCGAGACGCTGCGCCGCGCCGGCCGGCTGGAGGCCGAGCTGAGCTTCGGCCGCATCGACGAGATCCTGGCGACCGGGCTGCACAACTACCTGGACGACTTCCTCGCCAAGGTCGCCGACCTGGGCAACGGCATCAGCAACGACTTCCTGGTTTGAGGACCCCGCATGGCCATCCACGTCGCCCTCAAGCACGTCACCCGCTACAAGTACGACCGGCCCGTCAACCTTGGGCCCCAGGTCGTGCGCCTGCGCCCGGCGCCGCACTGCCGCACGCCCATCCTGAGCTACTCGCTGCGCATAGCCCCCGAGAACCACTTCATCAACTGGCAGCAGGACCCGTTCGCCAACTACCTGGCGCGGCTGGTGTTCCCGGAGAAGACGACCGAGTTCACCGTCACGGTGGACCTGGTGGCCGAGATGGCGGTCTACAACCCCTTCGACTTCTTCCTGGAGCCGCACGCCCAGACCTTCCCGTTCGCCTATGACGAGGCGCAGCAGGTCGAGCTGGCGCCCTATCTGCAGGCCGGCCCGGCCACGCCGCTGCTGGCGGCCTATCTGAAGGACATCCCGCGCACCGAGCGCGCCACCATCGACTTCCTGGTGGAGCTGAACCAGCGCGTGCAGAACAGCGTGTCCTACCTGATCCGCCTGGAGCCCGGCGTGCAGACGCCGGAGGAGACGCTGGCCAAGGGCTCGGGCTCCTGCCGCGATTCCGGCTGGCTGCTGGTGGAGCTGCTGCGCCACCTGGGCCTGGCGGCGCGCTTCGTGTCGGGCTACCTGATCCAGCTGGCGCCCGACGAAAAGGCGCTGGACGGCCCCAGCGGCACCGAGGTGGACTTCACCGACCTGCACGCCTGGTGCGAGGTCTACCTGCCCGGCGCCGGCTGGATAGGCCTGGACCCCACCTCCGGCCTGCTGGCCGGCGAGGGCCACATCCCGCTGGCCGCCACGCCCACGCCGGGCAGCGCGGCGCCCATCAGCGGCGGCGTGGACAAGTGCGAGGTCGAGTTCGGCCATGAGATGGCCGTCACGCGCATCTACGAGTCACCGCGCGTGACCAAGCCCTACACCGACGCCCAATGGGCCGAGGTGCTCAAGCTGGGCGAGCAGGTCGATGCCGACCTGCAGGCCCAGGACGTGCGCCTGACCATGGGCGGCGAGCCCACCTTCGTCGCGATGGCCGACCGCGACGCGCCCGAATGGAACACCGACGCGCTGGGGCCCACCAAGCGCCTCTACGCGCAGCAGCTCACGCACCGGCTGCGCGACGAATACGGCCAGGGCGGCTTCCTGCATTTCGGCCAGGGCAAGTGGTATCCGGGCGAGCAGCTGCCGCGCTGGGCGCTGAACATCTACTGGCGCGCCGACGGCCAGCCCTGCTGGCGCAACCCCGACTGGTTCGCCGACGAACGCGAGGGCCACGCCTACACCAGCGAGCATGCCAAGACCTTCATGTCGGCGCTGACCGCGCGGCTGGGCCTGCCCGACACCCATGTGCAGCCCGGTTACGAGGACACCTGGTACTACCTGTGGCGCGAGCGCCGGCTGCCGGTCAACGTCGACCCGTTCGACTCGCGGCTGGACGACGAGCTGGAGCGCGCCCGCCTGCGCCGCGTGTTCGAGCAGGGGCTGTCCCATGTCGTCGGCTATGTGCTGCCCATCCGCCATGCCGGCGACTCACCCGCGCTGGCCGGCACGCGCTGGCAGACCGGCCCCTGGTTCTTCCGCGACGAGCGGCTCTACCTGTTCCCGGGCGACTCGCCCATGGGCTGGCGGCTGCCGCTGGACTCGCTGCCCTGGGTGGGCAAGGGCGACTACCCCTATCTGATCGAGCAAGACCCCTTCGCCCCCCGCGGCATGCTGCCGGCGGCGGCCACGTTGCGGGCCCAGGTGCAGGGCGTGAACGCCACCGGCCCGACCACCGCCGCGTCGCGCGAGGGCGGTGTGCTGGTGGGCAACGGCTTTGCGCCCGGCGACTCGCCCTGGGCGCCGTCGGCCGACCCGGCCGCGCCGGTGCGCTTCGAGAGCGCGCACTGGATCACCCGCACCGCCGTGTGCGTCGAAGCCCGCGACCCGCGCCGCGCCAACGGCCCCAAGGCTGAAGCCCAGGGCCAGGCCAGCGGCGTGCTCTACGTCTTCATGCCGCCGCTGGAGAAGCTGGAGCATTACCTGGAGCTGCTGACGGCCGTCGAGGCCGCCTGCGAGGACACCGGCTTCAAGATCGTGCTGGAAGGCTACCCGCCGCCGCGCGACCCCCGGCTCAAGCTGCTGGCCGTCACGCCCGACCCCGGCGTCATCGAGGTCAACATCCACCCGGCGCACAACTGGGGTGAGCTGGTCCAGCACACTGAGTTCCTGTACGAGGCCGCGCGGCAGACGCGGCTGTGCAGCGAGAAGTTCATGATCGACGGCCGCCACACCGGCACGGGCGGCGGCAACCACTTCGTGCTGGGCGGCGCCACGCCGGCGGACTCGCCCTTCCTGCGCCGGCCGTCCTTGCTCGCCTCGCTGCTGGCCTACTGGCACAACCACCCGTCCTTGAGCTACCTGTTCAGCGGCCTCTTCATCGGCCCCACCAGTCAGGCGCCGCGCGTGGACGAGGCCCGCAACGACCAGCTGCGCGAGCTGGAGATCGCGCTGGGCGAGATCTTCAAGGCCGAGGCAGGCTTGGGCGAAGCCATGCCGCCTTGGCTGGTGGACCGCACGCTGCGCAATGTGCTGGTCGACGTGACCGGCAACACCCACCGCAGCGAGTTCTCCATCGACAAGCTGTACTCGCCGGACTCGACCACCGGCCGCCTGGGCCTGCTGGAGCTGCGCGCCTTCGAGATGCCGCCGCATGCGCGCATGAGCATCGTGCAGCAGCTGCTGCTGCGCGCGCTGGTGGCGCGCTTCTGGAAGACGCCCTACCGCGCGCCGCTGGTGCGCTGGGGCACGGAGCTGCACGACCGCTGGCTGCTGCCGCACTTCATCCGCGAGGACTTCGCCGACGTGCTGGCCGACATGGCCGACGCGGGCTACGCGCTGGACGCCGCCTGGTTCGCGCCGCACGTCGAGTTCCGCTTCCCCAAGGTCGGCGAGTTCGCCGCGCGCGGCGTGCACGTGACGCTGCGCAGCGCGCTGGAGCCCTGGCATGTGATGGGCGAGGAGGGCACGGCCGGCGGCACGGTGCGCTATGTGGACGCGTCGCTGGAGCGGCTGGAGGTGCATGTCTCGGGCCTGGTGGACCCGCGCCACCGCATCACCGTCAACGGCCAGCCGCTGCCGCTGCAGCCCACCGGCCGTGTGGGCGAGTTCGTCTGCGGCGTGCGCTACCGCGCCTGGCTGCCGCCCTCGGCGCTGCATCCCACCATCCCCGTGCACGCGCCGCTGACGCTGGACCTGGTGGACACCTGGCAGCACAAGTCGCTGGGCGGCTGCCGCTACTTCGTGGCCCACCCGGGCGGGCGCAACTACGCCACGCTGCCGGTCAACGCCTACGAGGCCGAGAGCCGGCGCCTGGCGCGCTTCACGTCGCACGGCCACACGCCGGGCCGCGTCGAGGTGGGCGAGCCGCGGCGCAGCCTGGAGTTCCCGTTCACGCTGGATCTGCGCAAAGTATCCTGACCGGATGCACATCGAGATCCAACCCGGCGTCCGCCTCTTTGTCGACATCGAAGGCCTCGGGCATGTGCCCGAGGGCCGCGTGTTGCGCAAGAAGCCCACGCTGATCCTCATCCACGGCGGCCCGGGCTTCGACCACACCGGCTTTCGCCCCTTCTTCAGCCGCTTCGCCGACCAGTTCCAGATCGTCTACTACGACCAGCGCGGCCACGGCCGGAGCAGCCCGCGGCCGCTGGACGAGATGCGGCTGGACGTGTTCGCCGACGATGTCGTGCGGCTGTGCGATGCGCTGGGCGTCGACAAGCCCGTCGTGCTGGGGCAGAGCTTTGGCGGCTTCGTCGCGCAGCGCTACCTGGCGCGGCATCCGGCGCATGCGGCCAAGGTCGTGCTGTCCAGCACCTCGCACCACTTCGGCCTGGCGCGCAAGATCGAACGCTTCGGCCGCCTGGGTGGCCCGGCCGCGGCCCAGGCCACGCGTGACTTCTGGGAGCGCCCCGGCCCCGAGACCTGGGCGGCCTACGAGCAGCACTGCCGCCACCTCTACAACACCCAGCCCAAGAATCCCGATGCCGGCGGCTGGATGATCTTCAAGCCCGAGATCCTGTTCGAGCACACGCGCACCGAGCTGCCGGGCATGGATCTGCGGCCGGGGTTGGCGAGCGTGCAGTGCCCGGTTCTGGTGATGGTCGGCGAGCAAGACCCGGTCACGCCGCCCGAGGACGCCGCCGAGATCGCGGCGGCGATCCCGCCCCAATGGCTGGCCGGCTTCGAGCGTTTCCCCGACGTGGGCCATGGCGCCTGGCGCGACGATCCGGTGGCGGCCGAGGCCGTGTTGCGGCGCTTCTTCAACGCCTGAGCGTGGCGCCGCGGCGCGGAGCTTGCTTGACAATGCGGCCCCAGCCCGTCTGCCCTTGCCCATGTCCGAGCCCACGCCCAGCCAGTGGAGCCTGCTCCCCGACGAGCCGGACGGCACGCCCGCGCCCGACCCGGTCGCGCTGGCCGCATCGGCCGCGCTGCGCAGCCGTGACGGCCACTTCTACGAGCTGACCGGCCAGGTCAACCAGCCCGGCGAGCCGCAGGGCGGGCTGGCGCCGCGCTGGCAGCGCTTCTTCGCGGCCGGCGGCGCAGCCGGCTGGCAGGAGTTGTCGGCCAAGGCCTTGCGCGTGCAGCGCCGCGTGCTGGACGACGGCGCCAGCTACAACGTGCACAGCGACGGCCCGCCGCTGCCCGGCCAGGATGCCGAGAGCGGCGCGCCGCTGGCCCGCCACTGGCCGCTCGAACTGCTGCCCATGCTCATAGCGCCCGAGGAGTGGCGCCACATCGAGAGCGGCATCCTGCAGCGCGCCCGGCTGCTGGACGCCGTCATGGCCGACACCTACGGCGAGCGCAAGCTGCTGAAGCAGGGGCTGCTGCCGGCGTCGCTGGTCATGGCCCATCCGCAGTACCTGCGCGAGATGCATGGCAGCCGGCCTCCTGGCGGCGTGCACCTGCACGTGCTGGCCTTCGACCTGACCCGCTGCAACGACGGCCACTGGTGGATGGTGGGCCAGCGCACGCAGGCCGCATCGGGCCTGGGCTATGTGCTGGAGAACCGGCTCATCATTGCCCAGCAGTTCCCCGAGGCCTTCCGCCAGATGGCCGTGCAGCGCCTGGCCGCGACCTACCGCGACTTCCTGCAGGCGCTGCAGAAGCTGTCGCCGGCGGGCGAGCGCAGCCGCGTTGCACTGCTGACGCCCGGGCCGCGCAACGAAACCTATTTCGAGCAGGCCTTCCTGGCGCGCTATCTCGGCATCACGCTGGTCGAGGGCGCCGACCTGACGGTGCGCGCCGACAAGGTGTATCTCAAGACGCTGGCGGGGCTGGAGCGCGTGCATGTGCTGCTGCGCCGCGTGGACGACACCTGGCTGGACCCGCTGGAGCTGCGGCCCGAGTCCATCCTGGGCGTGCCGGGTCTGCTGCAGGCCGCACGCGCGGGCGAGGTCGTCATCGCCAACATGCCCGGCGCCGGCTGGCTGGAGAGCCCCGGCCTCACCGCCTTCTGGCCCGCCGTGGCCGAGAGCCTGCTGGGCGAGCCGCTGCAGCTGCCCGCCATCCAGAGCTGGTGGTGCGGCGAGCAGAGCGCCTGGGCCGCGTTGCGGCCGCGGCTGGCCGAGTTCATCGTCGTGCCGACGTTCTCGGCCAGCAGCACGACGCAGCACTTCGCGCCCGTCGTCGCGGCCGAGCTGAGCGACGAGGCGCTGCGCGAGCTGGCCGGGCGCATCGACGCCGAGCCCACCGCCTACACGCTGCAGGCGCGCGTGAAACCCACCAAGCAGCCGGTCTGGACCCGTGGCGCGCTGGAGCCGCGCGTGGCCGTGCTGCGCGTGTTCGCGCTGACCGACGGGCAGGGCGGCTGGAAGGTCGTGCCCGGTGGCCTCACGCGCGTGGCGCCGCGGCGCGACCCGCTGGCCGATGCCTGGCTGTCCATCCAGCGTGGCAGCTTGAGCGCCGACACCTGGGTCATGACCGACGGCGAGGTGGACCCCACCACGCTGCTGGCCCGGCCCATGCAGGCTGCCGACCTGCGCGACGTGCACTGGACCGTCACCAGCCGCGCCGCCGAGAACCTGTTCTGGCTGGGCCGCTACACCGAGCGTGCCGAGAACAGCGCGCGGCTGGCGCGTCACGTCATCGAGGCCAGCGTCATGGTGCAGCGTGGCGCCATGGCGGCGCCCATGCTGCCGCTGCTGGATGCCCTGGCGCGCCGCCACGGCCTGGTGGGCGCGGACGCGCCGCCGGCCGCCGACGATCCGCGCGGCTTCGAGCGCGCGCTGCTGGCCGCGCTGCTGCCCGGCTCGGGCGTCAGCAGCGCCGGCTGGAACCTGCGCGCGCTGCAGAACTGCGCCCAGGCGCTGCGCGAGCGGCTATCGCCCGAGACCTGGCGCCTCATCCACGAGACGGCCGCGCAGTTCGAGCAGCACCTGCGCGCCGTGCTGGACCGCCCCGCCGCCGCCACGCCGGTGACCGACGTGCTGGGCGTGCTGGCCCGCGCCGACACCCATCTGGCCGCCATCACCGGCGCGCAGACCGACCGCATGACCCGCGACGACGGCTGGCGGCTGCTGTCCATAGGCCGGCAGCTGGAGCGACTGTCCTTCCATGCCGAGGTGCTGGCCGAGGTTTTCGAGCGCAGAAGCGCCGGGCCGTCCCAAGCTTCTGCGACCCCCTCGGGGGGCGGGCTGGGTGAAGCCCAGACCTGGGGGCACACAGATTCTCTGGCGCTCACCGAGGACGGCTTCGCGCTGCTGCTGGGCGTGTTCGACTCCACCATCACCTACCGCGCGCAGTTCCAGGCGCGCCGCGAGGCCGCGCCGCTGCTGCACCTGCTGGTGCACAACACCGACAACCCCCGCTCGTTGGCCTGGGTGGCGCGCACGCTGCGCGAGCGCTTTGCCAAGCTGGCCCGCCACGACCCGGAGTGGGCGGCCGACATTGCCACCGAACTGCCCCAGCCCGAGGCCTGGCCGCTGGACGAACTGGCCATGCCCGGCCCGGCGCTGGTGGAGCGGCTGCAGCGCGCCGCGGCCCAGGCCGGCGAGCTGTCCAGCCTCATCAGCCAGCGCTATTTCGCGCACGTTATCGGCGCCGAGCAACGCGTATGGCAGTGAAGCTCTGCGTTCACCATGTCACCGAATACACCTACGAGGATTCGGTGGAATGGGCCCATCACACCGCCTGCCTGGCGCCGCAGTCCACGCCGTGGCAGCAGGTCAGTGGCTGGCGGCTGACCATAGCCCCGCTGCCCGACGGCTGGGGCGTGGACGGGCTGGAGCTGGACCCCGCCGAGCTGGCCCGCCACCTGCGCCGCGACCCCTGGGGCAACCGCCACCTGACCTTCGGCCATGCGCGCGTGCACGAGCAACTGGTGGTGGACAGCCGCTTCACGGCCGAGCTGCAACCGCGGCCGGCCCCTGACCCCAACCGCGGCCCGAGCTGGGACACCGTCGCCGCCAGCCTGCGCTACCGCGCGGGTCGCGCCATGCACGAGGCCGACGAGTTCGCGCTCGCGTCGGCCTACGCCGCGCCCGACGCCACGCTGGCCGCCTATGCGCGCCGCGCCTTCTCGCCCGGCCGCACGCTGGCGGCGGCGGGCCTGTCGCTGATGCACCAGATCCACGCCGACCTGCGCTACCTGCCCGAGAGCACCACGGTGGCCACGCGGGCGGCCGACGCGCTGGCGCAGCGCAGCGGCGTGTGCCAGGACTTCGCCCATGTCTTCATCGCCGCCTGCCGCGCGCTGGGACTGGCGGCGCGCTATGTGTCGGGCTATCTGCTGACGCGCCCGCCGCAGGGCGCGACCAAGCTGGTCGGGGCCGACGCGTCGCATGCTTGGGTCGAGCTGTGGTGCCCCGAGCAGGGCTGGCTGGCGCTGGACCCGACCAACGCCGTGCCTGCCGACCTGGACCACGTCACGCTGGCCTGGGGCCGCGACTATGCCGACGTGGCGCCGCTGCGCGGCGTGCTGCGCGGCGGCGGCGTGGCGACGCTGCGGGTGGGCGTGACGGTGGAGCCCGTCGAAGACTGATCACCCTCTGCTCTGGTCCTGGCCGTAGCGCCTTCTGCGGGCCGAGCGCCGGCTCGCTCGGCGATGTGTGCGGGCGGCTCGACGCCGCTCGCGTTCAACGATGCGAGGCTGGACGAGGGGGCGCCTTTCTTGCTCGCTTGTTGGCATACATGGCTTCGTCGGCGCGGCGCATCAGCGCGTCGGGCGTGCGGCCGTCCTCCGGATAGTTGGCCAGCCCCAGGCTGCTGCCCACGGCCACCTGCGAACCGGTGGTCAGCGTGATGGGCTGCGACAGCGCGTCCAGCAGCCGGCCCAGCACCAGCTCGGCCTCGGTGGGCCCCTGCGTGGGCGACAGCAGCACGACGAACTCGTCGCCGCCCAGCCGGGCCACCGTGTCGCTGGCGCGCAGGCCGGCCTGCAGGCGCGACGCGACGGCGCGCAGCACCTCGTCGCCGGCGTCGTGGCCGTGGGTGTCGTTGATCTGCTTGAAGCCGTTCAGGTCCAGGTAGGCCAGCGCGAACACCTGGCCGTTGCGTTCGGCGGCGTGCAGCGCCTGCCGCAGCCGGTCACCCAGCAGCAGGCGGTTGGGCAGACCGGTCAGCGCGTCGTGCAGCGCGGCGTGCTCCATGCGCGCCTCGTGGGCCTTGCTTTGCGTGATGTCCACCATCATCCACAGCGACTCCTCGTCGCTGCCGGGCAGCCGCACGCCGGACAGGTCCACCCAGATCAGCGAGCCGTCCTTGCGGCGCATCTGCAGCTGGGTGCGAAAGCGCTCGCCGGCCCGCAGCAGCGGGAGGGCCGCCGCACCCAGGGCCTCGTAGGTGGCCTCGTCGACATGGAGCAGGCTGACCGGCACGCCCTGCAGCTCGCCGTCGCCGTAGCCGAACATGCGCTCCAGCGCCTGGTTGCGCCAGGCCAGCCGGCGGTCGCGCAGCTTGGCGATGCCCAGCAGGTCGCTCTCCAGCATGGCCTCCTGGTCCAGCGTCAGCTGCTGCAGGCGCTGGCGGATCAGGTGGGTCTCGGTGATGTCGAACATCACCGAGCGGCTGCGCAGGTAGGCGCCGCTGGCGTCGTAGATGGCAGTGGCCGACAGGCTGATGCGGCGGGCCTCGCCGTGGCGGCCCTTCATGTCGAACTCCAGCCCCGACACGCGGCCCTCGCGCATGAAGCGCGGGAAGGCGGCATCGAACAGCTGCTGGCTCTCGGGGCTGAAGAAGTCGCGCGGGCTCAGCCTGCCTATGGCCTGCTCGGCCGTGCAGCCCAGCCAGCGCAGGCCCAGCGCGTTGATCTGCAGGAAGCGGCCCTCCCGGTCCAGCGCGTAGTAGGCGCAGGGGGCGTTGTCGTAGAGGTCCTGCAGGCTCTGGCGGGCCTCGTCGGCCTGGGCCTGCAGCTGCTTGCGGGTGGTGATGTCGGACACGATGCCCATGAAGCCGGTGAACTCGCCGGCGTCGTTGAACAAGGGCTGGATTTCGAGATCGGCCCAGTAGTCGCGGCCGTCCTTGGTGCGCTGCTGCAGCTCGATCTGGCAGCCCAGCCCCACGCTGAGCGCCTCGCGCATGCCGTGCACGGTGTCGGCATCGGTGCGCTCGGAGTGCAGCAGATCCTCGGGACGGCGGCCGATGGCTTCGTCGGGCGTGTAGCCGGTCAGCCGCGTGAAGCCCTCGTTGATCCAGACGATGTGGTTGGTCGTGTCGGTGATGCTGACGGCATTGGTCGTGCGGCTGGCCACCATGGCCAGGCGGGCCAGGTCGGCGGTCATGCCGCGCGCCAGCTGCTCGGCGCGTGCCCGGCCGGCCGCCAGCAGCCAGACCGTCACGGCCAGCAGCAGGCTCAGCAAGGTGCCGCCCAGCTGTATGCCCATGCCCGACAGGCCGATGAGGCGGCGCGCGGCGGTGTCCGTCAGCGCGGCCTGCAGCTGGAACTGCCGGCCGGCGATGTCGATCCGGCGGGTCTCGGCCATGGGGGCCTCGTCCAGCGAGTAGCCGTCCAGATCGGCAATCGGCAGCATCGCGCCGGCCTGGGCGGCCAGCAGCGGCTGCAGCTCGCCATCCACCTTGCGCGCCGACAGCTTCAGGTCGAGCAGCGTGGCGGCCTGCTCGGCCACGCCGTCCAGCAGCTCGCTGGCCACCAGCGGCGCGTACAGCAGGCCCAGCAGCGCCGCACGGCGCAGCTCGGGCGTGCCGGGGTCGTAGCCGTCGCGGTAGACCGGCACCAGCAGCAGGAAGCCCGGCCCCTTCAGCGGGGCCTGGATCAGCGGCGCGGGGCTGGACAGCGTGGTCTCGCCGCTGTCCACCGCCTGCTCGATGGCCTGCCGCCTCGCGGGGTCGGCACCCGCGTCCAGCCCCCAGGCGGCGAGGTTGTTGGATTGCGGTGCGATCTGCGAGATGACGTACAGCACCGGCTCGTCGCCGGTGCCATGCACGCGGAACTCGGGAGCGTCGTCGCGCCGCTGTGCCGCGATGAAGGCCGGCAGCCGCGCGCGCTCCACGCGCTCGATGAAGCCGAAGCCGCGCACGCCGGGAAACTCCTGGGCCAGCTCGCGCGAGGCGACGTAGGCCGTGAACGCATCGCGGCTGAGCCGGCCGCCGGCCACCACCATCGCGCCGCGCGCGCCCTTCAGGCCGTAGGCCGGCGTGGACAGGCGCTTGACCAGATCGGCCTGCAGGCGCTCGATCTGGCGCTCCTGCAGGCCCAGCGCCTCGTCGCGGGCGTTGCGCTGCTCCCAGACCACGGCGCCCGCGGTCAGCGCCAGCCCCAGCGACAGCGCGATGGCTGCAGCGATCCATGCGGTCGGGCTGGCCATCTCGGGGCCGGTGTAACCGTCTCCTATGCGCAAGCCGCAGCCTCCCGTCGCCTGGGTGCTTGCATTGAAGCACGCCCTGCGCCGGGCGTCAGCAGGGCCGTGTGGGGGCAGGGGGCTTCAGGGCCGGGCGCGCAGCGCCTCGGCCTGGGCGCGGATGCGCGTGCGCTCGGCCTCGTCCACGCGCGCCAGGCCGCGCACCTGCAGCGCCAGCCGCGGGTGGTCGGCAAAGCGGGCCTCGTGGCGCAGCAGAAAGTCCCAGTACAGCGTCGTGAAGGGGCAGGCCTGCGCGCCCACGCGCTCGTCCGGCCGGTAGCGGCAGCGAGCGCACAGCGGGCTCTGGCGGGCGATGTACTTGCCGCTGGCGATGTAGGGCTTGCTGGCCATCAGGCCGCCGTCGGCGTACTGGCTCATGCCGAGGGTGTTGGGCAGCTCCACCCATTCCACCGCATCCACGTAGACGCTCAGGTACCAGGCGTGCAGCTGGCGCGGCTCGACGCCGTAGAGCAGCGCGAACAGGCCGGTCACCATCAGGCGCTGGATGTGGTGGGCATAGCCGTGTTCCAGCGTCTGCGTCAGCGCATCGCGCAGGCAGGCCATGTCGGTGTCGCCGCTCCAGTACCAGGGGGGCAGGTCTTGCCGGGCGTCCAGCGCGTTGGCGTCGGCATAGGCCGGCATGCGGGTCCAGTAGATGCCGCGCACGTACTCGCGCCAGCCCAGGATCTGGCGGATGAAGCCCTCGCCGCTGGCGATGGGCACGCGGCCGGCGCGCACCTCGCGTTCGGCGGCGGCCACCACCTCCTGCGGCGTCAGCAGCTTGAGGTTGAGCGCGGCGGACAGCTGGGCGTGGTACAGCCAGGGCTCGCCGGGCCAGATGGCGTCCTGGTAGGGGCCGAACAGCGGCAGCCGCTCGCGGATGAAGGCGTCCAGCGCTTGCAGGGCCTGGGCGCGCGTCAGCGGCCATGCGAAGCTGTCCAGCCGGCCGGGGTGGCCGGCGAAGCGCTCGCGCACCAGCGCGATGACCTCGCGGGTGATCGCGTCGGGCTCGAAGCGCGGCGGCTGCGGCAGGTCGAAGCCGGGACCTCGCGCACCGAAGGACTCGCGGTTCTCGACGTCGTAGTTCCACGCGCCGCCCAGCGGCTGGTCGCCGTCCATCAGGATACCGAAGCGCTTGCGCTGCTCGCGGTAGAAGTACTCCATGCGCAGGCCCTTGCGGCCGTGGGCGTGAGCTTCGAAGTCGGCTGGCGTGGTGAAGAAGTGGGGGTCCTCGCGCAGCTCGCACGGCAGGCCGGCCTCGGCCGCCACCGCCTGCAGTGCCTGCAGCACTCGCCAGTCGCCGGGGCGTGTCAGCACCAGGCGCTGCGGCTGCAGCGCGGCGATGTCGGCGGCCAGCTGGGCGGCCAGGCTCTGGCGCGTGGCCGGGTCGTCCAGCCGCCGGTAGTGCAGCGGCCGGCCGGCCTCGCGCAGCGCCTGCGCGAAATGCCGCATGCCAGCCAGGAAGATCGCGATGCGCGGCTGGCTGCTCCACACCTGCGTGGACTCTTCGGCCACCTCGGCCATCCAGACCGCGTCCTGTGCGGCATCGAAGCCGTCGAAGGCGGACGAGGCCAGGTCCAGCTGGTCGCCCAGCACCAGCACCAGGTCACGCATGGGCGCTGCCCTTGCTGCGGCGGCAACGCTCGCTGCAGTACTTCACCTCGTCCCAGTTTTTGGCCCAGGCCTTGCGCCAGCTCATGGGCCGGCCGCAGGCCAGGCAGGGTTTGCTGGGCAGGGTGGACTTGTTGCCCTTGAAGGCGGTGGAGGCAGGCATGGGCCGGCAGCATAGGCAAAGCTGCCAAGGCCCCGCGGACCGCTCGGCTTCAGCGCGCGAGGTAGCCGCCGTCCACGGGGTAGTACGCCCCGGTCACGAAGGACGCGGCCGGGCTGCTCAGCCACAGCACCAGTTCGGCCACCTCGGCGGGCTGGCCCAGCCGGCCGATGGGGTGCAGATCGCGCAGCGCCTGCGCACCGGCGGGATCTGCCTCCAGGCCGGCGATCATGGGCGTGTGGATGAAGGCCGGGCCCACCGCGTTGACGCGCACGCCCTGGCTGCCGTATTCCACCCCGGCCACCTTGGTCAGGCCCACCACGCCGTGCTTGGCCGCCGTGTAGGCCGGCGCATTGGCAAAGCCGACCTGGCCCAGGATGGACGCGACATTCACGATGGCGCCGCCCTGGCCCTGGGCCAGCATCTGCTTGATCTGCGCCCTCATGCCGTAGAACACGCCGGACAGGTTGACCGCGATGACCTGCTGCCAGGCTGCATCGGGATAGTCCGCCGTGGGCGCCAGCTCGCCGCCGACGCCGGCGTTGTTGCAGGCGATGTCCAGCCGGCCGAAGGCCTGCACGGCGCGCTGCACCAGGGCCGCGCCGCTGGCCGGATCGGCCACGTCGGCGGCGGCGAACATCGCCTCGCCGCCGGCCGCGCGGATCAGCGCGACGGTCTCCTCGCCGCCGGCTGCGTGCAGGTCGGACACCACGACCTTGGCGCCCTCGCGGGCATAGGCCAGCGCCACCGCCCGGCCGATGCCGGAGGCCGCGCCGGTCACCAGGGCTACCTTGTCTTTCAGCATGATCGTCTCCTGTCTGGATCGGTCAGCTTAGGCGTCATGTGCCGGCGACCGTTTGAGCCAAATCAGAGCTCGGCCACGCCCTTGACCCGCACTGGCAGCGCCACCGGCTGCGGCGCCACCTCGGCCGCGCGGCCGTGGAAGCGGTCCAGCAACGCGGCCCACTGCTGTTTCACCGCCACGACGTTGGCGTGCTTCACATGACCGTAGCCGCGGATTCTCTCGGGCAGGCGGGCCAGCTCGACGGCGGTGGCGAGCTTGTCGGCCGTCAGCGTGGTCAGGATCTCGTCGATGAGCCGTTCGTAGTCGGTGATGAGTTGCCGCTCCATGCGGCGCTCGGCGGTCCTGCCGAAAGGGTCCAGCGCCGTGCCGCGCAGGCCCTTGAACTTCGCCAGCCACTTGAACGCCGTGAAGGTCCAGCTGCCCATCGCTATCTTCTTCGCGCGGCCATCGGGTCCGGGGCGTGACAGCAGCGGTGGCGCAAGGTGGAAGCTCAGGCGAGACCAGTTCTCGATCTGCGCCTTCATGGCGGCCTCGAAACGGCCGTCGGTGTAGAGCCGCGCCACCTCGTACTCGTCCTTGATGGCCAGCAGCTTGGCGTGGTAGCGGGCGACAGCCTGCGTCAGGCGCTGGCCTTTGCCCAGCTTGCTTTCTGCGGCGCGCACGCGCTCCACCAGCGCACGGTAGCGCTGGGCGTAGGCGGCGTCCTGGTAGTCAGACAGGAATTGCGCGCGCCGCTCGATGAGGCCGTCAGGCCCGTCGAGCTGGTCGAAGTTGAAGAACTTCACGACGTTGACCTCGCCGGCCAGGCGCTGGATCGCGTCCGGCGCGGCGATGGCCAGGCGGCCCAGCGCAAAGGCCGTCTTGTTGGCCTCCACGGCCACACCGTTCAGTTCGATGGCGCGCATCAGCGCCGCCTCGCTCACCGGCACCAGGCCGCGCTGCCAGCAGGCGCCCAGCATGACGATGTTGCTGGGCAGGGTGTCGCCCATCAGGCGCTGGGCGATGTCCTGCGCGTCGATGCGGTCCAGCAGCGCGTCATCGCCGGCGGCGTGGCGCATCTTGTCCAGCAGGGAGGGCGCCTGCAGCGAGGCGTCGGGGTTGCGCACGAAGCCGGCGGTGGGCAGCTCGTGCGTGTTGGCGAGGATGACCGTGCGGCCGGCCTTGACGGTGCCCAAAGCGTCGGGTGACGCGCCGACGACCATGTCGCAGGCCAGCAGCACGTCGGCCTGCTGCGTGTCGATGCGGACCTGGTTGAGAAGGTCCAGCGTGGGCGCCACGCGCACGAAGGAGAGCACCGCGCCGCCCTTCTGCGCAAAGCCCATGAAGTCCAGCACCGAGGCCTGCTTGCCTTCCAGGTGCGCAGCCATCGTGACCAGTGCGCCCACGGTCACGACACCCGTGCCGCCGACGCCGGTGACCAGCATGTCAAACGGACCCGTCCAGTCCCAGGTGGCAGGCGGCTGGATGGCCGCGATCTCGCGGGCCAGGTCTTGCGCGGTGTAGCTGGCGCCGGCCTTTTTCTTCAGCACCGGGTCGTGCACGGACACGAAGCTGGGGCAGAAGCCATTCACGCAGGAGAAATCCTTGTTGCAGCTGCTCTGCTCGATGGCGCGCTTGCGGCCCCAATCGGTCTCGACCGGCACGACGGACAGGCAGTTCGACGCCACGCCGCAGTCGCCGCAGCCTTCGCACACGGCCTCGTTGATGAAGATGCGGCGTGGCGGGTCGGCGAACTCGCCTTTCTTGCGGCGGCGGCGCTTCTCGGCGGCGCAGGTCTGGTCGTAGATCAGCACCGTCACGCCTTCGATCTCGCGCAGCTCGCGCTGCACGGTGTCCAGCTCGCTGCGGTCGTGGAAGCTCGTGCCGGCCGGGAACAGGGCGTGGTGGCCGTCGTACTTGCCAATCTCGTCGGACACGACCACCAGCCGCTTCACGCCTTCGGCCTCCACCTGCCGCGCGATCTGCGGCACGCTGGTCTGGCCGTCCACCGGCTGGCCGCCGGTCATCGCGACGGCGTCGTTGTAGAGGATCTTGTAGGTGATGTTGGCCTTGGCCGCGATGGCCTGGCGGATGGCCAGATAGCCCGAGTGGTAGTAGGTGCCGTCGCCCAGGTTCTGGAAGACGTGGCGCTCCTTCGTGAAGCGCGAGTGTGCCGCCCAGTCCACGCCCTCGGCGCCCATCTGGATCAGGCCCGAGGTGCCGCGCTCCATCCAGCTGGCCATGAAGTGGCAGCCGATGCCGGCCAGCGCCCGCGAGCCCTCGGGCAGCTTGGTGGAGGTGTTGTGCGGGCAGCCGGAGCAGAAATAGGGCTGGCGGCGCACGCCGTCGGCCGCGTTGCTGAGCAGGCAGGGCGTCAGGAAGTCCACCACCAGATGGCGACGGTCCAGCGCGGGGTTCAACCGCGCCAGCCAGTCGGCCACCGTGCCCATGATGCGGCTGGGGCGCAACTCGCCCAAAGCGCTCAGCACCGGTGCACCGTGCTCGTCGGTCTTGCCGACGACGCGCGGGCGCTGGAACTCGGGCAGGTGGTAGAGCAGCTCCTTGATCTGGCGCTCCACCACCGGGCCTTTTTCCTCGATGACCAGCACGTCGGTCAGGTTGCTGCAGAACTCGACGATGCGCGTGGGCTCCAGCGGGAAGACCAGGCCCACCTTGTAGACGCGCACGCCGGCCGCGGCCAAGGCGTTGGGGTCCAGGTCCAGCCGGCGCAGCACTTCCATGAAGTCGTAGTGCGCCTTGCCCACCGTCACGATGCCCAGCGTGGCGGCGGGGCTCACGACGATGTGCTTGTCGATGCTGTTGAGCTTGGCGAAGGCGCGCACCGCGTCCAGCTTGTGCGCCAGGCGCGACTCCAGCTCCAGCGAGGGCAGGTCGACCGAGCGGATGTGCAGGTTGGTCGGCGGCGTGAAGTCGATGGAATGCTCGAAATCGAGAGGCACCGAATCGAGATCCACCGTCATGCCGCTCTCGACCACCTCGGAGATGGCCTTGAAGCCCACCCAGGCGCCCGAGAAGCGCGACAGCGCCCAGCCGTACAGCCCGAACTCCAGGTACTCGGCCACGTTGGCGGGGTGGACGAGGGGCATGCTCCAGGCCTGCAGCGCCTGGTCGCTCTGGTGCGGCGTGCTGCTGGACACGCAGCCGTGGTCGTCGCCCACGACGACCAGCACGCCGCCCTGCGTGCTGGTGCCGTAGACGTTGCCGTGCTTGAGCGCATCGCCCGAGCGGTCAACACCGGGCCCCTTGCCGTACCACATCGCAAACACGCCATCGACCGTGCGCTGCGGGTCCAGCGCCACGCGCTGCACGCCCAGGCAGGCGGTGGCGGCCAGGTCTTCGTTGATGGCGGGCAGGAACTCGATGTGGGCCGCATCGAGGAACTTCTTGGCCTTCCACAGCTGCTGGTCCACCATGCCCAGCGGGCTGCCGCGGTAGCCGGACACGAAGCCAGCGGTGTTCAGGCCATTGCGTTCGTCGAGCTGCTTTTGCGCCAGCAGCAGCCGCACCAGCGCCTGCGTGCCGGTCAGGAAGACGGCGCCGTGCGCGGCCGCCAGGTTGTCGCTGAGCTGATAGGGGCGCAGGGCGGGCGTGTGGGCCATGGTGTCTCCTTCGGGCGGGAGATTCTTCCGCCGTAAGGCCGGAATAACTTGCCTCATTGCCGGGCTTGTCCCCGTTGGATGAGATGATTCTTCTCCAAAGAGACCCATCATGGAAACAAACGAGCTCGACCGCGCCAGCCTGCAGATCCTGGAGCTGCTGCAGGCGGATGCGCGGCTGTCCACCCAGGCGCTGGCCGAGAAGGTGGGCCTGTCGGCCACGCCGGTGTGGCGGCGCGTGCGCGAGCTGGAGGAGCGCGGCGTCATCCGCGCCCAGGTGGCGCTGGTGGACCGCGAGAAGGTCGGGCTGTCCATCCTCGTGCTGGCGCATGTCAGCCTGGTGCGGCACAGCGAGGGTGCGGTGGAGCAGTTCGAGCGGCTGACCGCCACGCGCCGCGAGATCATCGAATGCCATGCCATCACCGGCGAGGCCGACTACGTCATCAAGGTTGTCGCGGCCGACATGAAGGCCTACGACCAGTTCCTGCAGCAGCACATCTTCAAGCTGCCCGGCGTGGCGAGCGTGCGCAGCAACGTGGTGCTGCGCGAGGTGAAGTACGAGACCGCGCTGCCGGTGGGCTAACCTTCAGCCGCCCACCACTCAACGCAGCCCATGGACTCCTTCATCGCCCAGCTTTCCGATTCGGTCCAGAAGGCCCGCACGCTGGAAGACCTGACCCGCCCGCTGCTGGAGATGCTGCAGGCTGTCACGGGCCTGGAGTCCACCTATCTGACGACGGTCGACCTGGCCGAGGGCATGCAGCACGTCATCTACGCGCGCAACTCGCAGGATCTGCAGATCCCGGAGGGGCTGTCGGTGCCCTGGGGTGACACGCTGTGCAAGCGGGCGCTGGACGAAGAGCGGCCTTTCACCGACGACGTCGCCGGCATCTGGGGCGACTCGGCCGCCGCGCGTGACCTGGGGCTGCAGACCTATGTCAGCACGCCCGTGCGCACCGACGAAGGCCACCTGTACGGCACCTTGTGCGCGGCCAGTTCGCGCAAGCAGCCGCTGACCTCCGAGGCCCGGCATGTGCTGAGCCTGTTTGCCCGCCTCATCGAGCAGCATGTGGCGCGCGAGCGCCTGGTGGAGAAGCTGCAGCGCGCCAACGCCGAACTGCAGATGCAGGCGCTGACCGACGCGCTCACCGGCCTGCCCAACCGCCGTGCGCTGATGCTGGAGCTGACACGGCTGACTGCGTTGGCGCAGCGCACCGGCTGCTGGCTGTTGGCAGGCGCCATCGACCTGGACGGCTTCAAGCAGATCAACGACGGCCATGGCCACGACGCGGGCGACGAGTTCCTGCGCGGCGTGTCCGCACGGCTGCAGGCGGCCCTGCGCGGCGGCGACATGCTGGCGCGCATGGGCGGTGATGAGTTCCTGGTCTTGGGCCTGGGACCCAGGCTGTCGGAGGATGGCGAGGCGGCAGCGGCACTGCTGCGCCAGCGCCTGTCGGCGGCCACCGTGGGCCGCTATCACACGGCGGCGACCGTCATCGATTACGAGGGCGCCAGCGTGGGCGTTGCCTGCCTGGACCCGCAGCTATCGGGGGAGCAAGAGGCGCTGAGGCAGTCGGATGCCGCCATGTACCGCGTCAAGCTGGAGCGAAGGAGAGCTACTCAGCACTGAGGCTTTCGGGCCGAGCGCCGGGCCGCCCCAAGCCGGCCCGTCTGGCGATGTGCGAGCGGGGCATTCCCCGCGAGCATCGCCACCCCCTCGGGGCACCGGCCAGCGTCGCTCGCGTTCAGCGAAGCGAGGCTGGACGAGGGGCCTCTACAACTCGCCGTAGCTGTGCAGGCCGGACAGGAACATGTTGACGCCCAGGAAGGCGAAGGTCGTCACCAGCAGGCCCACCAGCGACCACCAGGCCGACACGGCGCCGCGCAGGCCCTTCATCAGTCGCATGTGCAGCCAGGCGGCGTAGTTCAGCCAGACGATGAGCGCCCAGGTCTCCTTGGGGTCCCAGCTCCAGTAGCCGCCCCAGGCCTCGGCGGCCCAGAAGGCGCCCAGGATGGTCGCGATGGTGAAGAACGCGAAGCCCAGCGCGATGGCCTTGTACATGAGGTCGTCGAGCTGTGGCAGGTCGGGCAGGCGGGCGCTCAAGGGCTTGCGCAGCACCACGCACAGGCCCAGGAAGACCGTCACGGCGGCGATCTTGCGCATCCAGGCGTCCAGGCCTGCAATGGTGTCGGGCGTCACATCGGCGCCCAGCCGCACGGCCGCGATGAGCGCGATGATGGCGGCCGGCACGCCCACCAGGCCCACCAGCAGGCTTTGGGTGGTGACGGTCTTCAGCAGGTAGGCCAGCGCCACCATGGCCGCCAGCGCAAAGCAGCCATAGCCGACGAAGTTGGCCGGCACGTGGATCTTCATCCACCAGCTCTGCAGCGCCGGCACCAGCGGCTGGATCTCCTGCGCGCCGCGCGCCACCGTGTACCAGAGCAGGAAGCCCACCGCCGCGCTGACCACCAGCATCACGTAGGCGCCCAGCGAGCGCGTCGCGAACTTCTCCTCGTAGTACAGGTGGAACAGCGTGGTCATCCAGCAGAACAGCACGAAGACCTCGTACAGGTTGCTGACCGGGATGTGGCCGATGTCGGCGGCGATCTGGTGGCTCTCGAACCAGCGCACCATGGTGCCCACCAGGGCCATGAAGACGCCGCCCCAGGCCAGCTTGGAGCCGGCGGCCTCGGCCACGCTGTGCCGGCCGGCGCCGGTGAAGAAGCCGCCCCAGTAGAAGAGGTTGCTCATGAAGAACAGCAGGCTCATCCACAGGATGGCGCTCTGGCTGGACAGCATGTACTTCAGCAGGAAGACCTGCTCGCCGGCCGCCAGGTCGGCGCCGAAGCCGTCGGTCTGGCGCGTGTACAGCGCGATGGCCAGCAGGCTGGCCGCACCGGCGGCCAGGCAGAGCCAGCGCAGCGGTTTCCAGAACCAGCCCAGCGCGATCAGCGCCGGCAGCGTGCAGGCGAGGATGGCCTGCTCGTAGGCGTCCATGGACGCGTGGTAGCGGTTGAAGGCGTAGCCGCCGCCCAGCAGCACGAGGGCGGCAAACGCCCAGTCCAGTGCACCGCGGCGCTGCAGCGCGTGGCGGCGCGGCAGATCGAAGGTGGTGGTGTTCATGGGTGATCCTTCAAGATGGCCGCCTTGAGCTGGGCGAACAGTGTGGCGTTGTCGGGCGACTCGCGGGTGCTGGACATGGCCATGCGCACCTGCGAGCCGGCCGTGTCGGCGGTGGGCGCGATCCACACCCACAGCCGGCGTTCCTTGATGTAGAGCATGGCGAACACGCCCACGATAAGCAAGATGGCGCCAAGGTAGACCAGCTTCTGACCCGGCGCGCGCGCGACCTGGAAGACGCTGGCCTGTAGTTGCTCGAAGTTCTCCAGCTTCAGCAGCACCGGTGCCGGGTAGTAGAGGCTGTCGGACAGCGACAGCACGGCCTGCGTCATGAAGGCCTGGGTGTCGGCATCGACGGGGGCGGGCTTCAGGCCGGCACGCTCGCGGGCCAGCTGGTGCAGTTCGAACAGGCTGCCGTTGAGGATGCGCAGCAGCACCTCGGACACGCGGGCGCGCTCGCTTTCGGGCACGTCGCGCTCGATGAACTGCGACAGCGCCGGCAGGCCGCCCTTCATGTCGTCGCCGGGCTTGGCGGCGGCGCCGGAGAACAGCGTCAGCGCGCGCAGCGCGGTGGTCAGCAGCTGCTCCTGCATCTGCGGCTGGCCGCTGGGTGTCGCCGAGCGCGCATAGGCGCGCGCCGCGGCCTCGCGCATCGCCGGCTGGCCCAGCGCGGCCCGCAGTCGCAGCCAGCCGTCCAGGCTGCCGTCTTCGTCGGCAGGCATGCGCAGGTAGCGGAAGTTCTCGGTCGGCGTCTCGCGCACGCCGGCCAGGAACAGCTTGTGGCCGTCCAGCTCCACCGGCAGCATGTAGTTGTTGAACTCGCGTGCCTGGCCGGCGGCATCGCGCAGCTTGTAGCTGAACGACGGGCCGACGTTGTGCAGCGTCTTGGCGCCGTCGCCCTTGGCGCCGCTGCCCAGGTGCTTGGACAGGGTGTCGCGCAGGTCCACCTTGCGCACGTCGGCGCCGCTGGGCTCCGCGGCGCCCATGTTCTCGACGTTGATGACGCGCAGGCCTTCCAGCTCCAGCGTGTGCTCGCCGAACGGCAGCCGCGTGCCCACGCGGCCCTCGAAGGCGCGCGGCTCGCCGCCGGCCAGCGGCAGCGCGGTCAGCGCCAGCTTGCTGCCGCCGTCCTCGAAGCTGCTCTGGTAGATCGCGATGCCCTTGTGGATGGTCGGCTCGTTGACCTTGACGACCGCCGTCCGCGTCGTGCCGCCGTCATGGATGACGATATCGCTGGCGAAGCTCTTGGGCATGCCGGTGGGGTAGTACTCGACGCTGAACTTCTTCAGCTCGATGTCGAACGGCAGGTCCTGCAGCACGACGCCGCTGGGCAGGCTGAGGATGGCGATGCCCTGGCGCTGGCCCTCGGTGACCGACACGTTGCCGCGAAAGCCCGGGTTGGCCGCGCTGAGGCGGTGTTCGGGCTTGATGTCGGCGATGAAGCCCGTACCGGTGTAGAGCTGCTTGCCCTGCAACAGCATCGCCAGCCGCACCATCGCGTTGCCGTCCAGCACGCCGCCGACCAGGATGAGCACGATGGCCGAGTGCGCGGCGATGTAGCCGATCTTGTTGGCTGCGCCGCGGCGGGCCGCGATCATGATGCCGTTGTCGCGCTGCTGCACTCGGGCGCGCCAGCCTAGCGCGGTCAGCGTGGCGCCGATCTCGGCCAGCACCATCTGCGGGTTGCTGTGCAGCTCGGCAATGGCCTTGTGGTGGTGGGCCTGCAGCGACTGCTCGCGCACGCCTTCCTTGTAGCTCTTCAGGTCCGCCAGGATCTTGGGCGTGTTGCGCGCGATGCACAGGCTGGTGGACACCACCAGAAAGGCCAGGATGACGAGGAACCAGGGGGCGCTGTAGACCGTGTACAGGCCGACGGCACCGAACACCTCGGCCCAGAACGGGCCGAACTGGTTGATGTAGTTGCCCAGCGGCTCGCTCTGGCGCAGCACCGTGCCGATGACGGAGGCGATGCAGATGATGCTGAGCAGCGCGATCGCGAAGCGCATGGACGCGAGCAGGTCCAGCAGTTCGCGGGTGACGGAGGGGCGGGCGTGGGCGGGGGCGGACATGGCGGCGTCAAGAAAAAAGGCCGGTGGGTTTCACCGGCCTTCTTTCAGAGGCTTGAGAGGGTTTCAGCGCAGGCCGGCCATGTAGTCGGACACGGCCTTGATTTCCTTGTCGTTCATCTTGGCGGCAATGGCGGTCATGGGTGCCGAGTTGGTGCGGCCGCCGGCGCGGAAGGCCAGCATCTGGGCCTCGATGTAGTCGCCATGCTGGCCGCCCACGCGCGGGTACTGGGCCGGCATGCCCGAGCCTGCCGGGCCGTGACAGCCGGCGCAGGCGGGAATGTTGCGGTCGGCGATGCCGCCGCGGTAGATCTTCTCGCCCAGCGCCACGGTGGCCTTGTTCTTGGCGAAGCCGGGCTTGGCGGTCTTGGAGGCGTAGAACGCGGACACGTTGCGGATGTCTTCTTCCGACAACGGGGCCGCCATGCCCTGCATGACCGGATTCTTGCGCTTGCCGTTCTTGAACTCGTGCAGCTGCTTGGCCAGGTACTCGGCGTGCTGGCCCGCGAGGATGGGGTTGGCCGGCGAGCCGCGCGAGCCATCGGCCGTGTGGCAGGCCGCGCAGACCTGCGTCGAGATGGCGCCGCCCTTGGCGAGATCGGGCTTGGCGGGCGCTGCCGCGGGCTCGTTGGCGTGTGCCGTGGCGGCCAGCATCAGACTCGACAGGAGGAGGGCGACAGTCTTCATGGATTTATGGGTTTCGTTGGGCGCAACCGCAGAATTTTACAATGCTGAATTACCGCGCCCGAACCTGCCATGACCAACGAAATCCCTGAGGCCGCAACTTCCGAGCCCATCACCGAGAAGCTGGCCCTGGCCTGGACGCACACCGCGCGCTTCCTGACGACCGCCAGCCAACTGGTCCACCTGCCCGCCACGGAGCTGCCGGAGATCGCCTTCGTGGGCCGCTCCAATGCCGGCAAGTCCACGGCCATCAACACGCTGGCGCAGCAAAAGCGCCTGGCCTTCGCGTCCAAGACGCCGGGCCGCACGCAGCACATCAACCTGTTCGAGCTGGGACCGAAGGACGCCGCCGATGCGCTGTTCGCCGACCTGCCGGGCTATGGCTATGCGGCGGTCAACAAGTCCGCCAAGCTGCGCTGGCAGAAGGTGATGGCCGACTACCTGGCCGTGCGCCGCAGCCTGTCGGGCGTCGTGCTGATGGTGGATTCGCGCCTGGGCCTGACCGACCTGGACAAGCAGTTGCTGGAGTTCGTCGCCGCCCGCGTGGCCACCGGCGAGGTCAAGCTGCTGGTGCTGCTGACCAAGTCCGACAAGCTCAACCGCAAGGAGGCCGATGCCATCCTGCACTCGACGACCGAGTTCCTGGCCGGCCTGTCCACCGAAGAGTCCGACGTCGCGGTGACGCTGTTCTCGGCGCTGAAGAAAAGCGGCGTGGGCGACGTGGCCATGGCATTGCGCGAATGGGTGCTGGCGCATGAGGCCGCTGACGAGGTGCCCGACGCGGTGCTCGCGGCGGCCCCGCCGTTGCAGCCCGAGGACTGAGCCTCAGCCGCCGTCCAGGTCGCTCATCAGCGTGTCGACGGCACGCTGCACCAGGCTGTCTTCTTCCAGCGCCGTGATCAGGCCGTTGGCCAGCAGCGCCTCCAGCGCCCGGCGCGTCAGCGGCAGTCGTTCCTCGGCATCGCGGCCCACGAACAGCACGAACTGGCGGCCCTCGCTGATCCAGGCGATCTGCGTGGTGTGCCAGTCACCCTGGATGAAGAGGTGGAACCAGTGGCCGATCTGCAGGCCGTCGATCCAGCGCTGCAGCGCGGCACGCGCGTCGGGTGAGTCGTTCTCGTTGTAGAGCTGCACCGGCACGGTGGGCAGCTCCCCGCGGTCCACGTCGGCGCTGAGCCAGTGGGAGGGCACCTGGGAGTCGCGCTCTTCCATGAGGCGGCGCACGATCTCGTCGGCAGAGGCCGGGGCTTCGGCATTGGGCGGCGTCGCGGGCCGCGGCGGGCTGGCCCGCCGCTCGGCGGGGTCCAGCGCCGGCTTGCCCTGCAGCAGCCGCGCATGCTGGCCCATCAGTTCGTGCAGCGCCGGCTCGCGCTTGGACAGCGGCAGGTCGATGCTGTCACAGCCGGTGTTCAGCCGCTCGATCAGCACCGGCAGGCGCATGCGCAGCGCTTCGCGGTCGGCCATGTCACGCGGCGTGGTCAGGCTGTCCAGCACGGCGTCGATGACTTCCATGGCCGTCTGCGCCTCGATGGAGTCGCGGCCGTGCCTCACCATGGCGGTGACGATGACGTCCACCCAGCACGTCTGCATGAAGCGCAGCACACGCGGGCCCATCGGCGCATCGTGGAGCTGCTGGTCGACCTGGTCGCGCACCAGGTCGCGCCAGTCGTTGCGCAGCTGTTCGCGCTCCAGCGCCGCCAGCGCGACGGCGTTGCGTTCGCTGCTCCGGCGGGCCTGCTGGTCGATGCGGGCCTCCACGCGGGCCAGCACCTGCTGGAACAGCGCCGCCGTGGGCGTCGGGGCGTCGACCAGCAACTGCGCCTCGGCCTCCATGAAACGCAGGAAGTCGACCAGGTGCTCGTCGTCGGCGCGCTCGAACGCCATGCCGTGGGCCGCCACGCGGTTGAGCAGCGCCCAGGTCGGGTGGTCCTGGCGGCGCAGCAGCGTCGAGTCGGTGCGGGCCAGGCGCACGACGGCGACCTGCAGCCGCGCCAGCAGCGCCTTCAGCGGGGGCAGCAGGCGGGGGTCGGCGAGGATCTGGTCGTACAGCCGGCTCAGCATGTCCGGGCCGGTCGAGCGCACGAAGGGCGCGGACGACTGCATGTCTCGCGCCGTCAGCGTGCCCAGGCCCTGAGGCCGGGAGTTGAGGGCATCCACGCGGCGCGACAGGCCGTCCAGCGTGCCATGTGCCGTGGCGCGAGCACCCACGCCCCGCGCCGCTGCCAGGCGCTGGTGCGCCAGCGGGTCGGACTGGACGTGGCCGTGCGAGGCCACCATGTCACTGATGTCGGCGGCGCGCAGCACGGCGCAGGCATGGCTGTAGATGCGGTGCAGGGCCTTGGCCAGGGGGCCGGCCGCGACGCGCATGAGCTCGTACTGGGCCTGTTGCGCCAGCGGGCTGGCGGCGAGCGCGTGGTGCAGCGCGTGGGCGTACAGCGCCGGGCGCAGCGGGTTGTCGCGCTCGCGGGCGCGCGCCGTGCCGCGCAGCGCGGCGAAGAAGTTGCCGATCTGGTGCAGTTCGGAGCGGCTGGCTTCTTCCGCGGCCTGCGCAACATGGGCAATGGCGACGTCCTGCAAGGCCTGGTGCTCGTCCACCAGGCTGAGGCCCTCCATGCCGCCCAGATGCAGGGGCGCGCGATGCAGGGGGTCCTCGCCGCGCCGGCCGGCCTGCAGCAGGTCGATGAGGCGGCCCTCGAAGTCCGCCGCGAAATGCGGCCGCGCCTTGCGCCAGCTCTCCCGCAACGGGAAATGCTGGGGCCGGGCATCGAGTTCGTCCTGCACCACGTTGAGCAGTTCGCGGGCCAGCGGGCCGGCCTCGGTCAACGCGTGGTCGAGCAGATCGTGGGGATGCAAGGGGGCAGGCATGGGGGTGGACGACGGTTCAGATTATCCGGCTCCATGTCGGGGCGGTCCGGCGTGTTGCGCCCGCGCAGGTCCCTTGATCCATGGGGCAAGGGCCATGGATCGGGGATCTTTTCACGGTTTTCCGTTTCAGCCGCAGGTGCTGGCGGCGTGGCGCAACCAGGGCATGATGCGCGCCGTCTCCGGGCTCTTGTGAATGACATGAAGCATCTCGTTCTCGTTGCAGCGTTGCTGGGCGCCAGTGCGCAGGCAGAGGAGGGCGCCCGCAAGCGCGAGGATTTGCCCTTGTGGGAGCTGGGCGCCGTCGCGGGCGGCGTGTCCCAGCAGGCGTATCCGGGGTCGGACCAGCAGGCTCGCCGTGGGCTGGTGCTGCCCTACCTGATCTACCGCGGCAAGGTGCTGCACGCCGATGGCGACGGCGCCGGGCTGCGGGCGGTGCGCACCGAGCGGTTCGAGCTGGACGTGTCGTTCGCCGGTTCGTTGAGTTCGGGATCCGAGTCGCTGCGGGCACGTGAGGGCATGGCGCGCCTGGGCACCCTGGTCGAGGCGGGGCCGGTGGCGCGCTGGTTCCTGAACGGTCGAGCGGCGCGCGACCGCATCAGCTTCGAGCTGCCGCTGCGCGGCGTGTTCGAGGCGCGAGATCCCAGCCGGCATCGCGGCCTGAGCTTCGAGCCCGAGCTGAGCTGGCAGCGTCGCCCCCAGGCCGGGGGTTGGGGATACGGGCTCAGCGTCGGGGCCTTGTTCGGCGACCGCCGGCTGGGCGCGACCTTCTATGGCGTGGCGCCCGGCGAGGCCCGGCCGGACCGTCCGGCGTTCAACGCCAGCGCGGGCCTGATCGCGTGGCGGCTGGGCGGCAGCGCGGCCACGAGCCTGACGCCGGATCTGCGGCTGTTTGCCTTCGGCCGTGTCGACAGCCTGGCCGGCGCTGCCAATCGCGACAGCGCACTGGTGCGGCGGACCACAGGCTTCAGCTACGGCATCGGGCTGACCTACACGCTGAAGCGTTCGCAGGCCCGCACCAGCGACTGAATCGCAGCGCCCATGAAAAAAGGGGCTGCTCGCGCAGCCCCTTTGTTTGCCAGCGACGGGTGTGTCGCCGGCGTGGACTTACATGTCCATGCCGCCCATGCCACCCATGCCGCCCATGCCGCCAGGCATGCCGCCGGCCGGGGCGTCGTCCTTGGGGGACTCGGCAACCATGCACTCGGTCGTCAGCATCAGCGACGCGACGGACGCGGCGTTCTGCAGCGCGGTGCGGGTCACCTTGGTCGGGTCCAGGATGCCCATTTCGATCATGTCGCCATAGGTGCCGTTGGCGGCGTTGTAGCCGTAGTTGCCCTTGCCGGACAGCACGGCGTTGACGACGACCGACGACTCTTCGCCGGCGTTGTAGACGATCTCGCGCAGCGGGGCTTCGATGGCCTTCAGGATCAGCTTGATGCCGGCGTCCTGGTCGGCGTTGTCGCCCTTGATCTCGCCAGCAGCTTGCTTGGCGCGCAGCAGGGCCACGCCGCCGCCGGCGACGATGCCTTCTTCAACGGCGGCACGCGTGGCGTGCAGCGCGTCTTCCACGCGGGCCTTCTTTTCCTTCATCTCGACTTCGGTGGCGGCACCGACCTTGATGACGGCAACGCCGCCGGCCAGCTTGGCCACGCGCTCTTGCAGCTTCTCGCGGTCGTAGTCGCTGGTGGCTTCCTCGATCTGGATGCGCACTTGCTTGACGCGGGCTTCGATGTCGGCAGCAGCGCCGGCGCCGTCGATGATGGTGGTGTTTTCCTTACCCACTTCGACGCGCTTGGCCTGGCCCAGGTCGGCCAGCGTGACCTTCTCGAGCGACAGGCCCACTTCTTCAGCGATGACCTTGCCGCCCGTCAGGATGGCGATGTCTTCCAGCATGGCCTTGCGACGATCGCCGAAGCCAGGCGCCTTGACGGCGACGACCTTCAGGATGCCGCGGATGGTGTTGACCACCAGGGTTGCCAGGGCTTCGCCTTCGACTTCCTCGGCAATGATCAGCAGCGGACGGCCGGCCTTGGCCACGGCTTCCAGCGTGGGCAGCAGGTCGCGGATGTTGGAC
>DASWWC010000302.1:0-22952 GCA_036401055.1 Roseateles sp.
GGTCGTCGGGCAGCGGCTGGCCGGCCAGCAGCTCCAGCTGCAGGCGCGCCTGCGTGACGGCGCTCTGCGCACGAGTGGCTTCGCCGCGCGCCGCCTCGAAGGCCGTGCGGGCGCGGGCGCGCTCCAGGCCGGATGCGGCGCCCAGCTGGTGGCGCTGCTCGGTCAGGTTCAGCGTGCGCTGCTGGCTGTCGCGCAGCTGCTGCGCGAGCGTCAGGCGCTGCTGCTCGGCCGAAAGCAGAAGCCAGGCGTTGGCCGTCTCGGCGACCAGGCTCAGCTGCGCGCCGCGCTGCGTCTCCTGCTGGGCCAGGTAGCGGGCGAGGGCGGCGCCCTCCAGGCTGCCCAGGCGGTTGAACAGGTCGATCTCGTAGCTGGCCAGGCCCAGGTTGACGCTGTAGCTGGTGCTCGTGCTGCCACCCGTCTCCTGCCGGTTGGCGGAGGCACCGACGTTGACGGTGGGCAGGCGGCCGGCCTCGGCGATGCGGTACTGCGCGCGCACGCGCTCCACGGCTGCAGCACTGGCCTGCAGGCTGCGGTTGCCCGTCAGCGCGATGCCCACGACCTGGCGCAGCCGCACGTCCGCGAAGAAGCCGTCCCACTCATTTGCCGTGTCGGTGCGGATGTCGATGGGCGTCATGCCCACACGGAAGTCCTGGCGCAGCGGCGGCGTGGCGGTGCCGGCGGGCGGCACCAGGCTGCCGCAGCCCGCCAGCAGCGCGGCGGTGGCGATCAGGGTCAATGCGTGCCGCTTCATGCCTTCACCTCCGCAGCGGTCGCGGCGTGGCTCTTGAAGCCGCCAAAGCGCCGCTGCACCCACAGGTAGAACAGCGGCACGAAGAAGATGCCCAGCACGGTGGCGCTGGCCATGCCGCCCAGCACGCCGAAGCCGATGGCTTTCTGCGAGCCCGAGCCGGCGCCGCTGGAATAGGCCAGCGGCAGCACGCCCATCATGAAGGCCAGCGAGGTCATCAGGATGGGGCGCAAGCGCTGGCGGCTGGCCAGCAGCACCGCGTCCAGCAGGCCCATGCCGCGCGCCAGCAGCGTCTGCGCGAACTCGACGATGAGGATGGCGTTCTTGGCCGACAGGCCCACCGTGGTCAGCAGGCCGACCTGGAAGAACACGTCGTTGTTCTGCCCGCCCAGGTGGCTGGCGATCAGCGCGCCGAAGATGCCCAGCGGCACCACCAGCATCACGCTGAACGGCACCGACCAGCTCTCGTACAGCGCCGCCAGGCACAGGAAGATGAACAGCACCGACACCGCGTACAGCAGCGGCGCCTGGTCGCCCGACAGCCGCTCCTGGTAGCTGCGGCCCGACCATTCGTAGCCGATGCCGGGCGGCATCTCGGCCAGCACCTCCTCCATGGCCTTCATCGCGGCACCCGAGCTGACGCCCGGCGGCACGTCGGCCTGGATCTCGTAGGCCGAGCTGCCGTTGTAGCGCACCAACTGGCGCGGGCCATTGATCCATTTGCTGGACGCGAAGGCCGAGAACGACACCATCTGCCCGGCCGTGTTGCGCACGTACCAGTGGTTGATGCTGTCGGGTGCGGCGCGGTAGGCGCCTTCGCCCTGCACCAGTACGCGCTTGACGCGGCCGCGGTCGATGAAGTCGTTCACGTAGGCGCCGCCCAGCGCGATGGACATGGTGTCGTTGATGACGCTGGGCTGCACGCCCAGCACGCCGGCCTTGTGGTCGTCGATGCTGATCTGCAGCTGCGGCGTCTCGGTGAGGCTGTTGGTGCGGGTGCGGCTCAGCTCGGGATGCTTGTTGGCCAGCTCGATGAGCTGCTCGCGGGCCTCCACCAGCTTGTCCTGGCCCAAGCCGCCCAGGTCCTGCAGGAAGAGCTGGATGCCGGCGCTGCCGCCCAGGCCGCGCACGGTGGGCGGCTGCACGATGAAGACGTTGGCATCGCGGATGCGCCGACCCAGCTCGCGCGTGAAGCGCTCTGCCAGCGCGCCGGCCCCTTGCTCGGGCGCCTTGCGCTCCTTCCAGTCCTGCAGGCGGATGAAGCCCTGGCCCGAACCCTGGTCGCCGCCGGCGCCGCGCACGACGTTGTAGAACAGCACTTCCTTCTGATCGGCCAGATAGGCCTCCAGCTCCTGCATCACGCCCTCCAGCCGTTCGCTGGTGGCACCGGGCGCCATGCGCACCTGGATCTGCAGGCCGCCCTGGTCTTCGTCGGGCAGGAAGGAGGTGGGCAGGGCCTTGTACATCCAGGCCATGCCGGCGATGACCGCCAGGTAGACGGCGAAGCTGCGCACGCCGCGCCTGGACAGGCCGCCCACGCCGCGCACATAGCGCTCGGTGAAGGCGTCGAAGCGGCGGTTGAAGCCGCCGAAGAACCAGTCCAGCTGCTTGCCGAAGGGGCCGCCGTGGGCCGCATGCTCGCCCTGGTGCACGGGCTTGAGCACCGTCGCGCACAGCGCCGGCGACAGCGTCATCGCCACCAGCACCGACAGCACCATGGCGCTGACGACCGTGATGGAGAACTGGCGGTAGATGATGCCGGTCGAGCCACCGAAGAAGGCCATCGGGATGAACACCGCGGACAGCACGACGGCGATGCCGACCAGCGCGCCGGTGATCTCCTTCATGCTCTGCCGCGTCGCGTCCTTGGGCGACAAGCCCTCCTCGCGCATCAGTCGCTCGACGTTCTCGACGACCACGATGGCGTCGTCCACCAGCAGGCCGATGGCCAGCACCAGGCCGAACATGGTCAGCGAGTTGATCGAGAAGCCCGCCAGCGCCAGCACGCCGAAGGTGCCCATCAGCACCACCGGCACCGCGATGGCCGGGATCAGCGTGGCGCGCAGGTTCTGCATGAACAGATACATGATGGCCACCACCAGCACGATGGCCTCGATCAGCGTCTGCACCACGCTCTCGATGGAGACGCGGATGAAGGGCGTGGTGTCGAAGGTGACGGTGGCCTTGTAGCCGGGCGGGAAGAAGGGTTCCAGCTCCTTGATCTTGGCCTTGACGGCGTCGCCGGTGGCCAGCGCGTTCGCGCCGCTGGCCGGGAAGATGGCCAGGCCGGCGGCCGTGCGGGCGCTGGAGCGCACATTGGTGGTGTAGCTGTCGCGGCCCAGTTCCACGCGGGCCACGTCTCCGAGGCGCAGCGCCGAGCCGTCGGCCTGCACGCGCAGAACCACGTTCTTGAACTCCTCGGCCGTGGTCAGCTTGGAGCGCGCCGTGATGATGGCGGTGAGCCGCTGGCCCTCGGGCACCGGCTGGGCGCCGATCTGGCCGGCCGACACCTCGGTGTTCTGCTGCTGCAGCGCGGTGCGGATGTCGCCGGGCACGAGGCTGTAGCGCTGCAGCTTCAGCGGGTCCAGCCAGATGCGCATCGCATAGCCCGAGCCGAACACGTTGACGTCGCCCACGCCCTCGACGCGGCTGATGATGTCCACCAGCGTGCTGTTCAGGTAGTCGCCCAGGTCGCTGGAACTGACCGCGGGGTCGTCGCTGGTCAGCATCATGATCATCAGGAAATCGCTGCCCGACTTGGTCACGCGCACGCCCTGGGCCTGCACGGCCTGCGGCAGCCGGCTGATGATGGACTGCACCTTGTTCTGCACCTGCACCTGGGCGGTGTCGGGGTTGGTGCCGGCGACGAAGGTCAGCGTGGTGTTGGCATTGCCGGCGGCGCTGCTGCTGGATTCCATGGACAGCAGGCCGTCGATGCCCTTCAGGCTCTGCTCGACGATCTGCGTGACCGAGTCCTCGATGGCCTTGGCCGAGGCGCCCGGATAGCTGGTGTTGATGGACACGCGCGTGGGCGCGATGTCGGGGTAGCGCTCCAGCGCCAGCTGGTGGATGGCGCCGGCGCCGGCCAGCATGATGACGATGGCGATGACCCACGCGAAGATGGGCCGGTCGATGAAGAAGGACGCCATGGGTCAGGCGCCCTTGCTGGCGGCCGAAGCGGCCGAGGACGCGGCCGGCGCGGGCGCGCCGGCCTTCTTGCTGCCGGCCGGCACCGGCTTCACCACCTGGTTGGGGCGGGCGCGCTGCAGGCCCTCGACGATGAGCTGCTCGCCCACCGTCAGGCCGCTGGTCACCAGCCACTGGTTGCCCACGGCGCGCTCCAGCACCAGGCGGCGGCGCTCGACCTTGTTGCCCTCGCCGACCACCAGCGCGGTCGCGTCGCCCGTGGGCGAGCGGCTCACACCCTGCTGAGGCACCAGGATGACGCCGCGGTCCACACCGGCCAGCAGGCGCGCGCGCACCACCATGCCGGGCAGCAGCGTGCCCTTGGGGTTGGGCACCGTGGCGCGCAGCGTCACGGCGCCGGTGCCGCGGTCCACGGTGATGCCGCTGACCTGCAGCGTGCCGGGCTGCGGGTGCTGGCTGCCGTCTTCCAGCATCAGGCGGATCTGCCGGCTGCCCGTGCCGCCGTCCAGCTGGCGGCGCAGGCCCAGCATCTCGGCGCTGCTCTGCACGATGTCGACCTGCATGGGGTCCAGCTGCTGCACGGTGGTCAGCGCCTGGGTCTGGTTGGCGGTCACCAGCGCGCCGGCGGTGACGGTCGAGATCTCCACCCGGCCGGCAATGGGGGCGCTGATGCGTGCGCGCTCCAGCTGCACGCGGGCGGCGTCCAGCGCGGCACGGGCCACGGCCACGTCGGCCTCGGCCTGCTTCAGCGCACCGGCGCTGTCATCGGCGGCCTGGCGGCTGATGGCATCAGCCTTTAGCAGCTCGGTGTCCCGTGCGGCCTTGCTGCGGGCCACGGCCAGCGAGGCCTCGGCCTTCAGCAGCGCGGCGGCGGTGCGGGCGCGCTCGGCCTCCAGCGTGGCCGGGTCCAGCTGGTACAGCGGCTGGCCGGCCTTGACGGTGGCACCCTCGGTGAACAGCTTCTTCAGCACGATGCCGCTGACCTGGGGCCGGATCTCGGCCACCTGGCTGGCCGACAGCCGGCCCGGCAGGTCCAGTTCCAGCGGCGCGTCCTGGGTGCCGACGCTGACCACGCCGACCTCGGGCGCACCGCCCCTGGTCGGCTCGGGGCCTTTCTTGTCCTGGCAGGCGCCCAGCAGCAGCAGGGTGGCCAAGGAGGGGAGAAGCAGGGTCTTGTGGAGCACGTGTGTCGTCATAGGGCCGCATCCCGGAGGTGCGAGTGATCACGGAGCGAGCGGGCAAGAAAAAAGCCCTGGAGCTTTGATTCTCAAGGGCTTTTCGGAGTCTCTGGGACGATGCGGGATCGTTCAGGTGATTGGTTTGGTGGAGAGGAGGAGGATCGAACTCCCGACCTCCGCATTGCGAACGCGGCGCTCTCCCAGCTGAGCTACCCCCCCACGCGAGCCGGCAGTATAGCCCTGGCTCTTGGGGCCTCGTGCCAGGGCTCCGCATGCGCACAATGGCAGCCCTCAACGGGGAGATCCTTCCATGACGAATGCATTCCGCAGCTGGCGGCAGCGTGCGCTGACCCTGGCGCTGCTGACCTCGACGGGCCTGACCCTGGCCCAGGCCGACGCACCGGTGGCGCCACGCGTGCCCAAGGACGTCAGCGTGCACGGCGACCTCCGCATCGACGACTACTTCTGGCTGCGCGAGCGTGACAAGCCCGAGGTGATGACCTACCTGAAGGCCGAGGCCGACTACACGGCGAAGTTCTACGCGCCGCTGGAAGGCCTGCGCGACAAGCTCTATGGCGAGATGGTGGGCCGCATCAAGCAGGCCGACGAGGGCGTGCCGGCGCGTCAGGGTGGCTGGTGGTACAGCACGCGCACCCTGGAGGGCGCGCAGTACCCGCAGTTCATCCGCCGGGCAGCGCAGGGCAAGGCGCGCGCCTATGACGCCGCTGCACCCGAGCAGGTCATGCTGGATCTGAACGAACTGGCCAAGGGCCGCAAGTTCCTGGCCGTGAACCTCGCTCAGATCAGCCCCGATGCCAAGCGCCTGGCCTATTCGCTGGACGAGACCGGCGCGCGCGACTTCCAGCTGCAGGTGCGCGACCTGGCCAGCGGCAAGGACCTGCCCTGGGTGGCCAAGCGCACCGACGGCGCGATCTGGGCCGCCGACTCCAGCACCATCTTCTACGTGACCTCCAACGAGGCGCGCCGCCGCAACCAGGTCTGGCGCCACCGGCTGGATGTCGAAGGCCCGGACGAGCTGGTGTATGAGGACAAGGACGAGCTCTACAACGTGGAGCTGGGCCGCACGGCGGATCGCCGCTACCTGACGCTGACCAGCCGGGCCAAGGACACGACCGAGGTGCGCGTCATCGCAGCCGACAAGCCGCTGGGCGCCTGGCAGGTGCTGCTGCCGCGCAAGAGCGGCGTCGAGTATTCGCCCGAGCACCACCAGGGCCGGCTGTTCCTGCGCATCAACGACCGCGGCCCCAACTTCCGGCTGGTGGCACTGCCCATGCCGCGTTCGCTGCAGGTGACGCCGGCGCAGCTGAAGGGCGCGCAGGAGCTGCTGGCGCACCGCGAGGACGCCGCGCTGGAACGCGTGATGCCGTTCGCCAAGCACCTGGTGCTGCAGGTGCGCGAGCAGGGCTCGGTGAAGCTGCGTGTCTACGACCAGCCGGCCCGCCTGAAGCCCGGCGCCAAGGCGCGCGAGGTGGCCTTCAGCGAGCCGGTCTACACCGCGCTGATCGGTGACAACCGCGAGTTCGACAGCGACACGCTGCGGCTGAACTTCCAGTCCATGACCACGCCGGCCTCGGTCTACGACGTCGGGCTCGCCTCGGGGCAGCTGACGCTGCGCAAGCAGCAGCCGGTGATTGGCTACGACGCGTCGCGCTACGAGTCGCGCCGCCTGATGGCGACAGCCAAGGACGGCACGCAGGTGCCCATCTCGCTGGTCTATGCCAAGGCGCTGCGCGGCGAGGGCCCGCGGCCGCTGCTGCTGCGCGGCTATGGCAGCTACGGCATCCCGTCGGACCCGCGCTTCGTCCCCAACGACCTGTCGCTGCTGGACCGCGGTGCGGTCATCGCCGTCGCCCACATCCGCGGCGGCGGCGACCTGGGCCGGCGCTGGTATCTGGAGGGCAAGCTGGCCAAGAAGATGAACACCTTCACCGACTTCATCGCGGTGGCCGAGACGCTGATCCAGCAGGGCTGGACGCAGCCGGACAAGCTCATCATCAACGGCGGCAGCGCCGGCGGCCTGCTGATGGGCGCCGTGGTCAACCTGAGGCCCGAGCTGTTCAAGGCCGTGGTGGCCGAGGTGCCGTTCGTGGACGTCATCAATACCATGCTGGACGAGACGCTGCCGCTGACCACCGAGGAGTTCATCGAGTGGGGCAACCCCAAGGTGGCCGAGCAGTACGCGTGGATGCGGGCCTACAGCCCCTACGACAACCTCAAGCCCGGCGCCTACCCGGCCATCCTGACGCGCACCGGCATCAACGACAGCCAGGTGCCGTACTGGGAGCCGGCCAAGTACGTGGCGAAGCTGCGCACGCTGAAGGCCGATGCCAACCCGCTGCTGTTCGACATCAACCTGTCGGCCGGCCACGGCGGTGCGTCGGGCCGCTTCGACGCGCTGAAGGAGCGCGCCAAGACCTATGCCTTCATGCTGTCGCAGTGGGGGCTGGCGAACTGATCAGGCGGGCAGCGAGACGGCGTCCAGCAGCTCGCTCTCGATCTGCAGCTGGGCCTTGTTCTGCTGCAGCGCCGGGCCGTCGACGAGGAAGGTGTCCTCCACGCGCTCGCCCAGCGTGGAGATCTTGGCCAGCTGCAGGTTGATGCCGTGGCGGGCCAGCACGCGGGCGATGGCGTACAGCAAGCCCGCGCGGTCGCTGGTGGAGATGGTCAGCAGCCAGGCCGTGGCCTTCTCGTCGGGGCGCAGCGAGATGCGCGGCGAGTACGGGAAGCTCTTGACGCGCCGTGACAGCCGCCCGCGCCGCGGCTCGGGCAGCGGCCCGACGGCCTGCAGCGCGGTGCCCAGCTTGTTCTCCACCAGCGGCACCAGGTCGCGGTGGTGCAGGTCGGCCTCGGGGCGGATGACCTGGAAGGTGTCCAGCGCATAGCCGTCGCGCGTGGTGTGTACCTTGGCGTCCAGGATGTTGAAGCCGGCGGTGTCGAAATAGCCGCAGATGCGGGCGAACAGGTCGGACTGGTCGGGCGCGTAGACCAGCACCTGCAGGCCTTCGCCGATGGGCGAGGGGCGGGCGCGCACCACGGGAACTTGGGTCTGCACGTGGCGCCACAGCGAGCGCGCATGCCAGGCCAGCTCGGCGGCGTCGTGGCGGGCGAAGTAGCTGATGGCCAGCTTCTGCCACAGCGGCGTCTCGGTGCCGGGCAGCTGCGAATGCAGTGCCAGGTCCTGCCGGGCCTCCTGCTTGCGGGCCTCGATCTCGGCGTCCATGTTGATCGTGGCCCCACCGAGCGCACGCAGCGTGATGCGGTACAGGTCCTCCAGCAGCTTGCCCTTCCAGGCGTTCCAGACCTTGGGGCTGGTGCCGCGGATGTCGGCGACGGTCAGCAGGTACAGCGCCGTTAGGCGGCGTGCGTCGCCCACCTTGGCGGCGAAGGCACCGATGACGGCGGGGTCGGACAGGTCTTCCTTCTGCGCCACGCGCGACATCGTCAGGTGGTGCTCGACGAGGAAGACGCACATTGCCGCGTCGTCGGTGCTCATGCCGTGCTGGCGGCAGAAGCGGCGGACCTCGACGGCGCCCAGCTCGGAGTGGTCGCCGCCGCGGCCCTTGGCGACGTCGTGGAAGAGGGCGGCCACGTAGAGCAGTTCGGGCTGGTCGAACTGCGAGGCCAGATGCGAGCAGAACGGGTACTCGTGCGCGTGCTCGGGCACGAAGAAGCGGCGCACGTTGCGCAGCACCATCAGGATGTGCTGGTCCACCGTGTAGACGTGGAACAGGTCGTGCTGCATCTGCCCGACGATGGCGCGGAACACCCACAGGTAGCGGCCCAGCACCGAGGTCTGGTTCATCAGCCGGAAGGCGTGCGTCTGGCCCTCGTGCGCGCGCAGCATGGCCATGAAGGTGGCGCGGTTGACCGGGTCACGCCGCCAGGCGGCGTCCATCAGGCTGCGGGCGTTGTACAGCGCGCGCAGCGTGCGCGCGGACAGGCCCTTGATGCCGCGCACCTGCTGGTAGACCAGGAAGGTGCGCAGGATAGCGTGCGGGTCGCGCTGGTAGAGGTCGTCGCTGGCGATCTCCAGCATGCGGCCGCGGTCCAGGAAGTCGGGGTGGCCGTCGAGCGCGCGCAGCTGATCCTGCTGGGAGCCGTTGATCTGCTCCTCCAGGTTCAGCAGCAGGATCTGGTGTAGCTGCGTGACCGCCTTGGCGGCCCAGTAGTAGCGCCGCATCAGCACCTCGGACGCGCGCTGCGCCTTGGTGCTTTCAAATCCGAAGCTCTGCGCGACAGCGGTCTGCAGGTCGAACACGAGCCGGTCCTCGCGCCGGCCGGCCACCGCGTGCAGCCGTGCGCGGATGAGCCGCAGCTGGCCCTCGTTGCGCTGCAGCTGGCGGCTCTCGAACGGCGTGATGAGGCCTCGCGCGCTCAGTGCCTTCCAGGTCTTGCCCAGGCCGGCCGCGCGGGCAATCCACATCAGCATCTGCAGGTCGCGCAGGCCGCCGGGGCTTTCCTTGCAGTTGGGCTCCAGCGCGTAGGGCGTGTCGTCGAACTTGGTGTGGCGCTGCACCGTCTCCAGCGTCTTGGCGCGGAAGAAGGCGCGCGGGTCCATGGCCTGCATGAAGCGCTGGTGCATCAGCCGGAACAGCTTGGCGTCGCCGGCCAGCGGGCGGGCCTCCAGCAGCGCGGTCTGTATGGTCACGTCGCCGGCCGACTCGCTCAGGCATTCGCCCAGCGTGCGCACGGACGAGCCGATCTCCAGCCCCACGTCCCAGCAGGACGTGATGAAGCTCTCGATGGCGCTCTTGGCCGGGCCGGGCTGGTAGGCCTCGACGCCGTCGGGCAGCAGCACCAGCACGTCCACGTCGGAGTGCGGGAACAGCTCACCGCGGCCATAGCCGCCGACGGCGGCCAGGCAGGAGCCTTCGGGCATGCCGGCCTGGGCCCACAGGCCACGCAACGTGTCGTCGACATGGCGGGCCAGGCGGCGCAGCAGGCGCTCGGCGCCGGCCTGGGTGGGACGCTCGGCCAGGAAGCTGTCGATCAGCGCCTGCTTGCCCGCCTTGAACTGCTGGCGGAGGTCGGCGAGCGTGGCCACGTCAGGCGGTGGCCGCGGCGGCTGCGGTGATGAAGGCGGGCGGCGGCGGGCTGCCGGCCGACAGCGTCATGACCTCGTAGCCCGTCTCGGTCACCAGGATGGTGTGCTCCCACTGCGCCGAGAGGGAACGGTCCTTGGTGACGATGGTCCAGCCGTCGCCCGTTTCCTTGATCTCGCGCCGGCCGGCGTTGATCATGGGCTCGATGGTGAACATCATGCCGGGCACCAACTCGTCCAGCGTGCCGGGGCGGCCGTAGTGCAGCACCTGCGGCTCCTCGTGGAACACGCGGCCGATGCCGTGGCCGCAGAACTCGCGCACGATGGAGAAGCCGGCGTTCTCGGCGAAGGTCTGGATGGCGTGGCCGATGTCGCCCAGCTTGGCGCCGGGCTTGACCTTGGCGATGCCCTTCCACATGGCGTCGTAGGTGAAGGCGCACAGCCGCTTGGCCGCGATGGAGCCGTCGCCGACGACGAACATGCGGCTGGTGTCGCCGTGCCAGCCGTCCTTGATGACGGTGACGTCGATGTTGACGATGTCGCCGTTCTTCAGCGGCTTGTCGTTGGGGATGCCGTGGCAGACCTGCTGGTTGACCGACGTGCAGATGGACTTGGGGTAGGGCGTGTAGCCCGGCGGGCAGTAGTTCAGCGGGGCGGGGATGCCTTGCTGCACGTTGACGATGAAGTCGTGCGCCAGCTTGTCCAGCTCATTGGTCGTGACGCCCGGCTTCACGTGGGGCGTCAGCATGTCCAGGACTTCGGACGCCAGGCGCCCGGCGATGCGCATGCCCTCGACGTCGGCGGCGGTCTTGATCGTGATGGCCATGGCCGGATTATTCAGTCTTTCCAGATGTCCATGCCCAGGTAGGCCGTGGCCAGCACCAGCAGGCCGAACACGATGCGGTAGTACGCGAACACCTTGAAGTCGTGGCTGGACACGTAGCGGATCAGCCAGCGTATGCACAGCAGCGCGCTGAAGAATGCGAACACCAGGCCCACGGCGAACATGGGCACATCACTCCAGGCCAGCGCGTCGCGCTGCTTCAACACCGAGTAGGCGCCGGCGCCCATCAGCGTCGGGATGCCCAGGTAGAAGCTGAACTCGGCCGCTGCCTTGCGCGACATGCCCAGCACGACGCCGCCGATGATGGTGGCGCCCGAGCGGCTGGTGCCGGGGATCAGCGCCAGGCATTGCAGCAGGCCGACCTTCAGCGCGTCCAGCGGGCCCATGTCGTCCACGGTCTCGATGCGGGCACGGCGGGCACCCTGCATGTCCATGTCGCCATACAGCCGTTTGTGGCGGGCCTCCACCCACAGGATGATGAAGCCGCCCACGATGAAGGCCATGGCCACCGGCACGGGGTGGAACAGGTGGGTCTTCACGAGCTTGCCGAAGGCCAGCCCCAGCACCACGGCCGGGATGAAGGCGATGCCCACGTTCAGCGCGAAGCGCTGCGCCTGCCGCTCACTGGCGATGCCGCGCACCGTGCGGGCCAGGCGTTCGCGGTACTCCCAGACGACGGCGAACATCGCGCCGGTCTGCACCGCGATCTCGAACACCTTGGCCTTCTCGCCGACGAAGTTCAGCAGCGAGCCCGCCAGGATCAGGTGACCCGTGGAGGAAATGGGCAGGAATTCGGTCAACCCCTCGACGATGCCCATGACGGCGGCTTTGATCAAAAGGATGACGTCCACGTGTACTCCGAAGGCTGACGAACTGCAGAAGGCGGCGCAGTGTAGCCAGCATGGGCGGCCCGCTTGCTGGGGCGCGCCGCGCGCGGCTACATTACTGACTCATCGGTCATTAACGCCGCCAGACTTGGCCACTGCCACGCCCCGCCAACGCCGCAAGGACGCCCGTCCGCAAGAGCTGCTCGACGCGGCCCTGGAACTCTTTGTCGAGAAGGGCTTCGCCGCCACCCGCAGCGAGGAGGTCGCGACGCGCGCCGGCGTCGCCAAGGGCACGCTGTACCGCTACTACCCCAGCAAGGACGAGCTGTTCAAGGCCATGGTGCGCGAGAACCTGTCCGAGCACATCGTCGCGTCGGCTGCGCAGGCCGCTCAGCACGAAGGGCCCATTGCCGAATTGCTGGGACTCATGATGCAGGCTTGGTGGGCCAAGATCGGCCACGGCAAGGCCGGCGTGGTCTGCAAGATCATGATGGTGGAGGCGCGCCACTTCCCGGAGCTGGCGCGCTTCTATGTGGATGAGGTCATCGCCCCGACGCAGAACCTGGTGGGCGACCTCATTACCCGGGGCGTGCGCAGCGGCGAGTTCCGCGCCGTGCCCATCGAGGCGACCGTGCACCTGCTGATCGCGCCCATGCTGCACATGATGCTGCACGAGCATTCCTTCGGCAGTCACCAGACCTGCCACCCCACGATGAGCCCCGAGGAGCTGCTGGACGCCCAGATGTCGCTGCTGCTGCACGGTCTGCTGGCGAGCCCGGGCTGACCTTCTAGAATTTTGCTTTTCAGCCTGCCGTACCGTGCCCCGGAGAACAAGATGAATCTCGAACAAGCCCGCTTCAACATGATCGAGCAGCAGATCCGCCCCTGGGACGTGCTCGACCCCAGCGTGCTGGAGCTGCTGCACGTGGTGCACCGCGAGGACTTCGTGCCCGAGGCGCACAAGAGCCAGGCCTTCGTCGACGTCGAGCTGCCGCTGACCGCCACGCGCCGCATGCTGGCGCCCAAGGTCGAGGCCCGCCTGCTGCAGGAGCTGAAGCTGCAGCGCCACGAGAAGGTGCTGGAGATCGGCGCCGCCACGGGCCACCTGGCCGCCTTGCTGGGCCACAAGGCGCAGCGCGTCGTCGCGCTGGAGGCCGATGCCGGCCTGGCCGCCCAGGCCACCGCCAACTTGAAGCGTGCCGGCGTGCTGAACGTTAGCGTGCTGAACGCTGACGGCGCCGCCGGCCAGCCCGGCGAGCAGCCCTTCGATGCCATCCTGCTGTCCGGCTCGGTGGCCGCCGTGCCGCAGGCGCTGCTGCAGCAGCTCAAGGTGGGCGGCCGGCTGGTGGCCATCGTCGGCGCCGAGCCGGTGATGCGCGCCGTGATCGTCACGCGCACGGGTGCCGACGACTTCCGCACGGTCGAGTTGTTCGATACCGTCGCGGGTCGCCTGCCCGGCTTTGCCGAGGCGCCGGCCTTTAGCTTCTGACCTTGTCGTGCCCGCCGCCCGTCGTCGCCAGACGCCGCCTGCCGCCCTCTCGGGGCAATTCGTCACATGGCTTCAGTCACCGGCGGGCTTTGCGTCTATAACCCCGGCCGCTGTCTAAATCACCGCTCCAGCCAAGGAATCCCATGCCCCTCGTCCAAGCCCAACGCCTGATCCTGCAACCGCTGGCCGTCGCTGCCGGCCTCTTGCTTGCTGGCGCGGCCCAGGCCCAGAGCCTGCAAGAGCTGTACGACGCCGCACGGGGCTACGACGCCACCTATCTCGCCGTTCGCGCCACGGCGGACGCCGCCGCGGCGCGCGCGGCCCAGGCCGAGGCGCTGCTGCGGCCCACGCTGGGCCTGCAGGCCTCCGGCACGCAGGCCTACACCGATCCGGCCTCGACCAGCCAGAACATCAACAGCCGCACGCTGTCGGCCGGCCTGCAGGGCAAGTACTCGGTCTACAACGCGGCCAATGTGCCCACCATCGACAAGGCCCGCCGCGCGCAGACCATCGCGCAGTCGGACCTGGAGACGGCCGAGCAGGACCTCATCGTCCGCCTGGCCACGGCCTACTTCGACGTGCTGGCCGCCAAGGATGCGCTGACCACCTCGCAGGCCAACAAAAAGGCCATCTCCGAGCAACTGGCCTCGGCCAAGCGCAACTTCGAGGTCGGCACGGCCACCATCACCGACACGCGTGAGGCCCAGGCTCGCTATGACCTGGCCACCGCACAGGAGCTGGCCGCCGACAACGACCTGCGCGTGAAGCGCGTGACGCTGGACCAGTTCGTCGGCCGCGTCGGCGTGGAGCCCAAGGGCCTGGCCCAGCCGGTGGCGCTGCCGGCGCTGCCCAGCGACAACGTCGACACCTGGGTGGCCACGGCGGACGAGCAGCATCCCGGCGTGCGCAAGGCCCGCCTGGGCCTGGAGATCGCGCAGCTGGACACCGAGATCGCCCGCGCCGGCCAGAAGCCCACGCTGGACGCCAGCGCGTCGCTCGGCGCCCAGAACCTGCACAACAACCTCAGCGGCGCCGCCGCTGCGGGCTCGGGCGTGGGCACGTCCAAGAACGCCAGCATCGGCCTGACCTTTACCTATCCGCTCTACACCGGTGGCCTGACGCAGAACCGCATCAAGGAAACCCTGGTGCTGGAGGACAAGGCCCGCAACGACCTGGACTACGCCCGCCGCAGCGTCGCCGAGGCCACGCGCCGCGCCTTCTTCGGCGTGCAGTCGCTGAAGGCCCAGGTCAGCGCCTACGAGGCCGCCGAGTCGTCCACCAAGCTGGCGCTGGAAGCCACCCAACTGGGCTACAAGGTCGGCGTGCGGGTGAACCTGGACGTGCTCAACGCCCAGACCCAGCTGTTCTCCACGCAGCGCGACCTGGCCAAGGCGCGCTACGACGTGGTCGTCAACAGCCTGAAGCTGCGCCAGGCCTCGGGCCAGCTGCGCCCCGAGGATCTCAGCGCCGTCAACGCGCTGCTGGCGCGCTGACGCGGGACGGCGGCCGGCTCAGCGCCGGCCGATCACGTTCAGCGGAATCTTCAGGTAGCTGACGCCATCGTCCTCGGCCGGCGGCAACTGGCCGGCGCGGATGTTGACCTGGATGGACGGCAGGATCAGCGTAGGCACGTCCAGCGTCGCGTCGCGTGCTTGGCGCATGCTGACGAACGCCTCTTCGCTGATGCCGTCGCGCACATGGATGTTGTGCGCGCGCTGGTCTGCCACCGTCGTTTCCCACGCCGCGGGCCGTCCGCCGGGCGGGTAGTCGTGGCAGACGAACACGCGCGTCTGCGGCGGCAGCGCCAGGATGCGCTGCACCGAGCGGTACAGCGTGTGCGCGTCGCCGCCGGGGAAGTCGGCGCGTGCGGTGCCCACGTCGGGCATGAACAGCGTGTCGCCGACAAACACCGCATCGCCCACCACATAGGCCATGTCGGCCGGCGTATGGCCCGGCACCAGCAGGGCCTGCGCCTGCAGCCCGCCGATGTGGAACAGCTCGCCATCCTTGAACAGGTGGTCGAACTGCCGGCCATCGGGCAGGAAGCCGCGCTCCAGGTTGTAGAGCTTCTTGAAGGTCGCCTGCACCTCGCGGATGTGCTCGCCGATGGCGATGCGGCCACCCGCCTTCTCGCGCAGGTAGGGCGCCGCCGACAGATGGTCGGCATGGGCGTGGGTCTCCAGGATCCACTGCAGCGTCAGCCCCTGGGCCTGCAGATGGGCCAGCAGCCGGTCCGCCTGGACCGTATTGGTGCGGCCCGACTTGAAGTCGAAGTCCAGCACCGGATCGACCACCGCTGCCTGCCGACTCACCGGGTCGGCGATGACGTAGGAGACGGTGCCGGTGGCGTCGTCGAAAAAGGCCTGGACGGATGTGGCGGAGGGCATGGGGGCTCCTGTGGGCTTCAATATATTGACTAATAATATATTGATTGATAAAGTGTAGTCAACGTCAAGGAGCAAATCCCATGTCCCACCCCGTCATCGATCCCGCGGCGCTGCGCCAGGCCGCCGGTCAGGCCGTCGCCGCACTGAAGGTGCTGGCCAACGAAGAACGGCTGCTGCTGCTGTGCCAGCTGTCGCAGGGGGAGATGTCGGTGGGCGACCTGGAAGCGGCGCTGGACATCCGCCAGCCCACGCTGTCGCAGCAGCTCGCGGTGCTGCGCGCCGAGGGCGTGGTGGACACGCGCCGCGACGGCAAGCGCATCTTCTACAGCGTGGCGGACGCCCGGCTGTTGCAGGTGCTGGAGGTTTTGCATGGGCTGTACTGCCCGCAGGAGTGAACGATGAACATCGACTGGCAAGCTTTTACACCCTGGGCCGCCTTGGCGGGCGGGGCGCTCATCGGCCTGGCGGCCGGGCTGTTCGTGCTGCTGAACGGCCGCATCGCCGGCATCAGCGGCGTGCTGGGCGGGCTGCTGCGGCCGTCGCGCGGCGACATCGCCTGGCGCGCGGCCTTCGTGCTGGGCCTGGTGGGCGCACCGCTGGTCTATGCCCTGTTTGCGGCCGTGCCCGTGCCGCGCATCGACGCCGGCTGGGGCCTGCTGGTGGCGGCCGGCCTGGCGGTGGGCGTGGGCACGCGCTACGGCTCGGGCTGCACCAGCGGCCACGGCGTCTGCGGGCTGTCGCGGCTGTCGCCGCGCTCGCTGGTTGCCACGCTGAGTTTCATGGGGGCGGGCTTCGCCACCGTCTTTGTGCTGCGGCACCTGCTGGGTGCCTGAGGAGTCGTCATGGCCATTCTTGCTTCTCTGTTTGCCGGGCTGCTGTTCGGTTTCGGCCTCATCCTCTCCGGCATGGCCGACCCGTCCAAGGTGCTGGGTTTCCTGGATCTGGCCGGTGCCTGGGACCCGTCGCTGGCGCTGGTCATGGCGGGTGCCATCGGCGTGGGCCTGGTGGCCTTCCAGCTCGCTGGCCGGTCGCGCCTGAGCTGGCTGGGGCTGGGCATCAACTTGCCCACCGCGCGTCACATCGACCGCCGGCTGGTCGGCGGCAGCCTGCTGTTCGGCATGGGCTGGGGGCTGGCCGGCTTCTGCCCCGGGCCGGCCCTGGTGGGGCTGGGCATGGGCGAGGCCAAGGCGGTGGTGTTCGTGCTGGCCATGCTGGCCGGCATGGGGCTGTTCGAGCTGCTGGAGCGCAGGAAGGCCTGAGCGATGGGCATCGACACCGCCTGGATCGCCGTCGGCCTGACAGTGGCGGTGCTGGCTGGCTACGAGGTCCTGCTGTGGCTGCAGCAGCGCCGCCGCCCGCAGCGCTCGGCGCCGGCGCGGCATGCCGGGCTGCGCGAGGCCTGGTTTCGCCTGGTGTCGGCGCAGAAGGGCGCGGAGCTGCTCGCGGTGCAGACGCTGCGCAACTCGCTGATGTCGGCCACGCTGTTGGCGTCCACGGCGGCGCTGGCGCTGATGGGAACGGTCACGCTGGCGGCGCCGTCGCTGCACGGGCTGGACGCCGTGGCCGGCCTGGGCGGCATCGGCTCGCGGCTGGTGCTGGAGCTGGTGTTGCTGACGCTGCTGTTCGCGGCGCTGGTGTCGTCGCTGATGGCCGTGCGCCTGTACAACCATGCCGGCTTCATCGCCGGCATGCCGGTGGAGGCCGCCGAGCGCGCGGGCTGGACCGAGGCGGGCGTGCGCTATGTGCGCCGTGCGGGCCTGCTGTACGGCGTGGCGCTGCGGCAGCTGGTGCTGGTGGTGCCGGTGGTCGCGGCCATCCTGCTGCCGGCCGCGGGCCCGGTGGCGGCGGTGCTGGTGGCCGGCGTGCTGTATTCGCTGGACCGCTTCGACGCCGAATAGTCCGGCGGCCGGGGCCGGCGCATGCCCCAAAATCCGCGCCCATGCTGTTCCTGCTCTCGCCAGCCAAGTCGCTGGACTACGACACCCCCACGCCGCCCGAGCTGGCCGAGTCGCTGACCCGCCCGCAGTTCCTGCCCGACACCGCCGCCCTCATCGACATCCTGCGCGGCAAGAGCGTGGCCGAGGTGCGCGAGCTGATGGACTTGTCCGAGCCGCTCGCCCAGCTCAACGTCGACCGCTACCAGGCCTGGCGGCCGCGCTTCACCGACGCCAACAGCAAGCCGGCCGTGCTGGCCTTCAACGGCGACGTCTACGACGGCCTGGACGCGAAGACGCTGTCCGCCGACGACCTGGCCTGGGCGCAGCAGCATGTGTGCATGCTGTCCGGGCTTTACGGCCTCCTGCGGCCGCTGGACCGCATGCAGCCCTACCGGCTGGAGATGGGAACGCGACTGGCCACGCCGGCCGGCGCCAGCCTGTACGACTGGTGGGGCGACCGCCTGGCGCTGCACCTGAACAAGCTGGTTCGCGGCGAGAAGGCGCCGGTCATCGTCAACCTCGCGTCGCAGGAATACTTCCGCGCCGCCGACCGCAAGGTGCTCAAGCCGCGCGTCGTCGACTGCCAGTTCGAGGACTGGAAGAACGGCGACTACAAGATCATCAGCTTCTTCGCCAAGCGCGCCCGCGGGCTGATGGCGCGCTACGCCATCCAGCAGCGCCTTGAAACGCCGGAGGGGCTGAAAGGGTTCGACCTGGACGGTTATCGTCTGGCCCCCGAAGTCTCCTCGCCTGACCGCCTCGTCTTCCGCCGCAAGCCATGAGCCAACAAGTCATCACCACCGAACTGTGCGAGTGGATCACCGAGCAGAGCCGCCTGGGCCACCCGTCCGAGACCATCCTGGGCGCCATGCTGGGCAGCGGCTGGGATGAGAGCGTGGCCCGCCAGGCGGTGGCGCGCGTGCTCGGCCAGTCGGCCACGCTGACGGCGGCGCCCGGTGCGACGGCCGGCCTGCCCGAGCCCGACCTGAGCCGCTTCGCCCCCGTCATCGACGCTGGCGACCGCCCGGTCAAGGTGGTCATGGCGTTGCGCCAGCCGCGCGTGGTGGTGTTCTCCGATCTGCTGTCGCACGAGGAATGCGACGGCATCGTCGCGCTGGCCACCAAGCGTCTGGCGCGCTCCGAGACCGTGGCCACCGGCGCTGACGGCAGCGAGGTGAACGCTGCGCGCACCAGTGAGGGCATGTTCTTCGAGCGCTGCGAGACCGAGCTGATCCGCCGCGTCGAGTCGCGCATCGCGACGCTGCTGCGCTGGCCGCTGGACCATGGCGAAGGCCTGCAGGTGTTGCGCTACCGGCCCGGCGCCGAGTACCAGCCGCACTACGACTACTTCGACCCCGGCCACGTCAGCACGCCCAACATCCTCAAGCGCGGCGGCCAGCGCGTGGCCACGCTGGTCATCTACCTGAACACCCCCACGGCGGGCGGCTCGACCATCTTCCCGGACATCGGCCTGGACGTGGCTCCCGTCAAGGGCAATGCCGTCTTCTTCAGCTACGACCGGCCGCACCCGTCCACGCAGACCCTGCACGGAGGCTCGCCCGTCATCGAGGGCGAGAAGTGGGTGGCGACCAAGTGGCTGCGCCAGGGCGTTTTCAACTGAGCCTGACGGCCCCGCCGCTGCATTGGCGCCGGGCCATGGCACCCGTGCCGGAAGTCAGAAAACGGGCCATGGCTCCAATGGGCGATGTCCGGCAGTGGGCGCCGGCCTAAGGTGCGGACTTCATCTCAAGCATGGAGTCCGACGATGGTTTTCACTTCCCTTTCCTCCCGCCCGGGACACCGGTTGCGTTCGCTGCTGGGCGCATGCCTGCTGGCCGTGGCCAGCGGCGCCAGCCATGCCGGCGTCGGCCTGGTCTGGGACATGAGTAACTGGCATCTCAGCGCGACACCCAGCCAGACGCTGGAGCTGCATGCGACCGTCTACAACGAGGCCTCGGCAACCGAGCACCTGCTGGGCAGCCGCTTCGTGGCGGCGTTCGGTGAGGGCATCGAGGACGCCTACGACTTCGTGGGGCCGCTGGTGTCCGTGGCCGAGCAGTTCGCCTTGCTGGACCTGGCGCCGGGCCAGAGCATGGACTTCGTGTTCGGCCGCCTGGTGCCGGTGGGCGGCAAGCTCGCGCCGGGCGACTACATGGGCGGCGGCTTTGCGCTGACCTTCCGCGACCAGAACGGCGCCGCGGTGTCGTGGACGCCCGAGCACACGCTGATGGTGACCGTCGCCGACGGCGCACCCACGAGCGACCTGCCCGAGCCCGCGTCGCTGGCGCTGGCGCTGTCCTGCCTGGGCGCCCTGGCGCTGCAGCGGCGCCGCGTCAGCGCGCCGTCGCGGCGATGCCGATGATCAGCAGTGCGACGGCGACAGCCAGTGCCAGGAAGTAGCAGGCGCTGATCAGCACGCCGCGCCAGATGGCGCCCCACGCGCCCAGGCCGTAGACGCGCCGCAGCGCCAGCACGCCATGGCCGAACAGGGCCAGCGCCATCGGTCCCGGCGCGTTCGTGGCGGCGCCCAGCAGCAAGGCTGGCAGCCACAGGCTGTGGCTGTGCAGCGAGAACACGAAGTGCTCCGCGTAGCGCCGGCCGCTGCCGACGAACACCAGCGACAGCAGCGCCGCGAACACCGGCTGCATCAGCAGCATCGCGTATGGCGCAGTGGCGCGGGCGCGCGCAGTCCATTGAGCGAGGGTCATGTTCGAGCCCTTCTCGAGGGCCTGCGCCAGGAAGCGCTGCGCGCCGTTGCAGTCCTTCCGGTTGACGAGGTCGCAGTCGAGGACCGTCGTGCTGAACGACACACTGGCGCCGCGGTCCTGCGCTTCGGCGATGCGCACGGCTTCGGCCGGCGTCATGTCCGGCTTGACCGTCACGCGCCTGCCCTTGCCGGCCTCGGCGACGGCGGCAGGGGGCGTCTCGACGACCTGCGTGGGCCCCTGGAACAGCGTCGACCAGAGGACGAAGAACACGAAGCTCGCGCTCAGGTACACGCGCAGCGGCAGCACGTAGCGCCGCCGGGCGCCGTGGAAGTAGGCGATGGTCAGGTGGCCCGGCAGGCAGACCAGCGCCCACAGCGTGCGCCACAGCGGCCCGTCCAAGGCAACGTAGTGGCCGAGGTACTCGGTGACCATCTCGCGCACCGACGGCGGATGCAGGTCGGTCTCCTGCCCGCAGTGGCCGCAGTAGACGGGTCGGGGCGTTGCGAGCGTGAAGTGGCAGTTGCGACAGTAGGGCAGCTCGGGCGCGCGCGAATGGCTCATGCGGACAGCAGTTTGTGGATCAGGTCGGGCGTACTGGACGCCTTGTACTTCTTCATCAGCCGCGCGCGGTAGACGTCCACCGTGCGGTGGCTGATGCCCAGACGCCGGCCGACCAGCTTGCTGGTCAGGCCGTCGATCAGCAAGGCGGCGATCTCGCGCTCACGCGGCGTCAGCTCGGCGGTCAGCGTGCGGCGGGCGGACAGATCCTCGAAGCTCCAGATGCCGCGCGCATGCGGGTCGCGGGGGTCCAGCGCGCGGCCGGTCACGTGGCACCAGAACAGGCTGCCGTCGAAGCGCTTCATGACGCGGTCGTCGCCGTAGCGGCCCTGCTTGTCCAGGCTGGCGACGATGCGCTCACCGGTGCGCTGGTACTCGTCGGACGAGGGGTAGAGCTGCTCGAAGCTCCTGCCCACGATCTGTTCGCGGCGCGCGCCGAAGATGGCCAGCACATGCTGGTTGCAGTCGCGCACGATGCGCTGCTCGGACAGCATCAGGCCGATGGGGGCCAGCTCGAAGGCCAGCTGGTAGTCAGGGGGCGCTGTGCTCACGGGAGGTAGACGATGCGCAGCGATGCATCGACGAGGGCCAGCGGCAGGTAGCCGATCGCGTCGGCATGGCGTTGCAGGTGTGCCTTGACGGCATCCGTGCCCGTGAGCTGCAGCGGCGGGCGGCGCCGGCCGCCGAACTGCTGGGCGGCCCAGGCGCTGCGGTACTCCGTGGCGCCGCGTTTGAGCACGGTGTTGAAGAATTGCTCGCGCTCGGCGCCGCCGCTCATGACCGGCGCGGGCGCGCTGCCGTCGGAGAGGCGCTGGCGCTGGCCCATGAACAGCTCCAGCAGGTGCGTGTACGAGATGCCGCGCAGCGCACTGCGTGCCGACACCACCACCGCCAGCGGCGGCGCGGCGTGCTGGGCGACAAGCTGGTCGATGCGGCCCGCCGCCTGCAACTGCTCGACGGCGGCCAGCAGCTGGCGCACCTCCACGTGCCCGCGTGGCGATGCGAAGCAGCGGTAGGGGCGGGCGCCCAGCTGGGCGCGCCAGGGCGCCAGACCGTCGATGGGCTCCCGGCTGGTGTACCAACTGACCGACGGTTGGCTGCCCACGCCGTAGGGGTGGCGGTTCAGCGCCAGCTTGCGCAGCAGTCGTTCGTCGCTCTGCGCCTCGTCCCGGCGCAGGCGACCGTCATTCAGCGGGCCCTCAAGCGCCATGGCGAGCTGGCCCTGCACGGTGCCGACGACGCTGCCCGGCGCGATCTGTTCCAGCCCATCGGCCGGCGGCGCCGACTCGTGGCCCAGCAGCAGATCCTGGGTCTCGAAGAGCACGGCGCTGGCCGGCAGAACCCGGGCGCCTGGTGGCGGTGTGATGTTGCAGGCCATGTCGGCATCGCCGGCCGCCAGCGCGGCCTCGATCCGCGCGCGTGGCAGCGGCTGCAGTTCCAGGCTCATGCGCAGCTGCGCGGCGATGGCACGTGCCAGTTCGACATCCAGGCCGGCGACAGGCTGCTGGTCGCGCCACTGCACGAAAGGAGGGCTGGCCGACTGCGTGATGGCCGCGCGCAGCGGGCGGTTCTGGGCCTGCGCGGGCAGCAGCGCGGCAAGCAGGGCGAGAGTGATGAGGCGGCGCATCATCAGAAGACGAAGTCCAGCGCCACTGTGAGCATGCGGACCTTGCCGTCCCAGCCCGCGGCCGTTTGCGGCAGCACGATCTCGTCGCTGCGCGATGTGAGGGGGTCGCGTGTCGAGCGCCAGTGCTCCCACTGCAGCTTCAGCGCGGCCTGTTCATGCAGGTCCCAGCGCAGGCCGGCCATCACGATGCGGCGGTCCTGCATGGCCTGGAGGCGGCGGTCCACCGCATGGATGAACGCTGCATCCGCCGCCGGCGTGCCCGGCGAAACCCGCAGGCCCAGCGGCGCCTCGCGGTAGCGCGACGCGCCCACGGCTGCGAATGGGGTCCAGCGGTCAAGACGGCGCGACAGCAGCGCATACCAGCCGTCGGCGTCGGGCGTCACGACGGAGTTGCTGAACCGGCGCAGCCATTCCATGTCCAGCGTCCAGGGGCCCCAGTT
>DASWWC010000303.1:0-4059 GCA_036401055.1 Roseateles sp.
GGGCTGGGCGCCCAGGCGTTGTAGGAGCGGGCCGACCGCGAGTTGACGCGCCGCCCGTGTCAGTGGTCGTCGAGACTGATCAGTCCCTCGCGGATGGCCCATTTGACGAGGCCGGCGATGTCGTTCAGGCCCAGCTTCTTCATCAGCCGGCTGCGGTAGGTGTCCACGGACTTGGGGCTGAGGTGCAAGGCCTCGCCGATGGTGCTGCTGGTGGCGCCCTGGGCCACCATCAGCAGGATCTGGCGCTCGCGCGGCGACAGGGCCTCCTCGTCGGCGCCGCCATCGGTCAGCGCGAAGGCGGCGAACTCGGCTGCCTGCGGGCTCAGGAAGCGCCCGCCCGCAGCCACCGCCTCTACGGCCTGCAGCACCTCGGAGCTGGCCGAGCCCTTGAGCAGATAGCCACGGGCCCCCAGCCGCAGCGCCTCGGCGACGTGGCGCGGCTGGTCGGACATGGTCAGCACGATGACACGCAGCGGCATGCCGCGCTTGTGCAGTTCGGCCAGCAGCTCCAGGCCGGAGCGCTGGCCCAACCTCAGGTCCAGCAGCACGACGTCAGGCTGCAGCCGGCCGAGATCGGCCAGGGCCGGCGTGGGGCCGGCCGCCTCGCCGATCACCTCGTGGCCGGCGGCCTCCAGCACGACGCGCAGCCCGTCGCGCATGATGGCGTGATCATCGATCAGGTAGATGCGGCTCATCGTCGTGGAGGTCCTCCCAGGTCAACTCCACGATGGTGCCATGGCCCGGCGAGGCATCGAGGTGCAGCCGCGCGCCGATGGCCAGCGCTCGCTCGCGCATGCCGACGAGGCCGAGGTGACCAGGACGACCGGCGCGTGCCTCGGGCGCGAGACCCCGGCCGTCGTCGCTGACGCGCAGTCTCAGGTGGCACCCGTCGCCATCCAGGTACACGACGATGGTCCGGGCGTCGGCATGGCGCAGCGCGTTCAGCAGCGCCTCGCGGGCGATCATGAAGACGGCGTACTCGACGTCCGCCGGCCAGCGCTGCCCCTGGGACTGCTCGCTGGCCTGCAGTACCACGCGTGCCTCGTCATCCGTGCCATGGTGCTGCCGGATCTCGTTGTCGATGGCGGCGACGAGCCCGAGCTCGTCCAGCAGTGGCGGGCGCAGCTCGGCCAATACGCCGCGCACCTGGCGGTTGGCCAACGCGACGAGGGCGGCGATGCGCTCGTCCATGCGGGCGCGCTGCTCGGCGGCTGCGCCGCGCCAGGCCTCCCAGTGCAGGCGCAATGCGGCCAGCGTCTGACCCAGCTCGTCGTGCAGGGCCTGGGCGAGCTGGCGACTGGTCTGCTTCTCCTGCTCCAGCAGGCGGCGGTTGAGCTGGGTGAGTTCGTCGCGCGCCGTCTCGATCACCTGCGCCTGGGCGACGCGCTCGCTGAAGTCGCGCAGGATGAGGCCGAATTGCGTCGCGTCCTGCGCCGTGCCGAGGCGGTAGATCGAGCCCTCGAAGCAACGTTCCCGGCCGCCCGCGCGGGCCCGCAACGCCAGCTCGCAGCTGCCCTTGAGACGGGCGCAGCGCAGCCCGGCAGCCGCCTCGGCGCCGGGCAGCAGCGCGTCCAGGGTGCGCCCCAGAGCTTGTTGCGGTGCGTGGCCGGTCAGGGCCTCGGCGCCGCGGCTCCACTCCAGCACGCGACCGTCCGCGTCCAGCGTCGCGAGCAGGGTGTCCAGGGCCGCATCGGCCAGGGCGCGCAGCCGGTCGGCCATGGCGTCAGCGCGTGCGCGAGCACTGTGTTCGGGACGGATGTCATGCACAAGAGACAGGGCTCCGACCCGGCGGCCCTGGGCGTCGAACATGGGCACGAGGTGGCATTGAACGGCGGCGGTCGCGCCGGTCGGCGTGAGCGCCTCCAGCCGCTGCACGAACTCGCCCGGCTCATCGCCGAGCTGCCGGTGAAGCTGCACCAGCGCTTCGCGCCCGGCCGAACCGACAAGGGCTTCGCCGACGAGGCCGCCACGCGTGGTCTCGGTCGTCCAGCCCAGCAGCCGTGTGTAGGCCGGGTTGACGTACTCGCAACGGTAGTGCCGGTCGGCCAGCGCGATGGCGACGGGCAGGTGATCAATGGCGCGGCGCAGGTTGCCGGCGTCCCGCGCCAGCCAGCCCAGCAGGCGCTCGGTCGCTGTGGGCTGGACCCGTTCCGCGACCAGGGCCTGGACGCGGGTGGCGAGGCTGGCTTGGTCGCCATCGTGGCCGTCCAGCATGGCACCAAAGACCGGGTCCCAGGGCATCAGCAGGCGGCGCGAGACCCAAGCACCGGCGCCGGCCAGCAGCAGGGCCGCGCCGCTGCCGATCACCACCATGGACACGCTCAGCGCGCGCAGCGGCGCCCGTGCGGCCTCCACGCTTTGCAGCACGACGGCTTCCCAGGGCGGCAGCGCCGCGTCGTGTGACAGGTCCTGGAGCGCGGAGCGCGCCAGCAGCCAGCGCTGCCCGTCCCGGTCCCGCCAGACGCGCGCCGGGCCGGCGTCGTCCGGCAAGCCTCCGGGCAGTGCCAGGCCGGCGACGACGCCGCGCGATTCGGTCAACACCAGACCCTTCAGGCCGGCCTCGAGGGCCTGCTCGGGCGGGCCGAGGCTCAGCGCCAGTTGCTCGCGCACCCACTGCAGGCCAAGGTGGGCGGTGACGATGCCGACGGTGTCGCCGGCCCCGTCGAGCACCGGCTCGCCGAGGGTGATGAACTCGCCAGTGCCGTCCGGGGCGCGGGCCAGCAGCGGCGCGATGCTCACGGAGCGTCCCTCCAGTTCGCCGCCGCTGCCGGTCCGCACTCGGCCGTCCGGGCTGGCGAAGCCGGCCCAGACGAAGCGCGACGAGCGCTCCACGACATGTGTCAGCTCGGCCCGCACCTGCTGCGGCGACACACCGGGCTGCATCAGCGGTGACCGCGCCAGCTGCCGCACCTGCATGACCGCGTCTTGCAGCGACATCTGCAGCTGCAGTGCCAGCAGGTCGGCGCGTTGCTGCTGGCTCGCCAGCGCGCGCCGCGTCAGTTCCTCACTGAGCAGGCGGTGGCCGCAGGCCAGCATGACCACCGTCAGCGTCGCCACTGCGAGCGCGGGCAGCAGCGCGAACCGCCAGGCCAGCCGCGCGGAGGGGGTCATGCCGTCACGGCGGCGCCACTGTTCAACCTGAACACCCGCACGGACTGCGTCACCAGCTCGGCGCGGTGGGCCAGCGACATGGCCGACGCCGACAGTTGCTCGACCAGGGCCGAGTTCTGCTGCGTGAAGCCGTCAATGCTGGAGACGTTACCGTTGAGTTCGCTGATGCCGCCACTTTGCTGCTGCACGGCGACGCTGATGCGGCCGATGAGCTCGTTCATGCGGTCCACAGCGGTCTCGGCCTCCTTGGCGGAGCGGCCGGTGTCGGCCACGATGCGGGCGCCTTCCTCGACGCGGGTGCGTGAGTCCTCGGCCAGCTTCTTGATCTCCTGCGCGGCCTCGCGGGTGCGCCCCGCCAGCACGCGCACCTCGGACGCCACCACCGCGAAGCCGCGGCCCGTCTCGCCCGCCCGTGCCGCCTCGACGGCCGCGTTGAGGGCCAGGATGTTGGTCTGAAAGGAGATGCCATCGATGACGGCGACGATCTCGTTGATGCGCGTCGTCGCCTCGCGCACCGCGTCCATGCGTTGGCTGGCAGCCACGCTGGTGCTGCCCGTGTGCCGTGCGGCGGCGGCCGTGTCGCGGGCCAGGTCGCTGGCCTGCGAGGCGCCATCGGCCGTGTGCTTGACGGTGGCAGCCACCTCTTCCAGCGCGGTGGCGGCCTGCTGCAGGCTGCCGGCTTGCTGTTCGGTGCGTCGGCCCAGATCCTCGCCGCCCGCGGCGATCTCGGAGCAGGCCAGGTTGACGCCGTCCACCTCTCGACGCACGTCTCCGATGACGGCCTGCAGGTTGACCTTGAGCTGGGCCAGCGCGCGCAGCAGCCTGCCCTGTGAGCCACCGTTGCGGGGCTGCAGGTTCTGCGTCAGGTCGCCCGAGGCCAGGCGCTCGGCGGCCAGCGTGGCTTCAATGAGCGCGCGGTCGTTGCGCGTGCGCAGCCAGGCCAGCAGT
>DASWWC010000304.1:0-2387 GCA_036401055.1 Roseateles sp.
GCTCGACTGCGCCAGGCCACCGGCGACCCGGCAGGCGCGCAGGCGGACCTGGCGGAGCTGGACCGCCGCCTGCCTGCGTCTGCGCAACTGCGCGCCGACATGGCGGACGCCCACGCCGACCAGCAGCGCCTGCCCGAGGCGCTGCGGCAGTGGGCGCAGTGGATGGACACGCATCCCAATGACGGCGGCCTGCCGGGCGTGCTCAATGCGCGCTGCTGGCTGCGCGCCCGCCTGGGCGTGGACCTGGACCTGGCGCTGGACGACTGCCGGCGTGCGGTGAGGCTGGCCAGCCGCGAGACCGCCTACCACGACAGCCTGGGCTGGACGCTGCTGCGGCTGAACGATGCCGCGCGCGCGAAGAAGGCGTTCGACACCGCCATCGAGCTGCAGCCCAAGGCCGCCTGGTCGCTGTACGGCCGCGCGCTGGTCTTGCTGCGCCAGGGCCAGCCCGAGGCCGCGGCGCGCGACCTGGCGGCAGCGCGCCAGCAGCGGCCGGACATCGATGCCGAGGTGAAGCGGGCCGGCTTTCCGGTGCCGGACGAGCTGCCGGCGGCGGGCGCCTAACCCTGGTTGGCCGCCGCGGCCGCCTTGAACAAGGCCCGCAGCGCCTGCTCGTCCAGCGCATCGCCCTCACGGAAGTCGATGGCGCGGCGGACCTTGCCGTCCAGGCTGGCGTTGAACAGACCGGCCGGGTCGGGCAGGGCGGCGCCCTTGGGGAAGGTCATCTTCACGGCCGCCTTGTAGGCCTCGCCGGTGCACAGGATGCCGTCCTTGGACCACACGGGGTTGGCCCATTTCCATTCCTCGACGGCGCCGGGCACGGCCTCCAGCAGCAGCGCACGCAGCCGTGCGAGCAGGGGCCCGCGCCAGCCACCCAGCTCCTCGATGCGGGCGTCGATCAGCGATGCCGCAGCGTCACCGGATGGCGTGGCGGCCTTCTTCATGGGCGTCCCGACTGGATCATCTTCCAGCCATTGCCCGACGGATCACGGAAGCCCGCGTCCACGTTGCCGTAGCGCTCGACCGGCTCCTGCGTGAACTCCACGCCGCAGGCCTTCAGCCGCTCGTAGACGGCGCGGCAGTCGGCCACCTGCAGCACCAGCGGCGGCATCGCGCCCTTGGCCACCATTGCGTGCAGCGTCTGCGCCGTGGCCTCGTCGTGCACCGGCGGGCCGGGCAGGAACAGGCCGAGCTGGAAGCTCGGCTGATCGGGGTGCTGGACGGTCAGCCAGCGATAGGGGCCGTTGCCCACGTCGGTGTGTACCTTGAAGCCCAGCTTGTCGACATAGAAGGCGAGGGCTTCGGACTGGTCGCGCACGTAGAGGCCGATGACCTGGATGGCTTGGATCATTTGGGAGGCTCCTGGGTTGGAGACGCGTTTGTATCGGGCGCCTCGCGGCGGCGCTTCTCCGAAACTGCTGTCCTGAGATCGGGCCGCTGCGCCGCCTGCAGCACGCAGTGGGGCATGCGGCCCAGCTCGGGCGCCAGGCCGCGAGCCTGTTCGCGCAGCGCGCCGGGGCTGGTGCCGGTGATGTCGCGGAAGATGCGGCCGAAGGTGCCCAGGCTGGCCCAGCCGGTCTGGAAGGCGATGTCGGTGACGGGCTGGTCGGTCTCGCGCAGCAGCGCCACGGCGCGTTCGATGCGCCGCGTCAGCAAGTAGCGGTGCGGCGGCAGCCCGAACGCCTGCTTGAAGGAGCGCGCGAAATGGGCCGGCGACACATCGCTGACGCCGGCCAGCCGCTCCACCGTCCAGTCTTCGTGCGAGGCCGCATCCATGCGGTCCTTGGCGCGCAGCAGGCGGCGCAGCAGCTTGGGGTCCTGGGGCGCTGTCATGCCGGCATTCTCGGCCGCTGTGCTGGCTGCGCGCGGCCACCGAGAAGCGCGCAAGCGACCACCCCGCCGTGGTGGCAATCGCATGAGCAACACCGACGGCGTGCCCTTGATGGATCAGGCGCCCGCGGTGCCGGTGCGCATGTCAAGCCCTGACCCCGCAGTTGCGCAGCTGTTCACGTCGTGCCCGTGTTTTCCCGCATTTGCGGGGATGCGCGACTGTTTCAACTCGATACAGTTGCGCCCACTGCGCGGTTGCTAATGGCTCCATGCGCGGGCAGCAGATGTCGCAGGGTCCTGTCATGACCCGAAGCGCACGCAGGGGGGGACAAGGCCGTCAGGCCGTTCGTGGGTCCGTCATGGCGGGCCCGTCCCTATTCCCCCTTGTCCCGCGGACAGCTGGTGCGGCGCTAGAGCAGTGCGGCACGGCGGCGCCGTGGGCAGACATCACCTGCTACCCCGTGGAAGCCTGTCCCGTTCTTGCCCCGACCTTCGACCCGACGCCCGTGCACGAGGTGCGCGACGCCGCCGACCTCATCGTCGATGCCCTTGCCGCC
>DASWWC010000305.1:0-2489 GCA_036401055.1 Roseateles sp.
GCGCGCGCGCCCAGCAGGTCGCGCGCGCCGCGGCAGACCTTGTCCAGCAACAGGTGCGGGTCGTGTTCGGAGGCCAGCTGCAGGTTCAGGTCGGTCAGCGCCGACAGCCGCTGGTTGGCAGCCTCCAGCTCGTTGACCTTCAGCGCCAGCTTGTCGGTCAGCAGGCGCAGGTGCTCGCGGTCGAACTGCGCCGTGTCGGCCAGCGGCTCGGCGGCCGGCGCGCCCTGCAGCGACTGCGCGATCACGCGCAGGATCTCCTGCGGCTCGGTGGGCTTGATGAGCACGCGCGACACGCCGCAGGCCTGCGCCAGCTGGCGCGCCTCGCGCTCCATGAAGGTGGCCGTGTAGAAGATGACCTGGGTGTGCGCGATGGCGGGGTCGGCACGCAGCTGGCGCACGAACTCGTAGCCGTCCATGGTCGGCATCAGCAGGTCGCAGATCACGAGCTCCGGGTGGGCGGCGCGCGCCTGCGTCAGCGCCAGGTGGCCGTCGGCCGCCTCCAGCGGCTCGTGGCCGGCGTACTTCAGCAGCGTGACCAGCAGGTCGCGGTTGACGGCCTGGTCATCGACGACGAGCACCCGGGCCATGGCGTTCTCAGGCCCGCGCCGCGCGCAGGCCGGCCGGCAGGAAGGCCTCGATCTGCGCGACGAACAGCTCGGGCTCGATGGGCTTGGACAAATAGCCGTTGAAACCGGCGGTCATGACCTTCTGCCGGTCGTTGGGCATGGAGAAGGCCGTCACCGCGACGATGGGGGTGGCCGCGCAGCCCGGATGCTGGCGCAGCGCGGCCAGCACCTGGTAGCCGTCCAGCCTGGGCATCTGCAGGTCGCAGACGATGAGGTCGGGCCGCTCGCGCAGCGCCGCCTCCACGCCCAGCGCGCCGTTGCGGGCCTCCAGCACCGTGTAGCCGCTGTAGGACAGCAGGTAGCGCACCAGCTCCAGGTTGGCCTCGTTGTCTTCGATGACGAGGATGCGCGCCGCCACGGTTCAGGCCCCGTCGAGGATGAGCGAGAAGCGGCTGCCCCGGCCGCTCTCGCTCTGGAACACGATGCGCCCGCCCAGCAGCTCGGCCAGGCGCTGGCTCAGGTGCAGGCCCAGGCCGGTGCCCTCGGGCGCGTTGGGTCGGGCGTTGTCGATGCGGCTGAAGGCGCCGAACAGCTTGCTGTGGTCGGCCTCGGGGATGCCCACGCCGCTGTCCTCGACGTGGATCTCGGTGCGATGCAGCGCGGCATCGACGCGCAGCGTCAGGCGCACGCCACCGCGCTCGGTGAACTTGATGGCGTTGCCGGCCAGGTTGAAGACGATCTGGCGCAGCGCGCGGCGGTCGGTGTCGCGCTGGACCGGGTGGGCCGGCAGCTCGACGTCGAACGTCAGGCCCTTGTCCTGCGCCTGCGGGCGCAACGCGGCGGCCACCTCGTCCACGACGGCGCGGCAGTCCAGCGGCTCGATGAACAGCTGCACCTTGCCGGCCTCGATCTTGGACACGTCCAGCAGATCGTTGATCAGCGCCAGCAGGTGCCGGGCACTGGACTGCACCGTGCGCAGCTGCTTGTCCTGCTCGGCGTTCAGCGGGCCCGGCAGCTTCATCAGCAGCGTGCCGGTGAAGCCGATGATGGCGTTCAGCGGCGTGCGCAGTTCGTGGCTCATGCCGGCCAGGAAGTTGTCCTTGGCACGGTTGGCATCGGCCAGCTCCTGGTTCTTCTCCTGCAGCGCCCGCTCGATGCGCTTGCGCTCGCTGATGTCGCGGATGGCGCTCATCACGAAGGCGCTCTCCTCGGTGCGCAGCGGGCTCAGGCTGATCTCGATGGGGAACTCGCTGCCATCCCGGCGCAGCCCGGCCAGATCGAGGCCCGAGCCCATGGCGCGCTTGCGCGGCTGCAGAAAGTAGTTGGAGCGGTGGCCCACGTGGGCGTGGCGGTAGCGCTGCGGCAGCAGCGTGTCCACCGAGCGGCCGCGCAGCTCGCCGGCGTCGTAGCCGAACAGCCGCTCGGCCTGGGTGTTGGCGATGACGATGTGGCCGGTGGCGTTGGCCATCACGATGCCGTCGGGCATGGATTCGAGCAGGTCGCGGAAGCGCTCCTCCATGCGCTTGGCGTCGCGCAGCACCCGGATCAGCGTCACGTCCTTCTCGGCCACGAGCACCAGCGCCGCGCCGTCGGCCGCCTGCACGCGGCGGGTGGACACGTCCACGTAGAGCAGCGAGCCGTCCTTGCGGCGGCGCACGGACTCGTAGGTGCTGCCGCCGTTGGCCAGTGCCTCGGCGAGACGCTGGTGGTGTTCGTCGATGCGGTCGCTGGGGATGACCACGTCGTCCAGCGGGCGGTCGCGCACCTCGTCCAGCCGGTAGCCGAAGATGGCTTCGGCCCCGTTGCTCCACTGCACGACACGGCCATGGCCGTCCAGCAGGATCAGTGCATCCGGCGACTGGCTCGCCATCAAGGCTAGCGCTTCAGCTTCCATGGCCTTGAATACCCCTGGAATTCCCGTTA
>DASWWC010000306.1:0-26940 GCA_036401055.1 Roseateles sp.
CGCCGAACCCGGCGCCCCGGCGGCGGAGCTGCCGCTGGACCTCGGCGATCTGGCCCGCCAGGCCGTGGCCGACGTGCAGCCGCTGGCCGAACGCGCCGGCGTCGCGATCGCGCTGACTGCGCCCGACCCGCTGCCGCTGCACGGCGACCCGCAGTCGCTGCGCGCCGCCTTGCGCAACGTGGTCGACAACGCGGTGAAGTTCGGCGCGCGTACCGTGCAGGTCAGCGCGCTGCGCGGCCCGGGCGGCGCGCCGCTGCTGCGCGTGGACGACGACGGCCCGGGCATCCCGCCCGAGCAGCGCGAGCGCGTGTTCGACCGCTTCCAGCGCGGCGAGGACGCCTCGGTGGAAGGCAGCGGCCTGGGCCTGGCCATCGTGCGCGCCGCCGCGCGCCGCCAGGGTGCGGACGTGGTGCTGGGCACGGCGCCACTGGGCGGGCTGCGCGCCGAGATCCGCTGGCCGGGCTGACACGCCGCCAAACCCGGCGAACATACGGCTCCGTTTGACGGGAGCGAATCGATGATGAAGAGATGCCTGGCCGCGCTGCTGTTGACCACCATGGCCCTCGGGTCGCAGGCCGCGCCGGCGCTGGACTGCCCGCTGCGCGACGCGCCGTTCTCGGTGGACAGCCCGCTGCTGGACGTGCTGTTGTCGCCCGCCGCCATGGCCGCGCTGCAGCGCGAATGGCCCGCGGGCGGCCAGTTGCCGGCCTGGCAGGCCAAGACCAGCCCGCCGACCTTCGCGGCCATCATCACGCTGCGATCCATGGCCGGCCAGCCCGGCTTCCCGGCGCTGGACCGGCTGGACACCCGGCTGCGCGCCGTGCCCGTGACCGACGCGGACCGCAGCGCGCGTTGCGCACGCTACGACGACGCGCCCCCGCCGACCCCCGCGGCCGCCGGCACGCCCCGGCTGCTGGTGTTCGAGAAGGTCAACGGCTTCCTGCACGGCCCGGCCATCCAGGCCGCCCGCGACACGCTGGCGGCCCTGGCGCAGCGGCACGGCTGGTCGCTGACCGTCACGGACCGCGGCGGCGCGATGACGCCCGGCTTTCTGCGCCAGTTCGACGCGGTCGTCTTCAACAACGTCAGCGGCGACGTGCTGACGCTGTCGCAGCGCGCGGCGTTCCGGGCCTACGTCGAGGGCGGTGGCGGCTTCGTGGGCTTGCACGGCTCGGGCGGCGACCCCGAGAGCTTCTGGCCCTGGTATGTGGACACGCTGGTCGGCGCGCGCTTCAAGGGCCACCCGATGAAGCCGCAGTTCCAGGACGCCCGCATCGTCATCCAGGACCGCGCCCACCCCATCGTCGCGGGCCTGGGCGAAGGCTGGACGATGAGCGACGAGTGGTACTCGTTCAAGAACAACCCGCGCACCGATGGCGCGCGCATCCTGGCCACGCTGGACGAGGCCAGCTACGCGCCCGGCGACCTGGCCATGGGCGCCGACCACCCCATCGCCTGGACCCGCTGCGTGGGGCGCGGGCGCTCGTTCTACTCGGCCATCGGGCACCGGCCCGAGGCCTACGCCGTGCCGCAGCATCTGCAGTTGCTGGAGCAGGCGGTGACGTGGGCGGCGGGCCAGGGCTGCACGCCCTAACTTTCACCTCACCTTGGCCTCATCCAGCGCTCACCCGCGCTGCCTAGAGTGCCCTCGTCGGCTGCGCTGTTGCAGCCCCTGATGAGGAGCACGCCATGACCCAGACCACCAAGTTCACGCTGACCGCCGCAGCCGCCGCGCTGCTGGGGGCGGGCGTGACGCTGACCACCTCGGCGTCCGGCTGGACCCTGCCCGCGCTGTTCAAGGACAAGGCGCCGGCCGCGACCACCCCCACCGACACTCCCGCTGCCGCGGCCACCGCCGTGCCGGCCGCCCCGCCGGCGCCGGTGCTGCTGCCCGCCGGCGCACCGCAACCCAACTACCGCGCCATCGTGCAGAGCCAGGGCCCGGCCGTCGTCGGCATCACGGTGGCCGGCCTGCACAAGACGGAGGGGCCGGCCGTCATGCAGCAAGGCCCGGGCATGGAGGACGACCCGTTCTTCCGCTTCTTCCGCGGCATTCCCAATCTGCGCATGCCGCAGCAGGGCGCGCAGCCCTTCCGCGGCCAGGGCTCGGGCTTCATCATCAGCTCCGACGGCCTGATCCTGACCAACGCCCACGTGGTGCGCGAGGCCAAGCAGGTCACCGTCAAGCTCAGCGACCGCCGCGAGTACTCGGCCCAGGTACTGGGCAGCGACCCGGCCACCGACATCGCCGTGCTGAAAGTGGACGCCAAGGACTTGCCCACCGTGCGGCTGGGCGACCCCAAGCAGGTGCAGGTGGGCGACTACGTGCTGGCCATCGGCGCGCCCTACGGCTTCGAGCAGACGGCCACGCAGGGCATCGTCAGCGCCAAGGGCCGCTCGCTGCCGGGCGACAGCGTGGTGCCCTTCATCCAGACCGACGCGGCGGTGAACCCCGGCAACTCGGGTGGCCCGCTGTTCGACGCGTCGGGCCGCGTCATCGGCGTGAACGCGCAGATCTACTCGCAGAGCGGCGGCTTCCAGGGCCTGGCCTTCTCCATCCCGGTGGACGTGGCACTGAAGGTCAAGGACCAGATCGTGGCCCACGGCAAGGTGGAGCATGCGCGGCTGGGCGTGACGCTGCAGGACTTGTCCGCCCCGCTGGCCTCGTCCTTCGGGCTGGAGGCGCCGGATGGCGCGCTGGTGTCCAGCGTGCAGCCGGGCAGCGCGGCGGCCAAGGCCGGGCTGAAGGCGGGCGACGTCATCACGCACATCGATGGCGAGCCGGTGCGCGTGGCGGGCGACGTGTCCAGCCGCGTGGGTCTGGCGCGGCCCGGCGACAAGCTGAAGCTGGAGCTGTGGCGCGACAAGAAGCGCGTGGCCGAGACCGTGGCGCTGGGCCGCGCCGACAAGGACACGCAGGAACCCGCTGCCACGCCGCAGGGCGGCCAGCTGGGCCTGGCGCTGCGCCCGCTGCAGCCGCAGGAGCTGCGCGGCTCGGGGCTGGACGGCGGCCTGCTGATCGAGCGCGTGAGCGGCCCGGCCCAGCTAGCCGGCGTGCAGCCCGGCGACGTGCTGCTGGCGCTGAACGGCAAGCCGGTGCAGAGCGTGGACGAGGTGCGCGCGGCGATGAAGGACGCACCCAAGTCGGTGGCGCTGCTGGTGGCGCGCGACGGGCAGCAGATCTTTGTGCCGGTGCGGCTGGGCTAACGCCACGCTGCGACGCAACGCCTCCACAATGGCGGGCCTCGGGCTCGCCATTTTTTTTGCGCCGGCACCTGCCGCTTCATGGAGGACGGATGAAGACCGCTGCCCTGCTCGCCCTGCTCGCCGCCCTCTCGGGTGCACTCCCCTTGGCCTGTGCGCAGGAGGGCACGGCGGCGTCCGCCGGCCCGGTCCCGCTGCCGGCGCATTTCCTGCCGGCGCCGCTGCCGGAGGATGCGGCGAAGACCTGGCCCTGCCAGGCGGGCCCCGTCCGTGCGGAGCCAGGCGTCGACGTGGCCAAGGCCCGGCAGGACCGACTGCTGGGCATGCTCAACGCCTGGGGCCAGCACCACCTGAAGTTCAGCGGTGACCGTGCCGGCTGCACCAACTGGGACGCCGTGGTGCAGGCCTGGCAACGCCTGGGCGGCGCCGCGCCCACCGGCAGCCTGAGCCAGGCCGACCTGGCGCGGCTGGCCGCAGAGAAGATTCGCACCGAGCCGCAGTTCCTGGCCGCCACGGAGGCCTGGAACGCGAAGCGCCGGCCGCCGGAACCGACCGTGGACTTCGAGACGCCCGACGATCCCGCAGCCACCGTGCTGGGGCTGCAGCTGGGTCAGCGCATCGCACTGCCCGCCTGCCCTGTCGAATTCACGCGACCGCGCGACGGCTTCGTGCAGCAGGCCTGCTTCACCACCTTCGGTTCCGGTGACTGGCGCAACCCGCAGACAGCCGGCACGATGCAGGTCTACTTCCCGCGCAACGAGCACCCGGAGTGGATGGACCGCGCGGCCGAGATGAACGCCACCGGCTACGCGCCCAGCGTGCTGGCGGGCTTCCGGGCCAACCGGTTGATCAACCTGCAGTTCAAGGTCGACCAGCGCATGCGGCAGATCGCGCTGGAGGCCCTGACGCGCAAATGGGGGACGCCGAGCAGCCTGTCGGCCGATGGAAGGCACGCGAGATGGACGCTGGCTGCCGTGGAAGCCGAGGCGTCGTGCCCGCAACTGGGAGAGCAATTCAAATCGCTCGCCCTCACGCCGCCCTGCACCTACACCGTCTGGCTGCGCAGCGCCAAGGCCACGGTCGACCGCGAACAGCAGGACCGCCAGCTGAAGGAACGCGAGCGGCTACTGGACTCCGGCCGCAAGCTGTAACCCGGCCCCCTCACGGCATGCCGTTGTCCACGTAGTCCGCAAACCCCGGTCGGGCCGCCAGGCGCTGCAGCCAGGCGTCCACCGCCGGTAGTTCGGCGCGGGCGATGGGCGCGTTCTTCCAGCGCTGTGCGGACAGGCCCAGCACCACGTCGGCCAGCGTGAAGTCGGCACCGCAGACGTGCGCGCCGGTGCGGGCGAGATGCGCGTCCAGCATGCCCATGTGCCGATTCCAGCTCGCCACGCCGGCCTCGATGGCTTCCGGCGTCGCCGGCTGGCCGCGCACCAGGGCCATGAAGGCCACGCGCCACGAGTTGTTCAGCTCGCCGGCCTGCCAGTCCATCCACTGCTCCACCTTGGCGCGCGCCTGCGGCTCGGCGGGCAGCAGGCCGGTGTCGCCCTGCCTGGCCGCCAGGTAGCGGCAGATGCTGTTGCTCTCCCACAGCACGAAGTCGCCATCGAGGAGGACGGGGATCAGCGCGTTCGGATTGAGCGCCAGGTAGTCCGGCTCCTGCGTGGAGCGGAAACCCGTGCCCCAGTCCTCGCGCGGCAGGTCCAGGCCCAGCAGGCGGGCGGTCCAGGCGACCTTGCGGACGTTGATGGAAGTGAGGCGGCCCAGCAGCTTCATGGCGCGGCAATCCTTTGGCGTGCGGCCTCGCGGCCGATGGGAGTGAGGTGGGCGGTCCAGCGGCCGGCGTCATCGCAGGCCATGCGCAGCCAGCCGGGCCCCGGGAGGCCGCCGACGACGGCATCGCTCAGCCCCGTGCCCAGGCGCAGCAGCACGCTGACGCGCTGATCCAGCCGCTTGGCCAGCCGCGCCAGCGCGACACCCTCGCCCTGGTCCAGTTCCAGCAGCAGGCTCAGCAGCGCGTCTTCATCGCGCATGCGGGCTCAGCACGACGGGGATGGACTTGGACGTGGGCGTTCGCGCCAACAGCGAAAAGCTCTCCAGCGGCACCAGCGTGTTGGTCTCGGGGTAGTAGCTGGCCAGGCAGCCGCGCGGGATGTCGTAGGCCACCAGCAGGAAGCGTTCGGCGCGGCGCTGCTGCACGTCGTCGCTGCCTTCGCCGACGTAGAGGCTGGTGATGTCCACCCAGTCGCCGGCCTTCAGGCCCAGGTCGCGGATGTCGTCGGCGTGGATGAAGACCACGCGGCGGTGGCCGTAGACGCCGCGGTAGCGGTCGTCGTGGCCGTAGATGGTGGTGTTGTACTGGTCGTGCGAGCGCAGTGTGGTCAGCGTGAACACGCGCACGTCGCGTTGGCGGTCCGCCACGCGTTCGACGGCGAGGTCGGTGGGCATGGCATGCGTGCTGAACTGGGCCTTGCCGGATGCCGTCACCCACACGCGCTCGCTGGCCGTGTTGCGCAGCCGGAAGCCGCCCGGCGCCTTGATCTTCTCGTTGAAGCCGGCGAAGTCGGGCAGCACGGCCTCGATCTTGTCGCGGATTGCCGCGTAGTCGCCGGCCAGCTGCAACCACGGCGTGCGGCTGTTCGTCAGCGTGGCCGCGGCCATGCGGGCGACCAGCATTGGTTCGGACAGCAGGTGCTCCGACGCCGGCGCGTTCATGCCGGCCGACAGGTGCACCATGCTCATCGAGTCCTCCACCGTGACGCCCTGAGGCCCGCTGGCCTGCACGTCGATCTCGGTGCGGCCCAGCACCGGCAGCACCAGCGCCTGCCGGCCATGCACGACGTGGCTGCGGTTGAACTTGGTCGTGATGTGCACGGTCAGCTCGCAGCGGCGCAGCGCGCGCCAGGTGGCGGCCGTGTCCGGCGTGGCCGCGGCGAAGTTGCCGCCCATGGCGATGAACACCTTGCCGCGGCCGTCCAGCATGGCCTGGATGGCGCCGACCGTGTCGAAGCCGTGCGCGCGCGGCGGCTCGAAGCCGAAGACCTCGCCGAGCTTGTCCAGGAACTCGGCAGACGGCTTCTCGTAGATGCCCATCGTGCGGTCGCCCTGCACGTTGCTGTGGCCGCGCACCGGGCAGGCGCCCGCGCCCGGCCGGCCCAGGTTGCCGCGCAGCAGCAGCAGGTTGACGATCATCTGGATGGTGGCCACCGAATGCCGGTGCTGCGTGATGCCCATGCCCCAGCAGACGATGGCGCGCTCGGCCGCGATGTAGAGGTCGGCGGCCTGTTCGATCTGCTCGCGCGTCAGACCCGAGGCTTCGACCAGCGGCGCCCACGACTGCTCGCGCAGCTCGGCCACGAAGTCGTCGAACCCCGCCGTGTGCTGCGCGATGAACTCGCGGTCCAGCGCGTCGCGCTCGACGACGCGCTTGCACATGCCCTTCAGCAGCGCGAAGTCGCCGCCCACCTTCAGCTGGAAGTAGTGGCTGCTGATCGGCGAGTCGCCCAGCGTCGCCATCTCCATCGCGTTCTGCGGGTCGGCAAAGCGCTCCAGCCCGCGCTCGCGCAGCGGGTTGAAGCTGACGATGCGTGCGCCGCGCTTGCGGGCCGCACGCAGCTCGCCCAGCATGCGCGGGTGGTTGGTGCCGGGGTTCTGGCCGAACACAAGGATGCAGTCCGCCAGCTCGAAATCCGCCAACGTCACCGTGCCCTTGCCCACGCCGATGGTGGGTTTCATCGCCGAGCCGCTGGGCTCGTGGCACATGTTGGAGCAGTCCGGGAAGTTGTTGGTGCCGTACTCGCGCACGAACAGCTGGTACAGGAAGGCAGCCTCGTTGCTGGTGCGGCCCGATGTGTAGAAGATGGCCTGATTGGGGTCGGGCAGCGCTTGCAGTTCGCGTGCGATCAGCGCGAAAGCGGCGTCCCAGGTGGTGCGCTGGTAGCGGTCGGTCTGCGGGTTGTAGGTCAGCGGCTCGGTCAGGCGGCCGGTGGCTTCCAGTTCGTAGTCCGAGGCTTCGGCCCATTCCTTCAAGGTCTTCGCGGCTATGACCTCGGGCGTCGCCCGCCGCGCCGTCGCCTCGGCCGCCACGGCCTTGGCGCCGTTCTCGCAGAACTCGAAGGTCGAGCGGTGATCGCGGTCCGGCCACGCGCAGCCGGGGCAGTCGAAGCCGTCGGTCTGGTTGGCATGCAGCAGCGTCTTGGCGCCCTTCACGGCCACGCCCTGCTCGTGCAGGTGATGGGCCACGCTCTTCAGCGCGCCCCAGCCACCGGCAGGGCCGTCGTACAGCTCGATCTTTTTTTCGCTCATGGCGGGCTTTCTTTCACTCATCGCCTGTCCCCTCGTGCATCGCCAGCAGTTCATGCAGCCGGGCAGCAATCACCTGCTTGTCGGGCAGCTGCAGTTGGTACTGCGCCACCAGCGCGGGGGACAGGTTGCGTGATAAGGCGTACTCCACCACCTCGTCGTCCTTGTCTCGGCACAGCAGCACACCGATGCTGGGGTTCTCGTGCGGCTTCTTCACGTCGCGGTCCAGCGCCTCCAGGTAGAAGTTGAGCTGGCCCATGTGTTCGGGCTTGAAGGGACCGACCTTCAACTCGAAAGCCACCAGCGCCGACAGGCCGCGGTGGAAGAACAGCAGGTCGATGAAGAAGTCCTGGCTGCCCACCTGAAGGCGGAATTCCTCGCCAACGAACAGGAAGTCCTTGCCCAGTTCCAGCACGAAAGCCCTCATGTGCTGCACCAGGGCGCGCTTCAGGTCGCCCTCGCTGTGCGGCTCGGGCAGGCCCAGAAATTCGAGCACGTAGTGGTCTTTGAAGGCCTCGCCGGCAGCGGGGTGCATTTCTCTCAACGCCGTCGAGAGCTTCGCCGGGGCGGCCAGGGCGCGCTCGAACGTGCTGGCGCTGATCTGGCGGTCCAGCTCTCGGACGCTGTAGCGCTCCCTGGCGGCCAGCGCGAGGTAGAAGCGCCGCTCCTGAGCCGTCTTGCAGCGCGAGAAGATGGCCAGGTTGTGGGACCACGGCAGTTCTCTCAACAGCGCTGAGAGTTCTACATCGCCCGAGTCGCCCTTGTAGGCCTCGTAGAACTGCTTCATGCGCCAGAGGTTCTTGTCGCTGAAGCCCTTGATCGCCGGGTCCGCCTGGGCGATGTAGCGTGCCAGCTCGGCCACCACCCCCTTGCCCCAGCCGCCATCGGCCACCTTGTGGCTCAAGGTCTGCCCGATGCGCCAGTACAAATCGATCAGGGCGATGTTGGCCTGGGCAAAGACGCGCCGCCGCGCCTGCTGAATCTGGCTCAGCAGTTCGGCGAAATCCTCGCGGTGGCTCAAAGCGGGGTCATGCATACCCGACCAAAGGTTGGCGGGCGACGCCATCGACAGCGCACGGCATCGCCCGGTGAAGAGAGTCGCGATTCTGACGCCGGGCGCGCCGCTATCCTCGCCTCATGCGACACCCATGCCCCCTGTCGGCTCTATCTTCTCATCGCCTCACACGCAACGACGCCAGGCAGCCATGAGACGCGTCCTCATCATCGACGACCACCCCGGCGTGTGCCAGGCGCTGGAGCTATTGCTGTCCCTGCACGACATCGAGGCCAGCGTCGCCGCCAGCCCCGAGGCCGGCCTGGCGCTGCTGGAGACGCGGCCGTTCGGCCTGGTCATCCAGGACATGAACTTCACGGCCGACACGACGTCGGGCGAGGAAGGCGAGGCGCTGTTCCGCGCGATACGCGCGAAGCGCCCCGACCTGCCCATCATCCTGTTGACCGCCTGGACGCGGCTGGACGCGGCCGTCGCGCTCGTGAAGGCCGGCGCGGCCGACTATCTCGCCAAACCGTGGGACGACGCCAAGCTGGTGGCCACCGTCGAGAACCTGCTGGAGCTGGGCGAGGCCAACCGCGAGATTGCGCAGCTGCGCGAGGCACGGGCCACGCGGCGCGCGGCGCTGGCACGGCGCTACGACCTGGCCGGCGTGGTGTTCGCATCGGACGCGATGGCCAATCTGCTGGAGCTGGCCGGCCAGATCGCCGCGGCGCCGGTGCCGGTGCTCATCACCGGCCCCAACGGCGCCGGCAAGGAGCGCATCGCGGCCTTCGTGCATGCGAATTCGGCGGCCAAGGACGGCGCCTTCGTCGCGCTGAACTGCGGCGCGCTACCGGCCGACCTCATCGAGGCCGAGCTGTTCGGCAGCGACAGCGGCGCCTACACCGGTGCGGCCAAGGCGCGCGTTGGCCGTTTCGAGGCGGCGGACGGCGGCACGCTGTTCCTCGACGAGATCGCCAACCTGCCGCTGGCCGGCCAGATGAAGCTGCTTCGCGTGCTGGAGACCGGCCAGTTCGAGCGCCTGGGTTCCAGCAAGACACGCCAGACCCGCGTGCGCGTGCTGTCGGCCACCAACGCCGACCTGCGCGCGATGGTGAAGACCGGCGCCTTCCGCGAGGACTTGTTCTACCGCCTCAATCTCATCGAACTGAAGCTGCCCGCGCTGGCCGAGCGCCGCGACGACGTGCTGCCGCTGGCCGAGCATTTCCTGGCCGGCCGCGCGCGGCTGTCCGACACGGCACGCGACGCGCTGCTGGCCCACCGCTGGCCCGGCAATGTGCGCGAGCTGAAGAACGCGGTGGAACGCGCGGCGCTGCTGTGCGCGGGCGGCGAGGTCACGCCAACGCTGCTCGGACTGGACGAGGCCCCGGGCAGCGGTGCTGCGTACCGGAACCTGGACGAACCCAGCCGCGACGCCGTTGTCGCGGCGCTGGCATCGGCGAGTGGCAACGTGAGCCGCGCGGCGACGCAGCTGGGCCTGTCGCGCCAGGCGCTATACCGGCGGCTGGAGCGTTACGGCATCGCCCCATGAAGTGGCTGGCGCCGCTGTCGCTGCGCACGCGCGCACTGCTCTCGCTCGCAACGGCCGCCGCCGTGCCGCCGCTGGTCATCCTGGGCGTGCGTCGGCTGGGGCTGGCGGACGCCGTCGCGCTGGGCGCCGCCGTCGCGGTGATGCTGCCGCTGCTGGCCTGGCTGGCCGCGCGCTGGCTGGCGCCGCTGCAGCGGCTGACGCGCGCGCTGGAGGGCTCGGTGCTGAGCTACCGCGACGGCGACTTCAGCCTCAACCTGGTGGCCGAGGGCCCGCGGGAGCTGGCCGAGCTGGCGCGGCTGCACGCCGAGCTGGGCCTGAGCCTGCGCGAGCAGCGCCAGCATCTGGCCCAGCGCGAGCTGCTGCTGGACACCGTGGTGCAGAACACGCCCACCGCGCTGGTGCTGACCGGCCCCGGCGGCAAGATCGCCATCGCCAACCTGGCCGCACGCCAGCTGCTGGGCGACGGGCGCAGCCTGGTCGGCCTGGACTTCGCCGCCGTCGTCGCGCCGCTGCCCGAACCGCTGCGCGAGGCGCTGGCCGGCGAGGCCGACCGGCTGTTCGCCGTCAAGCTGGACGAGGACGGCGCGGAAGAGACCTTCCACCACAGCACGCACGCCTTCCGGCTGCAGGGCCAGCCGCACCGGCTGCGGCTGCTGCGGCGCATGACGCGCGAGCTGTCGCGCGCCGAGGTGGCGACGTGGAAGCGCGTCATCCGCGTGCTGAGCCACGAGCTGAACAACTCGCTGGCGCCGATCTCGTCGCTGGCCCACAGCGGCGCGGAGCTGGCCCGGCGCGGCGACACCGAGCGGCTGCCGCAGGTGCTGGCCAGCATAGCCTCACGCGCGGCCCACCTGCATGGGTTCCTCAGCGGCTACGCCAGCTTCGCCAAGCTGCCAGCGCCGCGGCGCGAGGCGGTGGACTGGCAGGCCTTCCTCGACCGGCTGGCGACGCTGGGCGAGTTCAGGCTCGACGGCGAGCCGCCGGCTGGGCCGGGCTGGTTCGACGCGGCACAGATCGAGCAGGCGCTGCTCAACCTCATCAAGAACGCGCACGAATCCGGCAGCGACCCCGACGAGGTCGCGCTGCGGCTGGCCACGGCCGGCGGCGAGCTGCGCATTGAGGTGCTGGACCGCGGCCCCGGCATGAACGAGGCCGTGCTGGCGCAGGCGCTGCTGCCCTTCTATTCGACCAAGCGCGCCGAGCCGGGCGGCCAGGGCGGCACCGGCCTGGGGCTGGCGCTGGTGCGCGAGATCGCCGAGGCGCACGACGGCAGCGTGGCGCTGGCCAACCGCGATGGCGGCGGACTGCGCGTGATGGTCAGCCTGCCGCTGGCGCGATCAGCAGCGTCGCCAGCGCGCTGAAGCTCAGGAAGGCCGCCGCGGTGGAGGCCAGGATGATGCGCGCGATGCGGCCGTTGTCGGCGCCATAGCGCTCGGCCAGCAGCGACACGTTGCTGGCGCTGGGCAGCGCGGCCGCCAGCGTCAGCGCGACGAGCTGGCCCTGCGACAGCGGCGCGCCCAGCCAGCGGGCCGCCGTCGCCAGCGCAAACACCAGCGCCGGGTGCAGCAGCAGCTTGATGGCCGCCACCGGCAGGTACAGCCGCGCCGGCGTCGTGCGGCCGGCGGCGCGGTTGGCACGGCCCGAGCGGCTCAGCACCGCACCGATGGTGAACAAGGCCACCGGCGAGGCCGCGTCGCCCAGCATCGCGATCGCCTTGTTCAGCGGCCCGGGCAGCTCCAGCCCGCTGCCGCCCAGCACGGCGCCGACGGCGATGGCCCAGGGCAGCGGGTTGGAGCCCGCCGCCTTCAGCGCCTGCACGAAGGCGGCACGCTCGCCGCGCAGGTGGGTGCCCGCCTGGGCCAGCGCGATGCAGACCGAGCTGGTCACGAACAGGTCGGCCAGGATGGTGCTGACGACGACGCCGCCGGCCGAAGCGCCCAGCAACGCGACGATCAGCGGCACGCCCATGAAGCCGGTGTTGGGAAAGGCCGCCACGAGCGCGCCCAGGGCGGCATCCTTCATGCCGAGCTGCGGCGACCGCGTCACCGCGATCGTGAAGAACACGATGAGCAGCGCCGCCGCGAGGTAGACGCCCAGCAGCGCCGGGTTCAGCAGCTCCAGCAGCGGCGTGTCGCGCCCGAAGCGGAACAGCAGGCAGGGCAGCGCAAAGAACAGCACGAAGCCGTTCAGCCCCGGGATGGCGGCGTCCGGCAGCCGCCCGCTCTCGGCGGCCAGCCAGCCGCACAGCACCAGCGCGAAGAAGGGAAAGGTCGTGGCGAGGACGGCGAGCATGGGGGGGGCGTGGGTATGGCTATTGCGTGCCCGAGATCCAGTATCCCGGAGGCCGCCCGCCCCAGCTTTCGACAACGGCCACCGTCGCGGTCGCCGTGAGCGAATGCGCGGGCGTACCCGGTTTGTGACAGCGTGGGATGGCCGCCTCCTCCGGGTCACCCCTAATATGCGGTGCATGCGCATGCCCAACGTCAAGCTGCCACCTCCCGCCGCCGCCGCCCCGCTGGACGAGGGCCAGGTGCTGGGCGTCTGGCGCCTGGAGAAACCGCTGCCGGACGGCGAGCAGGCCCACGCCGGCCAGTGGTACGGCGCGCACCACGGCATGGCCACGGAGCAGAAGGCGGCCGTGCTGGTGCTGGACCGCAGCGATCAGGGTGCCGGCGTCATGCTGCGCTATGCCGACCAGGCCGGCGACCTGGCCCGGCTGCAGCACCCGCACATCGCGGTGCCCAGCGACAGCGGCGTGACGCCCGACGCCCATCCTTATCTGATCATCGAAGGCGAGCACGGCGAGCCGCTGCTGCCCCAGCTGCACCAGCTGGGCCTGCGCCAGCGCATCGAGCTGCTGGTGCAGTTGTGCGAGGCGCTGCGCTCCGCCCATCAGCAGGGCTGGCTGCTGGCCGAGCTGGACCCCTCCATGGTGTGGCTGGGCCCCAAGGGCCAGGTGCGGCTGATGGGCCTGGGCCTGGCGCGCATCCCCGACCCCACCGACCCCTTCGACCGCGGCCTCAGCCTGGGTGCCGCGCCGGCCTTCGTCGCGCCCGAGCGCCGCGCCGGCGGCCCGCCCAGCCTGGCCAGCGAGGTCTACGGCCTGGGCGCCTTCGCACGCGTGCTGATCTGCGGCTGGGAAGACACGCCCAAGGGCCCCGCGCCGCTGCGCAGCAGCGCCGCCGACCTGTGGCCGCTGCTGCGCGAGGAGCAACAGCTCAAGCTGGACGCGCTGCTGCGCGCGGCGATGGCCGAGTCGCCCGAGCTGCGCACGCGCGGCGCCGAGGGCATGGCCGACGAGCTGCGCGAGTGGCTGGGACTGGCCCCGCCGCGCAGCGCTGCGGCGGACCGCCCCGCCACCGCGTCCGCCAGCCGCCCGGCCTGGTGGCGCCGCCTGCTGGGCCTGGGCACCGCCACACCCTGAGCCGGCCTGCGTTCCGGGGGATTGTTTGGGGGTGCGCCGCGCACGGCGCTCGGCAACAATGCGGCCCCCATCCCGGAGGTTCGCCATGGCCCGTTCGCTGCTGCCTGCGCTGCTGATCACCCTGCCCCTGGCCGCCTCGGCGGCCGGCTTCGACAGCGGAGCCGAGGGCTGGACCCTGACCGGCGACGGGATTCAGACCTGGCAGCCCAGCGGGGGCAACGGCGGCGGCTGGCTGCAGCTGGAAGACACCAACGGCGACACCGACATCCTGCTGTCCGCGCCCTCCGCCTGGCTGGGCAACTGGTCGGCCTACCTCGGCGGCACCTTGTCCTTCGATGCGCGCCGGGTCGACGACGCGTCCATCGACTGGGCCGGGTTCGGCGAGATCAGGATCAGCGGCCCGGGCGGCAGCGTGTTGCTCGACATCGCGCCCAGCGGACTGCCAGCCGACAACTCATGGGCCCGCTACAGCGTGACGCTGTCCTCCGCCGCCGGCTGGGGTGACGCGACACTGCTGAGCAGCGTGCTCGCCAACGTGACCAGCCTGACCATCAACGGCGAATTCCATGCCGGGCCGGGCGAGGTCGTCGGCATCGACAACATCCAGGTCACCGCCGTGCCCGAGCCGGCCGGCGCCGCGCTGCTGCTGGGCGGGCTGGGGCTGCTGGCCGCGCTGCGGCGCAAGCGCTGATGGCCGCCGTCGGCGCCACGCCGGCCGCCGGCCTGCTGGGCCTGGGCGAGCTGCAGCTCAGGCTACCCAGCACCCGCACGCAATGGCTGGCACTGGCCGGGGGCATGGGCCTGGGCCTGGTCGGCGCCGAGCTGGCCTGGCACCACCCGCTGTCCGGCCCGCTGGCGCTGGCCGCCTGGGGCCTGGCCGTGCTGGCCGCGGCGCTGTTCTGGGTCAAGACGCCGCTGCTGCTGTTCGCGCCGCTGCCGCTGATCGGCCTGGCGCCGTGGAGCGGCTGGATCAGCTTCGAGGAGATGGACCTCCTCGTCACCGCCTGCGGTTGCGGCGGCTATCTGGCCTATGCGCTGCAGCTGAATGCCCGCGACCGCGCGCCGGCCTGGCGCCACGGCCTGGTCTATTCGCCGCTGGCCCTGCTGCTGGTGCTGGCGCTGGCGCTGTCCACGCTGTGGAGCGTCAAGCGCGGCTTTGCCGACGCCGGCGGCTTCCAGTTCGGCTGGTTCCATGGCTATCACGAGGCCATGAACTCGGTGCGCAACGCCAAGGCCCTGTTCCTGGTGCTGGCGCTGCTGCCGCTGTGGACGGCCGCGGCCGCTGCGCGGCCCCGCGGCTTCTCGCGCGGGCTGCTGCTGGGTCTGGTGCTGGCGCTGGCCGGTGGCTGCGCCGCGGCGCTGTGGGAGCGCCTGGCTTACACGGGGCTGCTGGACTTCTCCACCGACTACCGCACGACCGCGCTGTTCTGGGAGATGCACGTGGGCGGCGCGGCACTGGACGGCTTCCTGGTGCTGACGCTGCCGTTCGCGCTGCTGGCGCTGCTGCGCACGCGCTCGCCCTGGCACTTCGCCATCGGCATGGGCATCACGCTGCTGGCGGTCTACGCGGTGCTGACGACCTTCTCGCGCGGCGTGTATCTCGCGCTGCCACTGGCGCTGCTGCCCATGGTCATGCTGGCCGACGCGCAGCGGCGCCGTGCGGCCGGCTCCGGCCCGGAGAGCAGCAGCCACCCCGACAGCACGCTGGGTGCCGTGGACGAGCCGCTGCCGCGCCTGGCCAAGATGGGCGCACTGGCCATGGCCGCGGCCTTTGCGCTGGCCGCGGCGCTGGTGTTCGGTGGCGGCGGCTACCGCGGCCTGCTGGCGCTGTTCTTCGTCATGGTGGTGCTGCTGATGCTGCCCGCCAGCCTGTGGCGTCCCAAGCTGGGGCAACGGCTGACGGCATTGATCATGGGGGGCCTGCTGGCGCTGCTGCTGGGCGCGGCGAGCTGGGCGCTGTCCATGGCCGTGCCCAAGGCCGCCTATGTGCTGAACGTCGTCGCACTGCTGTGCTGCGCGGCGCTGCGCTGGCTGGACAAGCCCGACCAGACCCGCCCCATCTATGTGATGCTGGTGACCACGGCCTGGTTCTGGCTGCTGGCGACCATGGTCATCGTGGCCGACTACTGGGGCGGCACGACCGGCCGCTGGACCTCGCTGGCCGCGGGCCTAGCGCTGGCCGGCGTGTTCGCAGCCATGCTGCTGGAGCAACGGCTGTGGCCCCTGCAAGGTCGCGGCAGCACCGGCGCGGCGGGCTGGCGCAAGCGCGCGCTGCTGGTGGCCGGGCTGCTGCTGGTGATGGCCGTCGTGGCGGCACTGGGGGGCGGCGCCTATCTGCGTGACCGCGTCGCGACCTGGAAGGAGGACGGCCAGACCCGGCTGACGCATTGGCACGATGGCCTGCGCCTGCTGCACGGCGGGCGGCAATGGCTGCTGGGCAAGGGGTCCGGCCGCTTCGTGGCCAGCAATCTGTATGAGGGCCCCGAGAACTATCAGGTGGGTGATTACCGGCTGCGCACCGACGAGAGCGAGGCCTTTCTGGCGCTGACCGCGGGCAAGCACATCCTGGGTCGCGGCGAGCAGTTCCGCGTGAGCCAGCGCATCGCGGCACCGGCGCCGGGCCCGGTCACGGTGACGCTGGTCAGCCGCACGGCGCAGGACGCCGTCCTCGCCCTGCAGCTGTGCGAGAAGAACCTGCTGTATCCGGACAACTGCGTCAGCGCCGAGACCGTGCTGAAGCCGCAGCGCGCCGCGGATGCGCCCACAGATGCCCCCGCATCCTGGCAGACCCAGCAGTTCAAGCTGGGGCCGGTGGCGGCCATGGGTGGCGACTGGTGGGCGCCACGCTTCGTCACGTTCTCGCTGTCGCTGGGCAGCCGTGGCGCACGCGTGGACATCAGCCGCATCGCCATGCACGACAGCCAGGGCCGGGCACTGCTGGTCAACGGCGATTTCAACCGCGAGATGGCGCACTGGTTCTTCTCCAGCGACCGCCACCACCTGCCCTGGCACATCAAGAACGCGGCGCTGCATGTGCTGTTCGAGCAGGGCCTGATCGGGCTGGCGCTGGCCGGCAGCCTGTATGTGCTGGTGCTGGTGCGCCTGAGCTTCGGCCGCGGCCGCGACCACCCGCTGGCGCCAGCCATCGTCGCGGCGCTGATCGGCTTCGGCACGGTGGGCGCGTTCGACAGCCTGCTGGACGCACCGCGCATCGGCTTCCTGTTCTTTGCGCTGCTGCTGCTGGGGCTGGGACTGCGGGCGCTACCAGGAGAGGGTGTCGCGCGAGTGGCATGATGCGCGCCCCATGTCCGCCCCGTCACCCGCCGCCGGCCTCAACCCGGCCCAGCTCGAAGCCGTCTACCACCTGAGCGGCCCCTGCCTCGTCATCGCTGGCGCCGGCTCGGGCAAGACCAAGGTCATCACGACCAAGATCGCCCAGTTGCTCGCATCGGGCTACCGGGCCAGCCAGATCGCCGCCATCACCTTCACGAACAAGGCGGCGCAGGAAATGCGCGAGCGCGCCAAGCTTCTGGTGGGCAAGAAGGCCGCCAAGGATCTGGCCATCTCCACCTTCCACTCGCTGGGCGTGCGCCTGCTGCGCGAGGAAGGCACGCGCCTGGGGCTGAAGGAACAGTTCTCCATTCTCGACAGCGACGATGTGCTCAACGTGCTGAAGGACGCCGGCGGCACGACGGACGCCAAGCAGGCACAGCGCTGGCAGTGGACCATCTCGCTGTGGAAGAACAACGGCATCGGGCCGTTGCAGGCCGCGCAGATCGCCGCGGACGACGACGAGCGCGCCGCCGCTGCCGTCATGGTGCGCTATCAGGAACGCCTGGCCGCCTACCAGGCCGTGGACTTCGACGACCTCATCACGCTGCCGCTGAAGCTGCTGACCACCGACGCCGAGGCGCGCGAGAAGTGGCAGAACAAGCTGCGCTACGTGCTGGTGGACGAGTACCAGGACACCAACGCCGTGCAGTACGAATTGCTGAAGGCGCTGGTGGGCGAGCGCGGCATGTTCACCGCCGTGGGCGACGACGACCAGTCCATCTACGGCTGGCGCGGCGCCACCATCGAGAACCTGAAGCGCCTGCCCACCGACTACCCGGCGCTCAAGGTCATCCCGCTGGAGCAGAACTACCGCTCGACGGGTGCCATCCTGCGCGCAGCCAACAACGTCATCGCCGGCAACCCCAAGCTGTTCGAGAAGAAGCTGTGGAGCGAGTACGGCGACGGCGAGCCCATCGCGCTGCTGGAGGCCGATGGCGAAGAGCACGAGGCCGAGCGCGCCGTCGCGCGCATCCAGCAACTGCGTGCGGACGGCAAGGCGGCAGAGTTTCGCGAGTTCGCCATCCTGTACCGCGCCAACCACCAGGCACGGGTATTCGAGCAGGCGCTGCGCCGCGCGCAGATCCCGTACAAGGTGTCGGGCGGCCAGAGTTTCTTCGACAAGGCCGAGATCAAGGACTTGTGCGCCTGGCTGCGGCTGCTGGTGAACCAGGACGACGACCCGGCCTTCCTGCGCGCCGTGACCACGCCCAAGCGCGGCATCGGCCACACGACGCTGGGCGCTTTAGGCGAGTTCTCGAAGCAGTGGAAGTGCAGCATGTTCGAGGCGCTGTTCTCCGAGAGCCTGGCCACCGCGCTGACCAAGCGCGGACTGGACAGCCTGCACGAGTTCGGTCGCTACGTGAACGAGCTGCAATACAAGGCCCGCCACACCGAAGGCCACACCGCCGCGCACGCGATGCTGACCGAATGGTTGAAGGACATCGCCTACGAGCAGCATCTGGTCGACAACGAGGAGAACGAGAAGGTCGCCCAGGCGCGCTGGGGCAATGTGCTGGACTTCGTCGACTGGGTGGCCAAGCGCTGCGGCGGCCAGCAAAGCGAGGAAGGCGGCGTCAGCTTCACCGAGCCCAAGCAGAGCGTGCTGGACGTGGCCCAGACCATCTCCGTCATCCTGAGCCTGGCCGAGCGCGGCGAGGAGCAGGACCAGGTCACGCTGACGACGCTGCACGCGTCCAAGGGGCTGGAATGGCCGCACGTCGTGCTGGCCGGCGTCAACGAGGGCCTGCTGCCCTTCAAGCGCGAGGAAGCCGAGCTGACCGCCGAGGCGCTGCAAGAGGAGCGCCGCCTCATGTACGTGGGCATCACCCGTGCCCGCACGACGTTGGCCGTCTCGACGCTGCGCCGCCGCAAGAAGGGCCGCGACACGGTGGTGGGCATTCCCAGCCGCTTCCTGGCCGAGATGAAGCTCAACGAGGGCGGCACGCGCGAGGATCCGCGCGAGAAGCTCAAGCGCCTGCGCGCCGAACTGGCCGCCAAGGTGTCGGCCCAGGCCGACGCGCCGCCGCGGGATTGACGCCGATTCGGCGGCGATGGCAATAGCCCGATGGGGCTTGATCGCCCATTCGCGGGGGTCCCCCCCGAGCGCGTGAAGTCTTCACACCGCAGCCACGCTAGGCTGCGAACAATGCGTCCCAGCCCTTCAGTTTCACGGTGAGCCCGCATCATGAAAGCCCTCGTCCTCGCTGCCATCCTTGCCGCCCTGTGCTCCTCCGCAGGAGCCGGTGCCACGCCTGACGCCCAGGCCAAGGCGGCGCTGGACTCGCGCGCGGCCACGGTGGTGGCGGACGCCAGCCGCTTCGGCTCGACCGGGCTGACGGCCTTGAACGGCAGCCGCTGGACGCAGGGCCAGGCGCCGGCCGAGATCGACGGCGGCCGGGACGACGGCTTCATCACGGACATCGATGCCGGCGTGCTGCTGATGGGCCTGGGCGTGATCGGCTACCTGCTGTTCCGCCCGGCGGTACGCGCGCTGCGCCGCCAGGAGCAGCAGCGCCGCGCCGCCGCGCTGGCCAGCACCCTGCCCCACACGCCCCGGCGCTGAGGCCCAGCCGCCGCGCCGTCAGATCGCCAGCGGGTCCACGTCCACGGCCCAGCGCAGTACCGCCTTGTGCTCGCGCTTCAGCGCGATCAGCGCCGGCACCCACTCCCGCAGGAAAGCCTGCAGCCGTCCGCGCTGGCCGGCCTCCACCAGCATCTGCATGCGCTCCACGTCCGCTACCCGCGCCACCGCATGCGGCACGGGCGGGTAGACCAGCACGTGGCTGTCCTGCAACAGCTCGGCCGCCGCGGTCAGGAAGGCCTTGGCCGCCTCCGCGGTGCGCGCCTCGGCGCGCAGCAAGGCCAGGTGCGAAAACGGTGGCAGCCCGGCCGACTGGCGCTCGGCCAGTTGGTCGCGCGCAAAGCGCTCGTAGTCGTGCCGCGCCAGCGCCTGGTACAGCCCGTGGTCGCGATGCCAGGTCTGCACCCACATCTCGCTCGGCGATTCACCTGAGGCGTCGCGCCCCGCCCGGCCGCCGGCCTGCATCAGCAGCGCGAACAGGCGCTCGGGCGCGCGGAAGTCGCTGCTGAACAACGCACCGTCCGGGTTCACCGCCGCGACGAAGCGGATGCGCCGGAAGTCGTGCCCCTTGGTCACCATCTGCGTGCCGACCAGGATGTCCACGTCGCCGTCGTGCACGGCCTTCAGCTGGGCCTCCAGCTCGCCCTTGCGGCGCGTGGAGTCGGCGTCGATGCGCAGTACGCGCGCGCCGGGCAACGCCTCGGCCAGCTGCTCCTCCAGCCGCTCGGTGCCTCGGCCCAACGGCGCGATGTCGTGATTGCCGCAGTTCGGGCAGGCAGCGGGCACACGCTCGGTGTAGCCGCAGTGATGGCAGCGCAGTGTGCGGTCGCGTTTGTGGAAGACCCGCCAGGCGCTGCAGTGCGGGCAGTCGCTCTTCCACTGGCATTCCCCGCAATGCAGCACGGGCGCGTAGCCGCGGCGGTTCAGGAACACCAGGCTTTGCTCGCCGCGCTCCAGCCGGCGCTTCAGCTCGGCCAGCAGCGGCGCGGTCAGCGCCGTCGTCACGCCGGGCGACGGCGGCAGCGCCTTCATGTCGAACAGCCTGACCGTGGGCAGCGCGCCGCCACCGATGCGCGTGGCCAGCGTCAGCCGCTCGTAACGCCCCGACTCGGCGTGCTGCCAGCTCTCCAGCGACGGAGTCGCCGAGCCCAGCACGACCGGGATCTTCAGGTCGTGCGCGCGCCACACGGCCAGGTCGCGCGCCGAATAGCGGGCACCGTCCTGCTGCTTGTAGGAGGGGTCGTGCTCCTCGTCGACGACGATCAAACCCAGCTCCGGCAGTGACGCGAACACGGCCAGCCGCGTGCCCAGCACCAGGCGCGCACGGCCCAGGTGGGCGGCCAGCCAGTTCTGCAGGCGCTGCGCCGGCGTCAGCGCGCTGTGCAGCGACACGATGGCCAGCGGCTGCGGCAACAGCGCCGCGAAGCGCTCCGTGAAGCGGGCCTCCAGTTGCGGCGTCAGGTTGATCTCGGGCACCAGCACCAGCACTTGCCGCCCCGCCGCCAGCGCCGCCTCGGCCGCCCGTAGGTAGACCTCGGTCTTGCCGCTGCCGGTGACGCCGAACAGCAGCAACGGCTTGCCCGCGGCACCGCCGGCGATGCGAGCCTGGATGCGCTCGACGGCCAACGCCTGCTCGGGCGCCAACTCCGGCCGCAGTGGCTCGGCCGCGCCCGTCTTGGCCGGCTTGCGCTCCAGCTTGCGCAGCCGGGCCGCCAACTGCTCGGGCGACAGTTCGCGCAGTTGCGGCGGCAGCACGGCGCTGGCCAGCTCGCCCACGCTGCGCTGGTAGTAGCCGGCGGCGAAATCCAGCAGCCGGCACCAGTCGCCGCCCAGCGGTGGCAGCGCGTCAAAACGGGCGGTTAGCGGCTTCAGCGCCAGCCCGGGATCCGGCACCGCCTCGCCGGGCCAGACCACCCCCAGCAACTCGCGCTTGCCCAGCGGCACCCGCACCAGCGAGCCCGGCGTGAGCACCTGCTCACTCGCGTAGTCAAGCGGGCCGCTCAGGCCGCTGTGTTGAGGCGCATCAACCGCGACGCGCAACACGCAGAGAGGCCCGGCCTCAGCCACATGCAACTCCGCGCTGTTTATGAAGTACCGGCTCAGCAAACCACCGCAAGTTCATGATTTGCAAGGGGTCCCGGGTTGCCCACAATTTCTGTGGATAAGTTTGTGAGCAAATCTCGTTGTCGATCGCTGTCATGCGCCAGCCTCAGGCGCGACGCCCCGAAGTGGCGCTTCGCAGCTCGCTGCGGGTTTCCTTGAAAATCAAGCACTTAGCCGCGCACCGGGAAAACGCGTATTTGCATCGCACCATTCTTCGCCCGGCCTGCCCGTATCCCAATATTTGGGGATAAGTCATCGAGGACCTTGTGGAGTTGACGCCCTGTCAACGGCCCGAGCGCAACCGGCGCGAGTGGCCATGCACCTCGTCCACCAGGGCCGTGACGCTGTCCGGCGGCGTGAACTGGCTGATGCCGTGGCCCAGGTTGAAAACGTGGCCCGGGTGGGGCCCAAAGCTGTCCAGCACACGCCGCACTTCGGCACGCACGGCCTCGGGTGGCGCGAACAGCACGTTGGGGTCCAGGTTGCCCTGCAGCGCCACGCGGTCGCCCACGCGGGCACGGGCGACACCGAGGTTCATCGTCCAGTCCAGGCCCACCACGTCGGCACCAGCATCGGCGATCTCGTCCAGCCACAGGCCGCCACCCTTGGTGAACAGGATGCGCGGGATGCGCACACCCTCGTGCTCGGTTTTCACGGCGGCCAGCACCTGGCGCGAGTAGGCCAGGCTGAACTGCTGGAAAGCGCCATCCGCCAGCACGCCGCCCCAGGAGTCGAACAGCATGACGGCCTGCGCGCCGGCCTCGATCTGCGCGTTCAGGTAGGCAGCCACCGCACGTGCATTGATGTCCAGGATGCGGTGCATCAGGTCCGGGCGGGCGTACATCAGGCTCTTGACCTGGCGGTAGTCGTCGGAGCCACCGCCCTCCACCATGTAGCAGGCCAGCGTCCAGGGGCTGCCGGAGAAGCCGATCAGCGGCACGCGGCCGTTGAGCGCCTGACGGATGGACGTGACCGCGTCGAACACGTAGCGCAGCTTGTCCATGTCGGGCACTTCCAACGCCGCCACGGCCGCCTCGTCGCGCACGACCTTGGCGAACTTCGGCCCCTCGCCTTGCTGGAAGCTCAGGCCCAGGCCCATCGCGTCCGGCACGGTCAGGATGTCGCTGAACAGGATGGCCGCATCCAGCGGGTAGCGCTCCAGCGGCTGCAGCGTGACCTCGGTCGCGTAGTCCTTGTTCGTGGCCAGGCCCATGAAGCTGCCGGCCTTCTCGCGCGTGGCGCGGTACTCGGGCAGGTAGCGGCCGGCCTGACGCATCAGCCAGACGGGCGTGTGGTCGGTGGGCTGGCGCAGGCAGGCGCGCAGGAAGGTGTCGTTTTGCAGAGGGGCGAACATCGATGGATTATCGGCGGCGCCCCGCGCGCAGGTTCTGACTCAGGGCAAGCTCAGGCTCTGCCGCCCCACCCAGCTCTCGCCGGGCTGCAGCTCGATGGGGCGGCCGACGTTGGCAGCCTCCACACACAGCATCTCGGACCAGCCCTCGGGCGGCATGTCGGCCAGCTTCGCACAACGCTCGGGGCCCGGGTTCCAGACCACCGCGTCGTCGAAGCCCTGCGCACGCACGACGATCTGACGACGGTCCTCGGCCACCAGCAGCGGACGTTCCTTCACGCCGAAATAGATGCGGTCCAGATCGAGCACGCCTTTCTCGCCGGTCAGCAGCAAGTCCATGCGCTGCAAGGCCTCGGCCTGCTTGATGCTGTCGAAGTAGCGCAGGCCGCTCAGGCCTTCGACGCTGACGGCATCCAGGTCCGCCACACGCAGATAGGTGTGCAGCGCGGTGGTGAACTGCAGCGGCGCGTCACCGGTGTTCTCGCAGGCCAGCTCGATGTCGATGCTGCGGCCACCCACGCGCACGCTCAGCTCCAGCTCGAAGGCATGTGGCCACAGCGCGCGCGTCGCGTCGCTGTCGCGCAGGCGCAGTACGGCCAGCGCGTCGTCCTTGCCCTGCGCATTGCTCACCAGTTCCCACGGCAGCGTGCGCGCGAAACCATGCTTGGGCAGCGGGCCACGCTCGGCGAACTGCGGAAAGCACACCGGCACGCCGCCGCGGATGGCCTTGCCGGGCGTGAACTCGCTACGCGGGGACAGGTAGAGCTGCTCGGCGGCGCCGCCCGCTGGCAGCCAGGACAGCAGGTGCGCGCCATGCAGCGCAATGCTGGCGATGGCGCCGTCGGGGGCGTGCAGTTGAACGACCTCGTGGGAATTAGACTGGGTCATGGCACATGCTGGACAGACAAAAGAAAAGGCTCTTTGCGCGTTAAGTAGTGATGGCTCTATGGGGCAGAGAGGAAGTGGCGGTCCATTGCAGATAGCGCCAAGTCTTTGTCAGACGCGCCCTTTTCAGTGTCTGGTTCAGGCCGTCCTCAGCTAACGCGCAAAGAGCCAAAGAAAAAGCCGCCCATTCAGGCGGCTGCTTACAGCTTGACGGATTATCAGCCGCCCGACTTCGCCGCGACCGGCGGCCTCCCTGCGTCATCCACTTTGCCGTAGTGCGGGGAACGCGGGCCAAACAGCAGGCCGTTGTGGCTACCCGCCCCCAATAGCCGCTGACTCGCAAGACCCGCTATGGGGTGGCTGCGGTCAGTAGTAGACGCGACGATCTGCTCCACCAGCGCCTTCACCAGCAACCCCACCAGACCGCCCTGGTTGTTGTTGCCTTGCTCGGCGCTGGACGCGCTGGCCGCGCCTTCCCACAGCACTTGACTATTGCGCAGGTCCACCAGCTTCGCCTCCAACGTGACTGCCGTCTCGCTGTTGATGACGCGGTAGACCGAGCCGTAGCGCGTCACTTTCAGGTAGAGGCCGGCGTCGGCGCCGAAGATGTCGCGCAGCTTGGCGGCGTCGATGGCATGGGCCTCGTCTGCGGTGTGAACGCCGTTCTGCTTCAGCGTTTCATCGACCAGCGACACGGGCAGCACGTAGTAGCCGGACTCGGCGAGGGGCATGGTTACCTGCGCCAACACGCTGGGCCTGGCCTGCACTTCCGGTGTCGCGTTCAGCGGTGGCAACACGAGGATGGATGCGGGCTTGGCAGCCTTGTAGGCCGTGTAGTCATACGGCTTGGGCGGTGTCGCACATCCCTGCAGAACGAGCAGCGTGAAGGCGCCGGCGAGGGCGTACGCCCAACGGCGCCACGACCGAAATGTCTGGTTCATGACAGCGATCTCCCTCAGATCTTTGATTGGCTTGCGGCCGCCTCGGGCGGCATGGCGCCCTGGCTGCTCTTGGCCTTCAGCAGAAAGTCCACGTAGGTCGTGGATTCCGGGAACTTGGCCCGCTCTGCCTCCAGCAGGCGGCGGGCCGCCACATCGTCGCCCGTCTTGCTGTAAAGCATCGCCAGATGCGCGCGCATGCCGGGCGGCGTGACCGCGCCTGTGGCCTCGTTCTTCTGCAATTGCGCTTCCAGGGCCAGAATCTGCGCGCCTGGCTCGGCGCCATCAGACTTCATGTGCTGGTACAGCGCGGGCTGATAGCCTTCCCACTGATAGATCGGCTTGACTGGCTGCGCACATCCAACCAGCAGCAGCGAGGCCATGAGGACCAGATGCTTCATCGGCGACCTCACCGCACGGGCTTCCAGGCGCCGCTGTCCACACCCGCCGTAAGTGCGTTGACGGCCTCACGGATGGCCAGATCCAGCACCTTGCCATTCAGCGTGGCGTCGTAGCTGGCAGTGCTGCCGAAGCCGAGCACTTCGCGCTCGGACAGGCTGTACTCTCCGGCACCTTGCACCGAATAGACGACCTCGGACGTGGCCGAGTTGACGATGTTCAGCGTGACCTTGGCGTAGGCGACCTGCGTCTTGCCCCGGCCCAACACGCCGAAGAGCTGCTTGTCGCCCACTTCCTTGCGACCAAACTCGCTGACCGCGCCCGTCACCAGGTAGTCCGCGCCCTTGATGGCCTGAGCGCTGCCCTTGAACTGGGCTTCCTGCTTGGATTCGGCGAGATTCTCACGGTCCAGCACGCTGAACCGGTTGGTCTGCTGCAGATGCGAGACCAGGATGGTCTTGCTCTGCGCACCCAGCCGGTCGATGCCATCCGAGAAGATGCCCCGCTGGTAATTGCTGCGGTTGTCGAACTTGCCGACGGCGATGGGCGCACGGGCACCCTGGTAGGTCGGCGCAGTCGCTGCGGTGACCTTGGGCACCTCGAGAGCGCGGGACTGCTCGGTTGTCGAGCAGCCGCCCAATGTGCCAGCCAGCGCAAAAACGGCCAGACTGCTGTTCGTGATCTTCAGAATTTTCATGGGTCCTCCCTAGAACAAAAGCGGCGCGAGTGTAGCGATGGCAAAGGGGGGCACTCCCTCGAACTTCTCCAGGAACAGCGGCACAAATACCGCAGAAAAGACAAAAGGCGGCGGGATCACTCCCGTCGCCTTCAAGAACCACCGCAAGCGGCAGCGTGCTTACTTCTTGCGGAACTTCCGCAGCGCCGCGATCTGGGCGGCCATCGTGGCGAACTCGCTTTGCGCGGCGGCGAAGTCGATGTCGCTCTTGGCGTTCTTCTTCGCTTCCTCGGCCAGCTTCAGGGCCTCGGTGGCCTTGGCTTCGTCGAGGTCCTTGCCGCGGATGGCGGTGTCGGCCAGCACGGTCACGCGGTTGGGCTGCACTTCCAGGATGCCGCCGGCCACGAAGACGAACTCTTCGCCGCCATCGGCACGCTCGATGCGCACGGCGCCCGGCTTGATGCGGGTGATCAGCGGCGTGTGCTGCGGCAGGATGCCGAGCTCGCCGGATTCGCCCGGCAGGGCGACGAACTTGGCTTCGCCGGAGAAGATCTGCTCTTCGGCGGAGACCACGTCGACGTGGAGGGTTGCCATGTCAATCTTCCTTAGCGGATCAAAGTTGAAGAAGGTTCTGCGAGAGACGGGGCACGGTACGCGCCCCGGTCAGCATCACTGAATCTTCTTGGCCTTCTCAAACGCCTCATCGATGGTGCCGACCATGTAGAAGGCCTGCTCCGGCAGGTGGTCGCATTCGCCAGCCACGATCATCTTGAAGCCGCGGATGGTTTCCTTCAGCGGCACGTACTTGCCCGGGGTGCCCGTGAACACTTCGGCGACGTGGAAGGGCTGCGACAGGAAGCGCTGGATCTTGCGGGCGCGGGCCACGGCCAGCTTGTCTTCCGGCGACAGTTCGTCCATACCCAGGATGGCGATGATGTCGCGCAGTTCCTTGTAGCGCTGCAGCACGGCCTGCACCGAGCGGGTCGTCGTGTAGTGCTCTTCGCCGACGACGTTGGGGTCGATCTGGCGGCTGGTCGAGTCCAGCGGGTCCACGGCGGGGTAGATGCCCAGCGAGGCGATGTCACGCGACAGCACGACGGTGGCGTCCAAGTGGGCGAAGGTCGTGGCAGGCGACGGGTCGGTCAGGTCGTCCGCGGGGACGTAGACGGCCTGGATGGACGTGATCGAGCCGACCTTG
>DASWWC010000307.1:0-13052 GCA_036401055.1 Roseateles sp.
GAAGGCGCGCAGCAGCATGGACAGGCCCGCCAGGATGATGAGCACCGGCCACCAATCGCGCAGCTGGATGTGGGTGTAGCCCAGGTTCTGCGCCGTCAGCACCGCACCGACGCCGATGACGACCAGGCTGAACATCACGCTGCCGTGGCGCCACAACACCAGCCGGCTCAGGCCCCACAGCACCAGGGCCAGCGGCCAGAAGGTGCGCAGCAGCGCGACGTCGAACAGGTGCAGGTTGTCCAGCAGCGCCAGCACGCCGATGGCGATGACGGCCAGGCCGAACAGCGCGCGCTGGGCCGCATGCGAGGGGCGATGGCGGGGAGGGCAGTTGGGCACGGCGCTTTCCGGGTTGCGGTGGTGGCGCCAGTAGACCGCGGTTTGTGGCCCGTGGCGGGCCGGATTCGGCGAATCGACGCCGCGGCCCGACGAATGGCCGACCGCTCAGCTGCGGCGCGGCATGGGCGGGCCAGCGACGTCTCGACGTCGGCGTGCGTGAATGAAAAAAGCCCGGCGCTGTGACGCGCCGGGCTTTCGGTCAGACGACGAGGCGGATCAGGCCGCGGCGCGCTTGGCGGAGCGGGTGGCCGTCTGCGAGGCCTTAACGGCTTGCGTCGTGGCGGCCTGGAAGTTGGCTTCGGCCACTTCGACGGCCTGCTTGGTGGCCTTCTGCACGGACTCGAACGCGTTGTTGGCGGCGGCCACGGCGGACTTCACCAGCGCGACGGCGTTCTCGGTGCCGGCGGGGGCGTTCTTGGCGGCGGTGTCGACCAGCGTGGAGAAGGTCTTCTGTGCGTCGGCGAACTGGCTCTCGGCGACCTTGGCGACTTCAGCGCCGGTGCTGGAGGCGATGTCGTAGACGTGGCGGCTGTAGGACGCGGCCTTCTCGGCGGTCGGCTGCAGCAGGGCGGCCTGCAGGCTCAGCAGTTCCTGGGCGTCCTTGACGGACAGCGCGGCGGCGGTGGTGTCGGCCACTTCGGCCAGCGCGGTCTTGGCGACCTGCAGGTTCAGCTCGACGAGCTTCTCGACGCCTTCGAACGCCTTGTTCGTCAGGCCGAAGAGGGTTTCGACGTTGGCCTTGTGAGCAGCGAGGACTTGTTCAGCGGTCAGCATGTTGGACTCCTATCCTGGGTTGACGAACGACTTGCGGTGCTTTGCTGCACTGCAACATGACACGAATGATAGGGGTTGTTCCGGGGAATGCAAGAACTTTTTGTGCGCTGCAGCAAATTGGGGGTGTCCGGTCGGCGACATCCCGGCAGGCTATGGTTCGAGGCTCATGCTGGCCTTCCATTCCGACGCCCACAGCCTGGCCCTGCCGCCCGGGCACCGCTTTCCGCAGTCCAAGTACCGGCTGCTGCGCGAGCATTTCGAGCGAGAGCCGGGGCTGCTGCGCATGCAGCCGGCACCGGCCGCCAGCGACGCCGAACTGGCGCTGGCGCACACGCCCGACTACATCGCCGCCGTGCAGCAGGGCAGCTTGAGTGCCGCCCAGCAGCGCGAGATCGGCTTCCCGTGGAGCCCGTCCATGGCCGAGCGCTCGCGGCGCTCGGTGGGCGCCAGCATTGCCGCGGCGCGCGCCGCGCTGGCCGAGGGCGTGGCGGCCAACATGGCGGGGGGCACCCACCATGCCTACTCGGACAAGGGCTCGGGCTTCTGCGTGTTCAACGACGTGGCCGTCGCGGCGCGGCTGATGCAGGCCGAGCGCTCAAGCCGGCTGCAGGTGCTGGTCATCGACCTGGACGTGCACCAGGGCAACGGCACGGCGGCCATCTTCCGCGACGACGACAGCGTGTTCACCTTCTCCATGCACGGCGCGCGCAACTTCCCGTTCCGCAAGGAGCCCAGCGACCTGGACGTGGAGCTGCCCGACGGCTGCGGCGACGCCGACTACCTGGCGGCGCTGGACGGAGGGCTGGCCGAGGTCTGGCGGCGCTGCGAGCCGGGCCTGGCCTTCTACCTGGCCGGCGCCGATCCGCACGAGGGCGACCGCCTGGGCCGCTTGAAGCTGACCGATGCCGGCCTGGCCGAGCGGGACCGCCGCGTGCTGGCGGCGCTGCGCGATCGTGGCGTCCCGGTGGCCTTGAGCATGGCCGGCGGCTATGGGCATGACCTGGCGACCACGGTCGCCGTGCAGGTGACGACGCTGAACCTGGCCGCCGAATCGTGGCGGGCCCGGCAGCTCAGCGCACGCGGAACTGGCTGACCACCTGGGCCAGCCGCTGCGCCTGCTCGCGCAGCGATTCGGCGGCCGCAGCGCTTTCCTCCACCAGCGCGGCGTTCTGCTGGGTCATGTCGTCCACCTGGGTGACGGCGCGGTTGACGTCGTCGATGCCCTGACTCTGCGCCGTGGCGCCGGCGCTGATCTCGCCCATGATGTCGGTCACGCGCTGCACGGCGCCGACGATCTCGCCCATCGTGGAGCCGGCGTCCTGCACCAGCCGCGCGCCGGACTCGACCCGCTCCACGCTGGCGCCGATCAGCGTCTTGATCTCCTTGGCGGCGGCGGCACTGCGGCCCGCGAGGCTGCGCACCTCGCCGGCCACGACGGCAAAGCCGCGCCCCTGCTCGCCGGCCCGCGCGGCCTCGACGGCGGCGTTCAGCGCCAGGATGTTGGTCTGGAACGCGATGTCGTCGATGACGCCGATGATGTCGGCGATGCGCTTGGACGAGGCCGCGATGTCGTTCATCGTGTCCACCACCTGCTGCACCACGCTGCCGCCGCGGTGGGCCACGTCGGCGGCCGACGAGGCGAGCTGGTTGGCGGTCTGCGCGTTGTCGGCGCTCTGGCGCACGGTGCCGGTCAGTTGACCCATGGACGAGCTGGTGACCTCCAGGCTGGACGCCGTCTGCTCGGTGCGCTGGCTCAGGTCCTGGTTGCCCGACGCGATCTCGGCGGACGCGGTGCGGATGGAATCGGCCACCAGCATGACGTCGCCGACCGTGTTGCCCAGCTGCTCGCACATCTGGTTCAGCGCCCGCATCAGGCCGGCCAGTTCGTCCTGGCCCGCAGGCTGGGCGCGGCGCGTCAGGTCACCGGCGGCGACGGACTCGGCCAGCGACAGCGACGCATGCACATCGGCGGTGATCTTGCGCTGGATGACCAGCAGCACGCCCATGCCCGCGCCAGCCGCCAGCAGCGACAGCAGCGCAAACAGCCAGGCGCGCTGGCGGGCGTTGGCCTGTTGGGTCTCGGCGGCGGCCTGCTGCTCGGCGCCCATGGCCTGCACGACCTTGCCGATCAGCGTGGCCAGCTCCTTGTAGCGCGCCTCGGCATCCTGCATGGCGGCCACGCCGGTGTTGGGGTCCACCGAGGCCAGATCGATCGCGCCGTCCGCCTTGGTCAGGTAGGCCTGCAGCAGCGGCTGCGCGGACTTGACCAGCGCCTCGGTGTCGGCCGGCGTGCCGGGCATGTCGTTCAGCGCGCCCAGCGTGCGGGCCAGGCCCTCGACCTGCTGCTTCAGCTGCTCGCGCAGCGACTTGATCTTGGCGTCGTCCAGCGAGCCGATCAGCGCGATGGTGCGGAACACCCCGCCGTGCATCTCGCCGACCTGGGTCTGCACGGCCACCATGGTCATGAAGACCTCGTTGCGTTGCTGGCCGGCCTCGTTGGACGCCACCACCTCGCGCAGCGAGTAGGTGGTGCTGCCCAGCCCTATGGCCAGCACCACCGCGAGCGCCGCCATGGGCGGCAACAGCATCTTGGCAGCCAGCTTCATCGTCAGGGCCCTCGCGTGCAAGCCATCCGGCGCCTACTTGTAGATGCCGCCGCAGACCAGCGTCTCGGCCAGCCGTTCGCAGTACATCTGCTTGGGTTCGATCTTCTTCGTGGCGGGGTTGGTGAACTTGTAGTCCTGCCAGAAGCCGTGGGGCTTGGACTTGCCCAGCTCCACCCGCTCCTTGACGAAGGGCTTGCCGTCGATGTCCTTCAGCTCGATGAGGTCGCGGCCCACCTGCTTCTCGTTGGCGCCATGCGCCAGGCACTTGCCGTCCATGCCGTAGACCACCAGGTAGAGGTCGCTCTTGACGAACTGCGGGTCCTTGGCCGTGATGGCCGCGTAGCCCTTGTCGGTGCCATTGGCCTTGATGAAGGCGATGCCTTTCTTCACCGTGGAGACGGCGTCTTCACGGGTGGCGTTCTGGGCCAGCGCGACGGGGCTGGCCAGGGCGCAGGCCAGTGCGAGGGCAAGACCGGCCAAAGGGATTCGCTTCATGAGGGTGCTCCTTTCGAGCGGTGTGGGAACCGTCGCCCGCGCGGCCCGGGTGGGCGGCAGGCAAGCCGAGGGGGCTTCGGGCCAGTTTGCCCCCTGGAAAACCGATTCAGCAAGTGCATAAGCCGCAATCAACCCGCCAAATCCGGGCGTTCCGGCACGCATGGAAGAATGAGGCCATGACCGCACGCCCCCAGCCAGACGCCCGCGAGGCCTATGCCCGCTTCGTGCCGCTGACCACACGCTGGATGGACAACGATGTCTACGGCCACCTGAACAACGTCGTCTACTACAGCCTGTTCGATACGGCCGTGAACCGCCTGCTCATCGAGTCGGGTGCGCTGGACATCCATGGCGGCGAGGTCATCGGCCTGGTGGTGGAGACGCACTGCAACTTCTTCGAGTCGCTGGCGTTTCCGCAACAGATCGAGGCCGGCGTGCGGGTGGCGCAGCAGGGCCGCTCCAGCGTGCGCTACGAGATCGGCCTGTTCGCCGAAGGATCACCGACCTGCGCCGCCCGGGGCCATTTCGTGCACGTCTACGTGGACCGCGAGACCCGCCGCCCGGTGGCCCAGCTGCCCGCCGTCTATCTGCAGGCCCTGAAGGCCCTCACGCCATGAACCGCTTCGACACGCCCACCCCCGAGCAGACCGCCGCGGTCGATGCGGCCATCAAGACCCGTCACTCGCTGCGCGCCTTCCTGCCCACGCCGGTGCCGCGCGAGACCATCGAGCAGATCCTCGAAGTCGCCTCCCGGGCGCCGTCGGGGACCAACACCCAGCCCTGGCAGGTGCACGTGCTGACCGGCGCAGCGCTCAAGCGCATCTCGGGCCGCATCCAGGCCGCCTACCTGGACGCCGAGCAAAACGCCGCCCACAAGGAGGAGTACGCCTACTACCCCCACGAGTGGCGCAGCCCCTACATCGACCGCCGCCGCAAGGTGGGCTGGGACCTGTACGGCCTGCTGGGCATCGCCAAGACCGACAAGGCGCGCATGCAGCACCAGCATGGCCGCAACTTCATCTTCTTCGACGCGCCGGTGGGCCTGTTCTTCACCATCGACCGCGTCATGCAGCAGGGCTCGTGGCTGGACTACGGCATGTTCCTGCAGAACCTCATGGTGGCGGCCCGCGCGCGCGGCCTGCACACCTGCCCGCAGGCCGCGTTCACGCAGTTCCACCGGCTCATCAAGGAGGAACTGCAGCTGAACGACGAGCAGATGCTGGTCTGCGGCATGTCGCTGGGCTTTGCCGATCCGCACGCCGTCGAGAACAGCCTGGTCACGGAGCGCGCGCCGGTGTCGGAGTTCGCGCGCTTCATCGAGGAGTGAGCATGCGCAAGAAAGTTCTGGTGGCGCGCCGCGCGCCGGCCGCCGTCATCGAGAAGCTGTCGGCCCACTTCGACGTGGACGCCGTCGACGGCGCCACCGTGCTGACGCCCGCCGAGCTGCGCGAGCGCCTGCAGGGCAAGGCAGCCGCCTACATCACCGGCACCGAGCGCATCACGGCCGAGCTGCTGGACGCCTGCCCCGAGCTGCGCGCCGTCTGCACGATGAGCGTGGGCTACAACCACATCGACCTGGCGGCCTGCACCGCGCGCCGCGTGCTGGTCACCAACACGCCCGACGTGCTGACCGAGACGACGGCCGACCTGGGCTTTGCGCTGCTGATGGCCACGGCCCGGCGCATGAGCGAAGGCGAGCGGCTGCTGCGCGACGGCCAGTGGAAGAGCTGGTCCTGGGACTTCCTGGCCGGCGCCGAGGTGCACGGCACGACGCTGGGCATCCTGGGCATGGGCCGCATCGGCCAGGCCATCGCGCGGCGCGGCCGCTTCGGCTTCGGCATGCGGGTGGTCTATCACAACCGCAGCCGGTTGCCGGCCCAGGTCGAGACCGAGCTGGCCGCGCGCTTCCTGTCCAAGGACGAGCTGCTGGCCGTGGCCGACCACCTGGTGCTGGTGCTGCCGTACTCGGCCGAATCCCACCACTGCATCGGCGCCGCCGAACTCGCCAAGATGAAGCCCGCGGCCACGCTGGTCAACATCGCCCGCGGCGGCATCGTCGATGAGGATGCGCTGGCCGCCGCGCTGCGCGAGGGCCGCATCGCCGCGGCGGGCCTGGACGTCTTTGAAGGCGAGCCCCAGGTCAACCCCGCGCTGTTGACGCTGCCCAACATCGTGCTGACGCCCCACATCGGCAGCGCCACCATGCCCACGCGGCTGGCCATGGCCGGCCTGGCCGCCGACAACCTCGTCGCCGCGCTGACCGGCGCGACGCCACCGACCCCGCTGAATCCCGAGATCCTGCCCCTGTGATGAAACGCCGCCTGCTGTACGTCCTCGCCCTGCTGCCCGCCCTGGCCCTGGCCCAGAAGAAGGCGGCCCCGCCGCCGCCCGAACCCGAACCCGCCGTCGAGGACAAGACCCCGCGCGACCCCAACAAGTTCGCCGCGCTGTCCCTGCTGGGCGACAGCGTGCAGTTGCTGAACCTTACGCCCGCGCGCGGCGACACCGTGCAGGCCGGCGAGTGGACCGCCAAGCCCGCCGGCAGCCTGGACAACGCGGTGCTGCAGGCCTTGAACACCGCGGTCAAGGCCAGCGACGACAAGCGCGAGATCAAGCTCTACACCTCGTCCACGCGCAGTCTGTTCGGGGACCCGGCCAAGCTCTTCGTGGACGGCAAGCTCAGCCTGCCCGGCAACCTGGCCACGGCAGTGCGCTCCGGCGGCGCTGGCAAGCTGCTGCTGGTCACGCGCAGCCTCCAGGAGCCCGGGCTGATCGCGACGCTGCCGGCGCGCATCCACACCAGCCTGGAAGGGCCGGGCTTCGTGCTGGACCAGCGGCCCAGCGGCCAGATCGGCTTCGACGGCCAGGGCGGCCTGCCGGTGTTCGCGCCCTATGTGTCCATCCGCGTCGCGCTGATCGACCTGGGCGACCTGCGGCTGCGCCGCGAGCAGTCGCTGGCCGTCGGCACTCGCCTGCCCGTCGCCCGCGAGACGGCGGCCAACCCCTGGGCCGCCACCACGCCCGAGCAGCGCGTGCAGGCGCTGGAGGCGCTGATCGAGGCGGAACTGCCCAAGGCGGTGGCGACGCTTGTCGCGCCCTAGCCTCGTTCGTCGCCGTCGCGCCATGCCCGTCGCAGGGCGGCGGCCACTTTGTCACGTGTTGCGCATGCTGCTTCCCATCTGGCCGCAAGGGGCTGACCAGAATGTCTGGAGGGAAGAGTTTTGAACAAGACGATGGCGATGGAAGGCGCGGCCGTTCAGGCCGACGAGACGGTTGGGCAACAGCGGCGCAAGCTGCGCTGGCTGTGGGGGCCGGCAGCGGCAATGACGCTGGCGAGCCTGCTGCTGGCCCGTGTCGAGCCGCGCTGGAGCGTGCTGGGCATGGGGGTGACGGCGCTGTGGGTGGTGCTGGCCTCGCTGGCATTCGGCATCCGCGAGGGCATGGTCTGGGCTGGCTCGGGCGTGCTGGGCTACGGGCCGGACCTGCGGCACGTGGGCTTGTTCGCGGCCTACCGGCAGCGGGCGACGCAGGCGGCGATGCTGGGCCTGTATGCGCTGTTCCTGGGGCTGGGTGTGGCGGCGCTGCAGCTCACCCAGTTGGACAGCGTGGATGCAGGCTTTCTGCTGCTGGGCCTGTTGTTCCTGCCGGCTGGAGGGGTGCTGGACCTGTGCAACTGGTGGCTGGCGCGGCGCGTGGGGGATCGGCCCTCGATGCGCCAGGCGCTGGCCCTGTGGGTGCCGGCGGCGCTGTTGAGCATGCTGGCGGGCTGGATCCTGCTGGATGTCGTTGACGCGCTGCGCCCCGGCCTGGTCGACCGGCTGCACTACGCGGTCGGGCCCGCGTTGACGGGCCTCTACCTGTTGACGCTGACGGCCATCCACCGCTCCACGCTGCAATGGCAGTCGCGGGTGGACCAGGCCAACGAGCGCGCCGATGCCGCCGACACCGCCCGCCGCCTGGCCGAGGCGCAACTGGCCGTGCTGCAGGCGCAGATCGAACCCCACTTCCTCTACAACACCCTGGCCACGGTGCAATACCTGCTGAAGGGCGAGCCCGCCGCGGCGGACTTCCTGCTCAAGCAGCTGATCCGCTACCTGCGCCTGGCCATGCCGTCCATGCGCCAGTTCTCGTCCACGCTGGCGCGCGAGTTCGAACTGACCGAGGCCTATCTTCAGATCACCCGGCTGCGCATGGGCGGGCGGCTGGAGGTGGACCTGGACCTGCCTGCGGCGCTGGATGCGCAGGAGTTCCCGCCGCTGGTGCTGCAGACGCTGGTGGAAAACGCGATCAAGCACGGGGTGGAGCCCAAGGTCGGTCCGGTGCGCATCCATGTGTCCGCTCAACGGGCCGACGGCACGGTGACCGTGAACGTGCAGGACGACGGTGTGGGGCTGGGCGGTGCGGCCACCCAGGGCAGCGGCACCGGCCTGCAGAACATCCGCGAACGCCTGCGTGGCATCTACGGGGATGACGCGCGTCTGAGCATCACCGGCATGCCGCAGGGCGGCGTGCTGGCCAGCGTCACCATTCCCTGCTCGACCGACCGATGAACAACGCCCCCCTTGCCACGACCGCCGTGCTCGCCGACGACGAGCCCTTCATGCGCGCCGCGCTGCGCGATCAGCTGCAGTTGCTGTGGCCCGAGCTGCAGATCGTGCAGGAGTGCGGCGACGGCATCAGCGCGCTGCAGGCCATCCAGCAGCGCCGTCCGCAACTGGCCTTTCTCGACATCCGCATGCCCGGCCTCAACGGCCTGCAGGTGGCCGATGCGCTGCAGGGCTTCGGCACGCGGGTGGTGTTCGTGACGGCCCACGACGTGCATGCCGTGGAGGCCTTCGAGGCGCGTGCGCTGGACTATGTGCTCAAGCCGGTGGAACTGCCGCGCCTGGCCAAGTGTGTCGCGCGGCTGCGCGAGGCACCGGCCGCGCTGCCAGCAAGGGGGCAGGGCGAGCCGCTGCAGCGCCGCGCCGTGGGCAGCGACGACTGGCTGCAGGTGGCCGTGGGGGCACAGGTGCGGCTGCTGCATGTGGACGATGTGCAGTACTTCGAGTCCGACAGCAAGTACACCCGCGTCGTCGCGGCGGATTGCGACGGGCTGATCCGCCTGTCGCTCAGGGAGCTGCTGGAGCGGCTGGACGCCGCGCGTTTCATGCAGGTCCACCGCAGCGTGGTCGTCAACCGCCGCCATGTGCACGGCGTGCACCGCACGGGCGACGCGCTGGAGCTGGAGATCAAGGGGCGCACGCAGCGGCTCAAGGTCTCGACTCAGCATCACCACTTGTTCAAGGCGCTTTAGCCCTCGGGCGACAATCGCCCGCATGACCCTGATCGACGTGCTGCTGCTGGCCTTGCTGGCCTTGATCCTTGTCCTGCTGGTGTTGATCTGGGCGCGTCAGAAGGCGCCGCAGGGCGTGCCGCCCGAGCTGCTGCAGGCCAACGAGCGGCTGGAGCGCGAGCTGCGCGATGAGCTGGGCCGCAGCGCCAGCGGCACCCGCCAGGAGCTGGTGCAGGGCCTGGCCCAGTTCCAGCAGGTGCTGACGCAGGGCCTGCAAGGCAGCAACCAGTCTCTGGCGCAGCAGGCGCTGGCCGCGCGCGAGGCGCAGGACGCCGCGGCGCTGCGCAGCGTGCAGGCCCAGGCCGAGTCCATGCAGAAGCTGAACGACGCGATGCGCGAGCAGCTGCAGGCGCTGTCCAAGACCAACGACCAGCGCCTGGCCGAGCTGCGCCTGACCGTGGAGCAGCGCCTCACCGCCATCCAGCAGGACAACGAGAAAAAGCTGGAGCAGATGCGCGCCACCGTCGACGAGAAGCTGCACGCGACGCTGGAGCAGCGCCTGGGCGAGAGCTTCAAGCAAGTGGCCGAGCGGCTGGAGCAGGTGCACAAAGGCCTGGGCGAGATGCAGAACCTGGCCCGCGACGTCGGCTCGCTGAACCGCGTGCTGACCAACGTGAAGACGCGCGGCGTGTTCGGCGAGGTGCAGCTGGCCGGCCTGCTGGACCAGGTGTTCACGCCCGAGCAGTACGCGTCCAACGTGGCGACGCTGCCGGGCTCGTCGGAGCGGGTGGAGTTCGCCATCCGCCTGCCGGGCCAGCGCGACGATGGCCAACCGCTGTGGCTGCCCATCGACGCCAAGTTCCCGCGCGAGGATTACGAGCGCATGCTGGACGCGCATGAGCGCGCCGACGCGCCCGCGGCCGAAGCCGCCGGCAAGGCCATCGAGACGCGGCTGCGGCTGGAAGCGAAAACCATCCGCGAGAAGTACATTGCCCCGCCGCACACGACCGACTTCGGCATCCTGTTCGTGCCCACCGAGGGGCTCTACGCCGAGGCCCTGCGCCGCCCCGGCCTGCTGGAAAGCCTGCAGCGCGAGCACAAGGTCATGCTCTGCGGCCCCACCACGCTGCTGGCCACGCTGACCAGCCTGCAGATGGGCTTCCGCACGCTGGCGCTGGAGAAGCGCTCGGCCGAGGTCTGGGAGGTGCTGGGCGCCGTGAAGACCGAGTTCGGCAAGTTCGGCGACGTGCTGGCCAAGGCCAAGAAAAAGCTGGAGGAAGCCGGCAACACGCTGGACGCCGCCGAGGTGCGCACGCGCGCCATGACGCGCAAGCTCAAGGGCGTGGAGGCGCTGCCCGATGACGCGGCCCAGCAGCTGCTGCAGATCAGCCTGGGCGAGGACGCCGAGTGACATCACCGAGCGTCGGCGCCCCAGCCCCGAGAAAAGGCCTGCGCGACGCCTTCGTGTGGCTGGTGGCCACCATCATCTGCGTGCACGCCTGCATGGCCACCACGCGCGTGACGGCCAGCCTGTGGGTGCTGGGGCAGGGCTATGGCGAGGCCTCGGTGGGCATGCTGCTGAGCCTGTTCGCCGTCGCGCCCATCGTTCTGTCGCTGTGGGCCGGCCGCCTGGCCGATCGCCACGGTTTCCACCGCCCGGTGGGCGTGGGCGTCGCGATGGCCTTCGCCGGCGCGCTGCTGGCGCTGCTGATCCCCAAGCTGTGGGCCATCGCCACGGGCTGCCTGCTGTGCGGCGGCGCGGTGGCCGTCGCGGCCGTGGCGCTGCAGCGCGAGGCCGGGCTGATGGCCGAGCAGCCGGGCGAGCTGAAGAAGATCTTCAGCTGGATGGCGCTGGGGCCGGCCATGTCCAACGCGCTGTCGCCCATCATTGCGGGGCTGCTGATCGACCACATCGGCATGACGGCCGCATTCGGCTTCGCAGCGCTGCTGCCGCTGCTGGCCTGGGTGCTGGCGCGCAAGGTGCCGCGCAATCCGCCCAAGGTCTATACCAAGAGCTTCCGCGAGCGCACCGCGTGGGACCTGTTCCGGCTGCCGGCCTACCGCCGGCTGCTGCTGGTCAACCTGGCGCTGTCGGCCGGCTGGGACGCGCACAGCTTCGTCGTGCCCGTGGTGGGCCATGCACGCGGGCTGTCGGCGGCCAGCATCGGCCTGGTGCTGGGCAGCTTCGCGGCGGCGGCCACGGCGGTGCGGCTGGCCATCGTGCGCTTTGCTGACGACATCGACGAAGCCAAGTCCCTGCGTGCCGCGATGGCGGTCGCCACGCTGACCTTCATCGCCTACGCCTGGCTGCCCGGCACGCTGGGTCTGATGATCGGCTCGGCGCTGCTGGGCGTGGCGCTGGGCTCCGTGCAGCCCATGATCCTGTCCATGCTGCACCATGCGACGCCGCCCGACCGCCACGGTCAGGCGCTGGGCCTGCGCATGCTGACGCTGAACGGCGCCACGGTGGGCATGCCGGTGGGCTTCGGCATGCTGGCCGCGGCGACGGCGCTGGCGGCCCCCATGTGGGTGATGGCGGGGGCGTTGGTACTGGCTCAGTTCCCCGCGCGCAAGCTCTAGCGTGGGCCGCGGCGGCGGCCACCTCTGCCGCGCCGGCGCAACAGCAGACGATCGAAGGAAAACTCGGTGGCGGCCGCTGGGCGCATCCGTTCTACTGGGTGGGCGAAGCCCTGTTTGGCGACTCCACTCGATAGGAACCCCGAATGCGCCTGCTGCCGTTGTGCCTGTCCCTGTTGAGTTCCGCGGCCCTGTCCCAGACGGCCTGCGAGGTGGCGGCCGTCAGCGGCGACGCGCAGCGCGCCGACGGCCGGGTGCTGGCCGTGGGCGACAAGCTGGACGTGGGCACCACGCTGCGCACCGGCGCAAGCGGCCGGGTGCGGCTAAAGTTCGTCGACGGTTCGGTGCTGGTGCTGGCCGACAAGAGCCAGTTGCGCATCGAGAGCTTCACGGCTGGCAGCGGCCGGCCGCGCACGGCCGAGCTGTTGCTGGAGCTGGGCCTGGTGGGTCAGCGCGTGAGCCCTGCAGCCGGCGGTGGCTGGCGCGTGCGCACGCCCACCGCCGTGACCGCCGTGCGCGGCACCGAGTTCAGCGTCGAGGTGGGCGACGACCGCGCCACCGCCGTGCACGTGAAGACCGGCGAGGTCGACGTGGAATCCAGCGGCCCGCAGACACCTGGCCTCGAGCCGCGCCAGCCGGTGCGCTTGACCCCGGCCTTGAACGGCACGCAATGCGACGCGGTCCAGTGCGGCGCCGCGGTGGCCTGGTCGGCCGCGCGCGTGGCCCGCGTCGATCAGCGCCTGGGGGTGCTTGATTGAGGCGCCTTGCCGGCTTTGCGCTGATCGCGCTCGCGGCGGCGCTGCTGGGCGTGGGCCTGCTGGCCGGGCGGGCGGACGTGGCGGCCTTCGAGCGCCTGGACCACTGGACGCTGGACCTGCAGACGCTGTGGCGCGGGCCGCTGCAGCCCGGCGGCGAACTGCTGCTGGTGCGCGTGGACGACGCCGCGCTGGAGGCGCTGGGCGGCCGCGTGCCCGAGCGCGCCGAGATCG
>DASWWC010000308.1:0-3461 GCA_036401055.1 Roseateles sp.
AAGCCACCGTCCTGATCCAAGCCGCCGCCGTCGCCGCGTTCGCGTTCACCGCCTTTGCCGCCCACGCCGCGCCGCAGGACGTGAAGACCCTGCCGCGCGTCGTCATCACCGGCAAGGCCAGCCCGCAGGTTGCCCAGTTGCCGCGCGTGGTGGTCACCGCCCGTCGCGCCTGAGCCGCGTGGGTCGATGTCCATGACGGGCACTTCACGAGCCGAGTCGCCGGCGCAGCGGGCCGGTGGCCGCCGCTGCGCCGACGACTCGGCTTGTCCCCCATACCGGCTGTTACAACTCTGAAAGACAATCGGGCCTTCTTCATCGGAGCCCGCTTGTGAAAGAAGAGCTGCGCAAACGCCGGTCCTGGCTGGATGGCTTCATGGCCTACCCTGCCCCGGCCGGCCTGAGCGAATCCCAGCTGCGCGAGAACATCATCCTGCTGGACCAGGCCCTCTACGGCCTGTGGAACCTGGGGCACAACCTCATCTTCGCGTGGACGCCCGAGGCCAAGGGCCTGCGCGTGCTGGTGGCGCCGCATCCCATGCTGACCGAGTTCGCGCTGGGCGACGGCACGCTGCCGCAGCCCGAGCTGAAGCGCCGCGCGCGCCTGCTGGACAAGCTGCTGTCCAACCAGGAGCACCTGGACGCGCACGCCTTCGACGCCGTCAGTGCCGCCTTGGGCGTGCAGCCGCAATTCGTCGAGCTGCCGTTCTGCCCCGAGCGCAAGCTGGGCCTGCCGCTGATCGCGGCCATCGCCGCGCGCTACGGCGTGCGCCTGGTGGAAGACCGCGCCGTCATCCTGTTCGACGCGGTCGGCTTCTCGCTGCTGACGCCGCTGCAGCAGGTCGTGCAGCTCAACAGCCTGTCCTGCTCCGTCAACGCGGCCTACGCCAAGCTGCTGGACCGCGAGATCAACATCAACTTCGCGCGCACCACCACCGGCGACGGCTTCTACATCTGGAACCGCATGCGCGGCGTGGAGGCCAACGTCGAGCTGTACCAGCTGATGCAGTTCATCCTGGCCGACAACGCGCTGGCCCAGGAGCGCGCCACGCGGCCCGAGTCCGTGCCCAGGCTGCGCGCCTGCTTCCACGTCGGCTCGCACTACGAGTTCTACCAGTCCGAGGGCCTGAACCCGACCTCGTTCAGCTACTTGGTGGGCCAGGTCACCATCGAGCTGGCACGCATGATCGACCACGCCATGCCGGGCCAGATCCTGGTCGGCAAGTTCAACACGCTGATGCACGACGAGGCCACCGGCGCCGACGTGCGCATCGACAGCCTCGACTTCGTCGAGCGCACGCGCGCGCCGCTGCGCAGCCTCAACGGCCTGAAGCTGGCCGGCTCCGAGGTCGACGAGATCGCCTGCTACCTGACCGGCCGCCGCGACGACACCGGCCTGTGGGGCATCAGCGAGTACCAGATGGCCGACAAGCACGGCTTCATCCACCGCGTCTACAACGCCAAGATCAACATCCACCGCCGCAACGGCGAGCCCATCTACCTGGGCCTGCGCGAGGAAGACCTGCCGCTGGACGTGCCACGCACCGTCGCCGACACGGATTTCGCGCCCATGCAAGCTTGATGAATGCCCGGGGCCCGACCGCTGCTTAGGGCCGCCCACCCAGAAGGTCTTTTCCGCGTATCGAGCCCCCGGCGCAGGCGCTAGGATTCCCGTCGCTGTGACCGAGTCCCCCGCCCCCCTCACGGCCCCGCCGGCCGGCAGCCCTGCCGCCGTCGGCCAGCGCCGGCTGCTGACGCTGCTGTTCGTCGACCTCAGCGGCTCCACCGCCATGGCCGAATGGATGGAGGCCGAGCACTACGCCGCCATGCTGGCCGGCCTGCGCGAGCTGTACGAGCGCATCGTGCCCCACCACGGCGGCGTCATCGCGCGCATCCAGGGCGATGGCATGCTGGCCGTGTTCGGCCACCCCGAGGTGCGCGAGGACGACGGCCGCCGCGCGACCGAAGCCGCGCTGGAGCTGCACGCCGCCGTGCGCAGCCTGCGCCCGCCCGGCCCGCTGCCGGTGGACTTTCCCGGCCTGACGCTGCACAGCGGCATCCATGCCGGCATCGTGCTCGTCAACGAGGGCGACCAGATGCGTGGCCGCTTCGAGCTGCTGGGCAACCCGCCCAACATCGCCGCGCGGCTGTCCGAGGCCGCCAAGCGCGACGAGATCATCGCCAGCGAGGAGAGCCTGGGCCTGCAGAGCCAGTTCTTCGAGACCGGCCCGCGCTTCGTGCTGCAGCTGCGCGGGCGCGCCACGCCGCTGGCCGCCTACCGCGTGCACGGCCGCGCCGCCGTGGGCCGGCGCTTCGAGGCCAGCGTGCGCCGCGGCCTGGCGCCCTTCGTCGGCCGCTGCGGCGAGCTGGCCACGCTGGACTCGGCACTGGCACGCACGCTGGCCGGCCACAGCCACTGGCTGGGTCTGCGCGCCGGTGCCGGCGTGGGCAAGACCCGGCTCACCGAGGAGTTCCTGCGCCGCGCGGCCGACCAGGCCTGCCAGATCCACCGCGGGTATTGCGAGAGCTACCTCAGTGCCGAGCCGCTGCAGCCTTTCCTGCAGATGCTGCGCGCGCTGGGCGCACTGGCCGACCGGCCGCAGGACGCGCCGCCCGAGCTGTTCGCCGCGCAGCAAAGCGCCCCGGCCCAGCGCGCCGACGCGCTGCTGGCGCTGCTGCTGGCGCTGGCGCGGCGCACGCCGCAGCTGGTCTGCATCGACGACCTGCAATGGGCCGACGACGCCTCGCTGCGCCTGCTGCACCGCCTGCGCGCCGCCGCCCACCGCGAACGCCTGCCGCTGCTGCTGCTGACCGCCAGCCGGCCCCAGCCCACGCTGGCCGGCACGGCGCCGCCCGATGCCAACGACGCGCACGCCGACCTGATCGAGCTGCCCCCGCTGACCGAGACCGAGGCCGCCTGCGCGGTGCAGCAGCTGCTGCCGCAGATCGACCCCTTCATCGCGTCCGAGGTGCAGCGCCACGCCGGCGGCAACCCGCTGTTCATCGAGGAGCTGTGCCACGCCGCGGCCGACACGGGCGGCGGTCTGGTGCAGGGCCAGAGCAGCGCCGCCTGGCTGGCCGCGCTGGTCGAGTCGCGCGTGGGCCGGCTGCCGCCCGAGCAGGCCAGCCTGGTGCGGCTGGCCGCCGTCGTCGGCAACGTCATCCCGGTCTGGCTGCTGGAGGCGCTGACCGGCTTCGGCGAGCGCCACCCGTCCGTGCAGGCGCTGGCCGCGCAGGACTTCATCTTCCCGGACCAGCGCCCCGGCCACCTGCGCTTCAAGCACGGCATCACGCGCGACATCGTCTACGAGGCCACCGGTCTGCACGAGCGCCAGGCCCTGCACCGCCGCATCAGCGCCGAGCTGGACGCGCGCGGCGGCGCCGAGGGCCTCTTCCACGAACAGCTGGCCTACCACGGTGCCGCCGCCAACGACTGGCCCGCCGCCGCCCGCCACGCCGAGGCC
>DASWWC010000309.1:0-2059 GCA_036401055.1 Roseateles sp.
CAGCTCGGCAAGGTCGTCGAAGAAGGGCCGCAGCCAGCCACGGCCGTCGTCGGGCGCGCCGAGCTGCCCGGCGCACTGCGCGGCTCGCGCGGCGACGAGGGGGTCACGTCGGTCGGCCGGATCGAGCTGCTGCCAGACAGCGCGCAATTGGTCGACGTCCCGTGCGCCGTCCAGGGCCTCGAAGGCGAGAGATCGCAGCAAGCTCTGGGCCGCCGCCTTGGAAAAGGCCTGGTGCTTGGCGAGCAGGCGTGCCGTGCGCAGCGCGTCCAGCGGCTGACGGGCCAGGCGCGAAGCCTGAAGCCGCAGCCGCAACGCCTGGGTGCGACGAGCGACGCCGGGTGCCAGTTCACCCAGCACGCTCAGGGCGCGCGTTGCGTCGCGGTCATCCAGGGCCCATTCGGCAGCCAGCAGGCGTGCGCCGTCCTCCTGGGCTCGCGCACCGCCGGCACGATGAGCCAGCTCGAGGGCACGACTGAGCTGCTCGTCGCGGTGGCGCCGGTCCTGCAGCCGATGCGCGCTTGCCGCGGCCAGCAAATGGGCCAGCGCCATGAAGGACTGGTCGGTCGCCAGTTCGGGCGTCGCGGCCTGGATGTTGAGCGCCTTCTGTGCGGCCTTCTGTGCGCGACTGAAGCGGGCGCCGAAAAGCTCCACGAGCGCCTCGCGCAAAGCCATCTGGGCGCTGCGTTCACGCTGGGCAAGGCGCCATTCGCGGGCACGCCTAGGCAGTGTAGTCAGCGCCTCGATGGCCTGGATGGCCGTGACGAGGGCGAAGCAGCCCGCGACGAGCAGCAGCAGAAAGAGATTGAGCGAGATGTCAACCCGCCAGCCGCTCCAGTAGAAGCTGGCTAGCCCATCGTTGGCACCGAGGGTCAGCGCCGCGACGACGGCGACGACGAAGAGCAGAACCAGCCAGATGACGAGACGCATGGTCGGCGCCTCCTCACCGACCGGCCGCGGCGGCGGTCAGCGCAGCCAGCGTGTCGTCGGGGCGCGGCACGCTGACCTGGCGCGCCTGGCCGGCGACCTGGCGCAGCAGCTCGGTCACGCTGGCCACCTTGCGCGAGCGCGTGTCGAAGTAGCGGTTCAGCATCTCCTGGCTGTCGCGCAGGTCGGCCTGGGCCGTGTCGAACTGGCGACTCAGGAGGGCCAGGCGCGCGTTGAGCAGGCGCAGCTTGAGGTTCTCGCGCAGGAAGAAGCTCTGGTCGGGCGAGATCAATGCCGCTTCAGGGTGGTCGATGCGGGTGACGCGCAGCAGCGTGCGCGCCTCGCCCCAGACCAGGCCGGTCCAGGTGGAAAGCTGTTGCGTGGCCTGCCACCACCACAGGGCCAGCTTGCCGTCCGCGGCTGCCGCAGTCTGCTCGCGCTGCAGTTTCAGGGCGCGCTCGCGTTCCCGCGCTGCCTCGGCGTTGCGCTCGTCGCGCGGGCGCGGCGCAGCCTCACTGCCGGACATCAGCGGCAACTCGTCCGCCATGCGCACGACCTCATCGAGCTTGATGGTCAGCGTGGACACATCGACGACCGCCACCGCCTTGACACGGTCCAGGTCCCGGGCGACAGCGCGGCGCACGCCTTCCATGCGCGGCTGCTTGTACCGCAGCAGGCGCTCATCAGCCTGCTTGAGCGCCGCCACCAGCGGCTCGGCGCTGCCGGTGATCTGGGTCTGCTGCAAGGCCACACGCAAAGCCGCCTCGATGTCGCCGACCACGTTCTCGTCCCGCGAGCGCGACATGGACTGGATCAGGTCCTCGAGCTGACCTCGCTGCAAGGCCACCTCGGCGAGGCGGGCCTCCAGCAGAGAAACCTTGGCGGCGGTGTCACGTACCAGTTCGCCCGACTGTTTGGCGGCCAGGCGCGCCTCGGTGGCCTGGGCCTGGCTGGCTTCCTGGCGGCGCACCAGTTCCTGTTCCAGCGACTGCTGGCGCGACAGGCTCTGCCAGGCCAACACCACGCACAGCAGCACGGCGATGCCCAGCAGCGCCAGCAGCCAAGGCAGCCAGGCCGGCAGGACGGATACGGAAGGGGGTGGCGGGGCAGCGGGCTCGGCCGCGGCAACGACAGG
>DASWWC010000310.1:0-10089 GCA_036401055.1 Roseateles sp.
GTGGCCGGCGGTGGCGGTGGCGGCGGCGGCTCGGGCAACAACGACGCCTGCCCCACGCTGTGCGGCGGCCAGGCCGACCAGGCCTTCCGCAGCGACGCCAGCATGAACGGCCAGGCCGGCTACAACGCCGGCAACGGCCCCTCGCCGGTGCAGGACGGCGGCGGCTCCGGCGGCGGTGGCGGCGGCCTGCTGGGCGGGCTGGCCAACCCGTCGGTGTTCTTCGTCAACGAATGGACCGGCCGCGGCGGCAACATGGGCTCCAGCGGCGCGGCCAACGGCTTCGCGGTCAACAGCCTCAGCAACACCAAGCTGCTGCGCAACGCCGGCGAGAACGGCTACATCAAGATCGTCTACGGCGGCGGCACCATCACGGTCAACGGCACGGTGGACGGCGGCCGCAAGCTGGTGGTGGACTCGTCCAACGGCGCCGTCGTCATGAACGGCGCCATCGGCGCCGGCAGCGGCAGCAGCGCGCTGCGCTCGCTGGACGTGACAGGAACGCAGGGCATCACGCTGGCCGGCGGGAGCGTCATCACCACCGGCGCACAGAGCTACGACGGCGCGCTGACGCTGGACGCCCACACGACCGCGATGACCAGCACGGTCAACGGCGCGGTGTCCTTCAGCGGCAGCATTGCGCAGGCGGCGGGGCGCACGGGCGACCTGTCCATCAGCAACGGCAGCGGCAAGGTGATGGTGTTCGGCCAGGTCGGCAGCGCCGGCACGGCGCTGGGCGCACTCAGCATTGCCAGCACCGGCAGCACGCTGCTGGGCGAGGCGGTGTATGCGGCCTCGCTGTCCAAGACCGGCAGCGGCGCCACCACGGTGGGCGGCGGCACGGTGCAGACCAGCGGCGCCCAGAGCTATGGCGGCAGCCTCAAGCTGGCCGGCAACACCACGCTCAGCAGCACGGGCAGCGGCGACGTGACGGTGGCGGGCGCCATTGCCAACGACGTGTCCAGCAACCTGACCGTCAGCGCCGCCAACGGCAGCATCCTGCTGCGCGGCAACATGGCCGTGGGCACCAACGACTACGGCCCCACGCCGCTGGGCGACGTGAGCCTGAGCGCCAGCGACCGGGTGGAGCTGGGCACGGCCGCAGCCCCGATACGCACCGACGTGCGCAGCCTCAGCATCAGCGCCGGCTCGGCCGCCCTGCATGCCGACACGGGCAGCAGCTTCACCTGCGGCGCGACCTACCAGAACAGCGTGGGCCTGTGCGCCACCTCGGGCATCAGCCTGGACCTGGCGGCGGCCAGCACGCTGTCCGGCCCCGTCAGCGGGCCGACCGGCCTCACCAAGAGCGGCGCCGGCACGCTGACGGCCGACGGGCACTGGCGCTACACGGGCCACACGACGCTGACCGGCGGCAAGGTGGAGCTGACCGGCAGCGCCATCTTCGGCTCGGCCACCTACGACGGCGCCAACGTCTTCACCGGCTACAAGTACGCCGGCAACCTGAGCATCGGCTCGGTCGCCACGCCCGACACCCAGCTCAAGCTGTCCAACAGCGCCAGCCAGGACTTCACCGGCACCGTCAGCGGCCCGGGCTTCATCACCTCGCCCGGCAGCGGCGCGCTGCGCATCACCACGCTGGCCAACGCCGACAGCTACAACCTGGTGCCGGTCTACATCGGCCTGGCCAGCAACACCAGCCTCTACGGCCAGCTCGCCGCCGACAGCCTGGACTACCAGCTGTTCAGCGACGCCGGCCTGACCAACCCCTTCAGCGCCGCCACCGCCACCGGCACCGTGTCGCTAGTGGGCGGCCCGGGCGCGACCGCCGCGGCCGGCAACTACGGTGGCAGCTACAGCTACACCAGCCAGCTGAGCTTCAGCAGCGAGCGCTACTACGGCGTGGGCGGCACCAGCAGCGCCGGCTGGACCGTGCTGCCGCGGCCGCTGCAGCTGAGCCGCGTCTACGACGGCAGCGCCGACTTCACGCTGGGCCTGTTCACGGTCAGCGGCCTGGTCAACGGCGACGCCCTGCCCACGCTGGGCGGCAGTGCCACGGTGTCGAGCAAGAACGCCGGCAGCTACACCAGCTTCATCAGCAACACGCTGACGTCCAGCGACCCCAACTACACGCTCAGCGGCGCGGGCGTCACGGCCACCATCACGAAGAAGGAGCTGACCGTCTCGGGCCTGTCCGCCAACGCCAAGGTCTACGACGGCAGCACCGCCGCCACGCTGACGGCCGGCGGCGCCAGCGCCAGCGGCGTGCTGGGCGGCGACGTGGTGAGCCTGGACGGCTACACCGCCGCCTTCGGCGACAAGCACGTGGGCACGGCCAAGACCGTCACCGTCACCGGCCTGGTGCTGGGCGGCGCCGATGCCGGCAACTACACGCTGGCCAGCAGCCAGGGCACGCTGACGGCCGACATCACGCCGCGCAGCATCACCGCCATCACCGGGCTGGGCGCCAACTCGCGCGCCTACGACGGCAGCACCACCACCACGCTGGACAGCAGCGCCGCCGTCTTCACGGGCAAGGTCGCGGGCGACCTGCTGAGCGTGGCCGGCGGCAGCGCCAGCTTTGCCGACAAGCACATCGGCGTCGGCAAGGCGGTCAGCATCTCGGGCCTGACGCTGGGCGGCGCCGACAGCGGCAACTACCAGCTGCTGTCCAGCGTCGCCAGCGCCAGCGCCAACATCACGCCGGCCATCATCATGCTGAACGTCCCCGTGCTGGGCAAGACCTACGACGGCACGACGGACGCCACGCTGGACACCGCCAACGCCGGCTTCGCGGGCCGCATCGGCAGCGAGGCGCTGAGCGTCGTGGGCGGCAGCGCCAGCTTCGCCAGCAAGAACGCCGGCAACCGGCAGGCCACCGTCAGCGGCTACAGCCTGGGCGGTGCCGATGCCGCCAACTACGTGCTGGGCAACAGCAGCAACACGAGCAACGCGACCATCTCGCCCAAGGCCATCACGGCCGTCACCGGCATCACCGGCGTGAGCCGCGTCTACAACACGGCGACCTGGGCAGGGCTGGACATCACGGCCGCCGCGCTCACCGGCAAGCTGGCCGGCGACAACCTGAGCGTCACCGGCGCCAGCGGCGTCTTCGCCAACAAGCACGCGGGCACGGGCAAGACCGTCACCATCAGCGACATCGTGCTGGGCGGCACCGATGCCGGCAACTACACCACCAGCGGACTGACCGCAACGACCACCGCCAACATCACGCCGGCCAGCATCACCAGCATCAGCGGCATCACGGCCGCCAGCAAGGTCTACGACGCGCTGACCGGCGCGGTGCTGAACAGCGGCGGCGCCGTCTTCAACGGCCGCCTGGGCAGCGATGTGCTGACCGTGGCCAGCGCCACCGGCAACTTCAACAACAAGAACATCGGCAACGGCAAGGCCGTGGCCATCACCGGCCTGACGCTGGGCGGCGCCGACGCCGGCAACTACACGCTGGCCAGCACCACCGCCAGCACCAGCGCCAACATCACGCCCGCCAGCATCAGCGCCATCGTGTTCGGCACCCAGGACAAGGTCTACGACGGCGGCACCACCGCCACGCTGGGCAGCGCGCAGTTCACCGGCATCCAGGGCAGCGACCAGCTCAGCGTGGCCAGCTACACCGCCAGCTTCCTGGACAAGCAGGTGGGGAGCGGCAAGACCGTCAACGTCAGCAGCCTGACGCTGGGCGGCACCGACGCCGGCAACTACCTGCTCGCCAGCAGCACCGCCACGTCCAGCGCCAGCATCACGCCCAAGGCCATCACGGCCGTCACCGGCATCACGGCGCAGGACAAGGTCTACGACGGCAGCACCGCCGCCGCGCTGAACACCGCCGCCGCAGCCTTCACCGGCCTGGTGGCCGGCGACGGCCTCGGCGTGGCCACCGCCACCGGCAACTTCACCGACAAGCGCGCGGCCAGCGGCAAGACCGTCGCCATCACCGGCCTGAGCCTGAACGGCGCCGACGCCGGCAACTACACGCTGAGCAACACCACGGCCAGCACGACCGCCAGCATCGCCCAGGCAGACATCGCCCGCATCACCGGCATCACGGCGCTGGACAAGGCCTACGACGGCAACACCGCCGCCACACTGAACACCGCGGCCGCCGGCTTCACGGGCATGGTGGCCGGCGACGCGCTGAACGTCGCCAGCGCCACCGGCCGCTTTGCCGACAAACACGCCGCCACCGGCAAGGCCGTCGCCATCACCGGCCTGAGCCTGGGCGGCGCCGACGCCGGCAACTACCGCCTGATCGACGCCACGGCCAGCACCAGCGCCGCCATCGGCAAGGCCGGCATCACGGCCATCACGGGCATCACCGCGGCCGACAAGGTCTACGACGGCAACACCACCGCCACGCTGAACACCACGGCCGCCGCCTTCACCGGCCTGGTGGCGGGCGACCTGCTGACGGTGGCCGGCGCGACCGGCCGCTTTGCCGACAAGCACGCTGCCAGCGGCAAGACCGTCGCCATCACCGGCCTGAGCCTGACGGGCGCCGACGCCGGCAACTACACGCTGCTCGACACGACGGCCAGCGCCACGGCCAGCATCACGCCGGCCAGCATCACGCGCATCACCGGCATCACCGCCGCCGACAAGGTCTACGACGGGAACACTGCGGCCACGCTGAACACCGCGGCTGCCGGCTTCATCGGCCTGGTGGCCGGCGACACGCTCACCGTCGCCAGCGCCACCGGCAGCTTTGCCGACAAGCACGCCGCCCGCGACAAGACCGTCGCCATCACCGGCCTGAGCCTGGCCGGCGCCGACGCCGGCAACTACACGCTGCTCGACACGACGGCCATCACCACGGCCAGCATCACGCCGGCCAGCATCGCCCGCATCACCGGCATCACCGCCGCCGACAAGGTCTACGACGGCAACACCAGCGCCTCACTGAGCACCGGCGCCGCCGGCTTCATCGGCATGGTGGCCGGCGACACGCTCGCCGTCGCCGGCGCCACCGGCCGCTTTGCCGACAAGCACGCCGCCCGCGACAAGACCGTCGCCATCACCGGCCTGAGCCTGACGGGCGCCGACGCCGGCAACTACACGCTGCTCGACACCACGGCCAGCGCCGCGGCCAGCATCACGCCGGCCGGCATCACGCGCATCGGCGGCATCACCGCCGCCGACAAGGTCTACGACGGGGGCACTGCGGCCACGCTGAACACCGCCGCCGCGGGCTTCATCGGCCTGGTGGCCGGCGACACGCTCGCCGTCGCCAGCGCCACCGGCAGCTTCTCGGACAAGCACGCCGCGACCGGCAAGGCCGTCGCCATCACGGGCCTGAGCCTGGGCGGCGCCGATGCCGGCAACTACACGCTGCTCGACACGACGGCCACCGCCCAGGCGGCCATCACGCCGGCCGCCATCACCGCCATCGACGGCATCGTCGTGCTGAAGAAGACCGCCGATGGCGGCACCGACGCCGAACTGGAGCTGGGTGCCGCCCGGCTGCAGGGGCTGCTGCCCGGCGACGCCTTGCTGCTGGCGCAGGCCCAGGGCCGGTTCGACTCGGCGCTGCCTGGCAAGGACAAGCCGGTCAGCATCAGCGACCTGGTGCTGGGCGGCGCCGACGCCGGCAACTACCGCATCGCGCCCGACGCCACGGTGCCGGCCCGCGGCGACATCGAGGCCGCCGTGCAGCCGCCCCCGCCCATCGTGCTGCCCGCGACGACGCCCCGGTCTTCCGGCGTGCAGGTCACGCTGCCCGCACCGCCGGCGGCCGTTGCCGCGCTGCCGCTGCAGGCGCTGGCCCAGTCGGTGGGCGGTGGCATCACCGTGACGCTGCACCAGCCGGCGGCCGGCGGCGGCGCGGCGCCGGCCGCGACCGTCGCCGTGACCGTGCCGCGCGACATCGCGTCGCAGGCGCAGGGCTTCAACTTCCCGCTACCCGAGGCGGTGTCGCAGCGCATCGCCGACAGCGGCCAGCCCCTGCGCGTCACCGGGGCCGACGGTGAGCCCCTGCCCGGCTGGCTGCGCTACGACGAGAGCCAGCGCCGCTTCGTCGCCCGCGCCGTGCCGTCCGGCGGCCTGCCCTTCCAGGCACTGCTGAGCTTCGGCGACGAGCGGGTGCTGGTGGTGGTGGCCGAAGCCGACCACTGATGACCGATACAACCGGTCGCTATGCCGCACCGTGAGGTGGGCAAGCCGGCGCGGGAGGCACTGCATAATCGTTTGCACCTGCCGTACCGCGCCGCCATGCTGATCCAGTTCTTCTACACGCTGCGCGCCGCCAAGCTCAAGGTGACGGTGCCCGAGTACCTGACGCTGCTCGAAGCACTGCAGGCCGGCGTCATCGCCGGCCCCGAGGATGGCGGCGTCGCGAGCATCGACGACTTCTACCACCTGGCCCGCGCCAGCCTCGTCAAGGACGAGACCCAGTACGACAAGTTCGACCGCGCCTTCGCCGCCTATTTCAAGGGCGTGGAGATGCTGACCGACTTCACGGCCGAGGTGCCGCTGGAGTGGTTGAAGAAGAACCTGGAGCTGAACCTGACGCCGGAGCAGAAGGCAGCCATCGAGAAGATGGGCTGGGACGAGCTGATGGAGACGCTGAAGAAGCGCTTCGAGGAGCAGAAGGAGCGTCACGAGGGCGGCAACCGCTGGATAGGCACGGGCGGCACCAGCCCCTTCGGCAACTCGGGCTACAACCCGCAGGGCGTGCGCATCGGCGGTGCCGGCGGCAACAAGAGCGCCGTCAAGGTCTGGGAGCAGCGCGCCTACCGCGACTACGACGACACGCTGGAACTCGGCACGCGCAACATCAAGGTGGCGCTGCGCCGGCTGCGCCGCTTCGCCCGCGAGGGCTCAGAGCTGGAGCTGGACCTGGACGGCACCATCCACGGCACCGCCGCCAACGCCGGCATGCTGGACATCCGCATGCAGCCCGAGCGCCACAACAAGGTCAAGGTGCTGCTGCTGATGGACGTGGGCGGCACGATGGACGAGCACGTTCACCGCGTCGAGGAGCTGTTCTCCGCCGCCAAGAGCGAGTTCAAGCACCTGGAGTTCTATTACTTCCACAACTGCGTCTACGACTTCGTCTGGAAGAACAACCGGCGCCGCTTCGCCGAAAAGCTCAACACCTGGGACCTGATCCGCAAATACAACCGCGACTACAAGCTGATCTTCGTCGGCGACGCGACCATGAGCCCCTACGAGATCCTGCAGGTGGGTGGCAGCGTCGAGTACAACAACGACGAGGCCGGCGCCGAATGGCTGCAGCGCCTCACGCACGCCTTCCCCAAGTACGCATGGATCAACCCCGAGCCGCAAGGCGTCTGGCAGTACCGGCAGAGCATCGCGCTGATCCAGCAGCTGATGCAGCAGCGCATGTTCCCGCTGAGCCTCTCCGGCCTGGAAGGCGCGATGCGGCTGCTGAGTAAATGACGCGACTGCTACTCGCCGGCCTGCTCGTGGCGGTACTGAGCGGCTGCGCGACGCAGGCCCCCGCCCCCTCGCCCGCCCCGGCGCCCGACATCCCGGCCGACGCGCCGGCCGTGTACGAGCTGGACATCCGCGTCGACGGCGAAGGCGCCGGCCGCCTGACTCAGCTGCTGCGCGAACACCTGGACATCGCCCGCTACCGCGCCAGCCAGGCCGCGCTAAGCCGCGTGGAACTGGCCCGACTGGCCGCCGCCGCGCCGGCCCAGGCCCAGGCGCTGCTGGAGACCGAGGGCCACTTCAACGCTACGGCCCAGGTCGAGCGCGACCCCGACGACGCCACGCGGCTGCGCCTGCTGGTGCAGCCCGGGCCGGTGGCGCGCGTGGCCGCGCTGGCGCTGGAGTTCCAGGAAGGCATGGCGGCCGACGACGCCCAGGCGCTGCGCGACGCGCTGCGCCGTGCCTGGCCGCTGCAAGAGGGCGCCGCCTTCACGCAGGCGCAGTGGGCCGCCGGCAAGAACGACCTGCTGGTGCGCGCCCGCAGCGGCGGCTTCCCGCTGGCCCGCTGGGGCGAGACGAATGCCCGCGTGGACGCCGAAACCCAGGCCGTCGAGCTGCACCTGGTGCTGGCCAGCGGCAACCGCGCGCGGCTGGGCGAGTTGCGCATCGAGGGCCTGCAGCGCCAGGCGCGCGCATCCGTCGAACGCCTGACCGGCTTCGACCGCGGCGACGCCTACACCGAGCAGAAGCTGGCCGAGTTCCAGGAGCGCCTGGCCAAGACCCAGCTGTTCGACGCCGTGCGCGTGCAGCTGCAGACCGAGGTGGTGGACGCCGACGGCAGCAGCCCCGTGCTGGTCACGCTGACCGAGGCCTCGCTGCAGCAGGCCACCGTCGCCGTGGGCTACCACGCCAACACCGGCCAGAGCATCAGCGTGGAGCACCTGCACCGGCGGCCCTTCGGCCAGTCGCTGCGCACCCGCTCCAAGCTGCAGCTCAGCCGCGAGCTCAGCGGCGTGGAGCTGGAACTCAGCTCCCACCCCCAGCCCGACCTGAAGCGCAACCTCGCGTCGCTGCAGTTCGAGCAGGACCGCACCGGCGACACCATCGCTCAGAACCTGGGCCTGCGCCTGGGCCGCATCTACGAGTCGCCGCTGGACGACAAGCTGAGCTACATCGAGCTGCTGCGCGCCCGCGAGACCACCGGCACGCAGGTCAACACCAACCTCGCCGTATCGCTGAACCAGCAGTACGTGCGCCGCCGGCTGGACAGCGCGCTGCTGCCCACCGAGGGCTACCAGGCCCTGCTGCTGGTCGGCGCCGGCCACGTGCGCGGCGGTGGCACGGACGACAGCGGCCCCTTCGGCCGCGCGCAGTTCAAGCTGGGCTACTACAAGCCGCTGGGCGGCTGGTTCGGCAGCGCCCGCGCGGAGTTCGCTCAGGTCGTCGCGCGCGAACAGGTCGGCGTGCCCGAGAAGCTGCGCTTCCTGGCCGGCGGCGACGAGTCCGTGCGCGGCTACGCCTACCGCAGCCTGGGCCCGACGGAGAACGGCCTCACCGTGGGCGGCCGCGTGCTGGCCACCGCCAGCATGGAGCTGGCGCGCCCGTTCACGATGAAACTGCCCAGCGTGCTGGGCGCCGTGTTCGTCGACGCCGGCAACGCCGCCTCGCGCTGGAACGACTTCAAGCCCGTCGTCGGCTACGGCGCCGGCGTGCGCTGGCGCAGCCCCGTGGGCCCGCTGCGCATCGACCTCGCCCGCGCGCACGAGACCGGCAAGTGGCGGCTGCACTTCTCAGTCGGAGTCACGCTGTGAGGCGCTCCCTGCGCATGCTGCGCAACGGCCTGATCGTGCTGACGGCGCTTGTCGTCGTGACCACGGCCTTCGTCGCCTGGCTGCTGCAGCGCCCGTCGGGTGGCGCCTGGCTGCTGGCCCGCCTGCCGGGCGTGCAGGTCGAGGCGCCCGAGGGCTCGCTGATGGGTGACTTCCGCGCCCGGCGATTGCTGCTCAGCTGGGCCGGCGGCAGCGCCGAGCTGCGCGGGCTGCGCTGGTCGGGCCTGGGCCTGAACACCGGCCAGGGCGTGCTGCTGGCATCGGAAGTGGCGGTGGAGGAGGTCATCATCCGCACCCAGCCCAGCGACACGCCGCTCGTGGCGCCCCCCGAGCTGTCGCTGCCGCTGGGCGTGAACATCGCCAAGCTCCACGTCGGCAGCCTCAGCTGGGCGCCCGACCAGCCGCCCGTGCAAGGCCTGGCCGCCGAGATCGACCTGCCACGCCGCGGTACCCACCACATCAAGCTGACCGGCGCACGCTGGCGGCAGCTGCTGCTGGCCGGCGAGGCCCGCGTGGCCAGCGCCGCACCGCTGCAGACCGAGGCCACGCTGAGCGTGCAGCCCGAGGACAAGACCGAGCTGCGCTGGCTGGCCGTGGCCGCCGCGCGCGGCCCGCTGGCCCAGTTGAGCGCCAAGGCCGAGGTCGAGGCCGCGCAGCAGAAGCTGCAGGCCGAAGGCCAGATCCGCCCGTTCTCGCCCTGGCCCGTCAACGCGCTGCAACTGCGCGCCGACAAGTTCGATCTGTCCGCGCTGTCGGCGCTGGCGCCGGGCCTGCCGCGCACCGCGCTCAGCGGCAGCGCGCGCCTGAACGCCCCCGCCCGCAACGCCGAGGCCACGCTGCAGGCCGACCTCGCCAACACCGCCACCGGCCGCTGGGACCAGGGCGCCCTGCCCGT
>DASWWC010000311.1:0-3760 GCA_036401055.1 Roseateles sp.
CCGCCGCGCCGGCCGACGCGCTGGTGCGCCTGACCCGGCTGCGCGCGCTGCGCACCGGCCAGCTGGCCGGCGTGGCGCTGGGCGCGCTGGACCTGACGCTGGCACCCGGCGACAGCCTGCACCTGGACCTCAAGTCCGCCGACGGCCAGACCAGCCTGTTCGGCGCCATCGACCTCGACCTGACCCCGCCAGCCGCATGACCCAGCCTCAGCTCATCATCATTGATACCGACCCTGGCCAGGACGACGCCATCGCGCTGCTGCTGGCCGCCGCGTCGCCCGAGCTGGAGTTGCTGGGCGTCACCACCGTGGCCGGCAACGTGCCGCTGGCGCTGACGACGCTGAACGCGCGCAAGGTCATGGCGCTTGCGGGCCGCACGGACGTGCCCATCTGCGCCGGCGCCGACCGGCCGCTGGACGTGCCGTTGGTCACCGCCGAGCACGTGCACGGCGACACCGGCCTGAACGGCGTCGATCTGCCCGAACCCACGCTGGCGCTGGACCCGCGCCATGCGGTGGACTTCATCGTCCAGACGCTGCGCGAACGCGAGCCCGGCACCGTGACGCTGTGCCCGCTGGGCCCGCTGACCAACATCGCGCTGGCGCTGCGCCGGGCGCCCGACATCGCGCCGCGCATCCGCCGCATCGTGCTGATGGGCGGCGGCTTCTTCGAGGGCGGCAACGTGACGCCGGCCGCCGAGTTCAACATCTACGTGGACCCGCAGGCGGCGCACGAGGTCTTCACCAGCGGCGTGCCGATCACGATGGCGCCGCTGGACGTCACGCACGAGGCGCTGACGACGGCCGTGCGCATCGAGGCCATCCGGCGCCTGGGCAACCGCGCCGGGGCCGTCGTCGCGGCCTGGATGGAGTTCTTCGAGCGCTACGACGAAGCCAAGTACGGCCAGGACGGCGGCCCGCTGCACGACCCCTGCGTCATCGCCTGGCTGCTGCAGCCCGAACTGTTCACCGGCCGCGACTGCAACGTGCGCATCGAGACGCAGAGCGAGCTGACGCGCGGCATGACCGTCATCGACTGGTGGGGCGTCACCGGCCTGCCGGCCAACGCCCAGGTGCTGCGCCACGTCGATTCGGACGGCTTCTTCGCGCTGCTGACGGAGCGCCTCGGACGCCTGGAATAGGCCGTGTTGACGGGTCAATCCCATCGACAGCCATGGTTTCAAGATGTAAAAATCCTGCCTCCGACAGGGAATGATCCCGCCAAGAGCGCCTTGCGCCGCGGGAGCCGCGTCCGGCCAAGGGCGGCGGCGAGGAGAGATTGGTGCCGAGCAACGAGAAGCTGCTGGAGGTGATCGCCATCCAGACCGAGGTCGCCCGCCTGGGCCTGGACCTGGGCGGTCTGATGGGCCTCGTGGTGCAGCGCACCTTGGGTCTGGTGGACGCCGACGGCGCCGCCGTGGAGCTGGCCGAGGGCAGCGAGATGGTCTACCGCGCTGCTTCCGGCATAGCCCAGGGCAGCCTGGGCCTGCGGTTGCGGCGCGACAGCAGCCTGTCCGGCCTGTGCATGACCGAAGGCCGTGCGCTGCTGTGTGACGACGCGCTGACCGACCCGCGTGCCGACCGGGCCGCCTGCCTTAAGCTGGGCATACGTTCCATCCTGCTGGTGCCGCTGCGCCACCAGGGCGAGACGGTGGGTGTGCTGAAGGCCATGTCGCGCCGGGCGGCGCAGTTCGACGGCAGCGACCAGGCGGTGCTGGAGCTGCTGTCGGGGCTGGTCGGCGCGGCCATGTATTTCGCCGCACGCTACGCGCCCAACGAACTGTTCCACCAGGCCACGCACGACGGCCTGACCGACCTGCCCAACCGCGCGCTGTTCCTGGACCGGCTGCGCGCCTCGCTGTCCCAGGCCACCCGCGACCGCCAGCCGCTGGCCGTCATGGTGCTGGACATGAACGGGCTCAAGCCCATCAACGACCATTTCGGCCACCGTGCGGGCGACGCGGCGTTGCTGGAGTTCTCGCGTCGGTTGAGCGCCGGTGTGCGCCAGTCCGACACGGCCGCGCGCCTGGGTGGTGACGAGTTCGGCGTGCTGCTGCGCCCGCTGGCGGCCGAGGGCGGCCTGGAGGCGACCATGAAGCGCCTGGGCCAGCAGATCAACGGCAGCTTCCAGTTCGAGGGCCGCACGCTGTGCTTCGGCGCCAGCATGGGCGCCGCGCGCTTCCCCGAGGACGGCACCGACTTCAGCCAGCTCATCGAGCTGGCCGACCAGCGCATGTACGAGCACAAGCGCGGGCTGCAGCACGCCGCCGCCTGACGCGCGCCGGCGGTGGGAAGATGGGCGCTCCATCGCCGAGGAGCACCGCCATGCAACGCCGACTGCTGATCGCCTGTACGCCTGCCCTGCTGACCCTGCGTCCGGCCTGGGCGCTGAACCTCACCGAGGGCGACGCCAACGCCGGCATCCGCGCGGCACTGGAGCGCGGCGCCAATGCGGCCGTCGCGCTGCTGGGCCGGCGTGACGGCTTCCTGGGCAACCCGCTGGTGAAGATCGAGCTGCCCGGCTCCCTGAAGGATGCCGCCAGGCTGCTGCGCAGCACCGGCCAGGGCAAGCGGCTGGACGAGCTGGTCACCGCGATGAACCGCGCCGCCGAGGCGGCCGTGCCCGTGGCCAGGCCGCTGCTGGTGAAGGCGGTCAAGGACATGAGCGTGGAGGACGGGCTGAAGATCCTGCGCGGCGGCGACGACTCGGTGACGAGCTTCTTCGCCGACAAGACCCGCGACCCGCTGTACGCGCAGTTCCTGCCCATCGTCACCCAGGCCACCGAGAAGGTGGCGCTGGCCGACAAGTACAACGCCGTCGCCAAGAAGGCCGCCGGCTTCGGCCTGGTGCGCGGCGACGACGCCAACATCCAGCAGTACGTGACGGGCAAGGCGCTGGATGGCCTCTACCGCATCATCGGCGAGGAGGAAAAGAAGATCCGCCGCGACCCGGTGGGCACCGGCAGCGCCATCCTGAAGAAGGTCTTCGGCGGGCTGTAGCCGGGGCCGGATCAGGGGATGTCGTGCGGAGCGGCGTGATGGCCGACAATCCCGGCCCTTGCCTGTTTGCTGCCGCTTCGACGGCCTTGCGATGAATTCCGATCTTCCCGATGCCGTGACCCCGTCCGACGAACCGGCAGCCGCCGCGCCCGCACCCGAGGCCACGCCCCCCGAAGCCGATGCACCAGCAGCGCCGGCCGAGGCCGCCGCCGTGGCGGCACCCGCTGCCGCCACGCCGGTGGCCGATGCGACCGCCGAGCTGAAGGCCTTGTTCCCGGCGCTGTTCACCGGTAAGCCTAAGCCGGTCAAGTTGCGCATCCAGGCCGACATCCAGGAGCGTGCGCCGGGCAAGTTCAGCAAGGCGCAGCTCAGTGCCTTCCTGCGCCGCCACACCGGCAGCACGGGCTACCTGATCGCGCTGACGCAGGCCAAGACCCGCTTCGACCTTGACGGCCAGCCGGCCGGCGAGATCAGCGAGGAGCACCTGACTGCGGCCAAGGAAGAACTGGCCCGCCGCAAGGGCCTGAAGCAGGAGCGCGAGCAGGCGGAGCAGCAGCAACAACAGCTGGAAGCTCAGCAGCGCCGCAACCGCGGGCAACTGCTGTGGGACTTCGAGCGCACGACGCTGACCGAGGCCAACTTCTGCGTGCTCAAGGGCGTGCAGCCCGAGGAACTGCAGGGTCTGCTGGAGATCGCCCGCAAGGAGCGCGTCGAGGCGCCGCCCGCGCCGCCGCGCGAACCCCGCCGCGACGACCGCCGCC
>DASWWC010000312.1:0-12341 GCA_036401055.1 Roseateles sp.
CGCAGCCAGCGCGGCTCGTGCTCGTCGGCGGCGGCCTGGTGGGTGCGGCGCGCCTGCTGCAGTTGCGTCAGGCGGGCCAGCACGGCGGCGTCCTGTTCGGCGCCCGGCTGCAGGCGCGCAAACTCGGCGCGCGCAGGCTGCAGCCAGCTCGGGGTGTCGGGTGTGTTCATGGGCGTTCTCCCACCGCCAGCAGGTCGGCCAGGCGCTGGCGGGCACGGTGCAGGCGGGTGCGCAGCACGTCCACGCTGACGCCGGCTATGGCCGCGGCGTCCTCGTAGCGGCGCTCCTGCAGGTCCACCAGCACCAGGGCCTCGCGCTGCGGCCAGCTCAGGCGGCGGATGGCGGTCCAGAGCTGGGTCTGCTGCTGGCGGGTGTCGAGTCGGAGGTCGCTGCCGGGGCCGCCGATGTCGTGCTCGGCATCGGCTTCTTCCAGCGGCACGTGGCGTCGCGCGTCGCGCCATTGGCCCAGCAACTGGTGCCGGGCCATGCCGGCCAGGTAGGCCCCCAGCGAGCCGCGTTCGGGCCGGAAGTCCTGCGCGCCGTGCAGCAGCGTGGCGAAGGCCTCCTGCACCGCGTCCAGTGCCGCGGCCTCGTCGCCGGCCAGCGCCAGCGCGTAGCGGTAGACCGAGCCGCTCTCGCGCCGGTAGAGCAGCGCCAGCGCGTCGGCATCACCGGCCGCGATGCGGGCCAGCAGCGCGGCCTCGTCGCTGCGGGCCGCCGCGCCGGGCGCGACGAAGCCGAGGCGGGTCAGCCAGCCCATCGTGAGCAGCGCCATGGTGAGGAAGTCGGCAGGACTTGCATGCCGCTATTGAGCGCGGCGGCCCGGCTTCGTTACTCGGGACAAACCCGTCGTCACTTTTGGCAGGGGGCAGGCTCGCCACGGCTTGCGGCAGGTCAATGCAGCGTGTGGCCGTTGGGATGAGCATGGAGGCCTGGCTGTTCCCAGGAGACTTGCATGAGCACCGGATACCGCGCATTGGCGGCCGACATTTCTTCCACGCTGGCGCAGCTGCGTGCCGACCAGCCCGAGCTGATGCGCGGCTTCGGGTCGCTGTCGCAGGCGGCCATGCGCGGCGGCGCGCTGGACGCCAAGGCGAAGGAGCTCATCGCGATGGCGCTGGGTGTGGCGGCGCGCTGCGACGCCTGCCTGGCCTTTCACGCGCAGGCGCTGGTCAGGCTGGGCTGCACGCGGGCCGAGCTGGAGGACGCGCTGGCCGTCTGCGTCTACATGGGCGGCGGACCGTCGCTGATGTACGCGGCCCGGGCGCTGGACGCCTTCGAGGAGTGCGCCGGCGTCGCTGCCGGCTGAACGAGGGCGCAGGTCAGGCGGGCTTGCACAATCGGGCCATCATGCCCGCCCTGCCCACCAAGCTGCCCCACACCGGCACCACCATCTTCACCGTCATGTCGGCGCTGGCCGCCGAGCATGGCGCGGTCAACCTGGGCCAGGGCTTCCCGGACTTCGAGGCCGACCCGGCGCTGCTGCAGGCCGTCACCACTGCGATGACCGCTGGCCACAATCAGTACCCGCCGATGACCGGCGTGCCGGCGCTGCGCCAGGCGGTGGCGGCCAAGCTGAACGACCTCTACGGCTCGGCCTACGACGCGGACCGCGACATCACCATCACCGCGGGCGGCACACAGGGCCTCATCACCGCGCTGCATGCCTGCGTGGGCGCGGGCGACGAGGTCATCATCATCGAACCGGCCTACGACAGCTACGACCCGGCCATCCGCCTGGCCGGCGCGCTGCCGGTGGGCGTGCCGATGACGCTGGACTATCGGCTGGACTGGGCGGCCGTGCGCGCCGCCATCACGCCGCGCACGCGGGCGCTGGTGCTGAACACGCCGCACAACCCCAGCGGCCGCGTGGCGACGCACGAAGACTTGCTGGAGCTGGAGCGCATCGCTGAAGCGCACGACCTCTTCGTCGTCAGCGACGAGGTCTACGAGCACATGGTGTTCGACGGCGCCTTGCACGAAAGCGTGGCTCGCTATCCGGCCCTGCGCGAGCGCAGCTTCCTGGTCAGCAGCTTCGGCAAGACCTTCCACGTGACGGGCTGGAAGGTGGGCTTCGTCGCCGCGCCGCCGGCGCTGTCGGCGGCGTTCCGCCGGCTGCACCAGTACACGGTGTTCACCGTTCACACGCCGACGCAGCATGCGCTCGCGGCCTACCTGTCTGACCCCGCGCCCTGGCAGGGGCTGAGCGGCTTCTACCAGGCCAAGCGCGACACCTTCCGCGCCGCGCTGGCATCGACGCCGCTGAAGCTGCTGCCCTGCGAGGGCACCTACTTCCAGACCGTGGACTACCGCGCCGTGTCGGACCTGCCGGAGCTGGACTTCGCCCAATGGCTGACCACCAAGATCGGCGTGGCGGCCATCCCGCTGTCGGTTTTCTACCAGCGGCCGCAGGAGCGTGGCCATGTGCGCTTCTGCTTTGCCAAGCGCGACGCGACGCTGGCCGAGGCGATCCGGCGCTTGCAGCAGCTGGCCTGAGCAGGCGGCCGCTGGCACGCCCCGTGCTAACCCTGGGTTGGGAGGCCGGAGGCCGCCGTCAGGGCGGATGCCGGTCGTGACCCAGTTCACGGAGGACATCATGTTGCACCAGGCTCGTGCACCGGCCCATGCACTGAAAGCGGGGGCGCCGCCCAGGCAGACGGCCGGCGAGGCATTCGGCAAGTTGATCAACCTGTCGGGCCGGCGGCGCTTCACGTCGCAGCGCCTGGTGCTGTATGCGGTGCTGGCCGCCCAGGGCCGCGACGGCGCGCTGAGCACCTCGCGCGATGCGCTGGCCACCTTCAGCGATGCCCACCGTGCCTTGATGGAGGGTGAGCTGTCACCGGTCATGCTGGGCGGGGAGTTGGAGGAGGCCTACTTCGGCCCTGAGCGTGCCGAGGAACGCATCACCGCCTTCATCGAGCTGGCCGGGCGTGCGCTGGACGCCATCGCCGCCGAACTGCGCAGTGCTCCGGGCTTGCTGGAGGAGTTGGTGGAGGCCGCCACACCGCTGCTGGCCACGCTGAACCGGCTGACCCAGGTCTACGAGGACCTGGCCCGCCAGCAGGCCGCGTCGGCCAAGCGGCAGCTGACCGCCGTGATGGGCGACATCGAGCAGATCGCCAAGCATGCGCGCATCGTGTCCTTCAACGCGCAGGTGGTGGCGGCACGCGCGGGTGTGTCGGGCCGCGAGTTCGCGGTCGTGTCCGGCGAGATGACGCACATCACCGGTCAGCTGGACGGCCTGGTGCGCGAGGCGGTGCGCAGCGCGGTGGCCTGAACCTCAGGCCGCTGGCCGCAGCGGGCAGCTGGCGCCCACCTCGGGCGTCTCGGCCAACCGCTGTGCCAGGTCGGTGCGCAGCCCTTGCAGCGCGGCGATGCGCGCGTCGATGTCGGCCAGCTTGCGCGCCAGCGCCGCGCGCAGCGCTGGGCCGGCGTCCTGGCCTCGCGCCAGCAGCGGCAGGTCGGCGGCGATCTCGGCCAGCGTGAAGCCCAGCTGCTGCGCGGTGCGCACATAGCCCAGCCATTGCACGGCCTCCTCGGGGTAGTCGCGGTAGCCGTTGGCGCCGCGCCGCGCCTGCAGCAGGCCGCGCTTCTCGTAGAAGCGCAGGCTGTCGCGGCTCAGGCCGGTGCGTTCGGACAGGGTGCCGATCTGCATGAATAACTCGGTGTGGGGCTTGACCCTGGAGCGTAGTCCAAGGCTGAGCATGGCTGCCTTCGTCACTCCAGGCCTTCACATGTTCGCCTTCCGTCCGCAGCAGTTCCGCCATGTCGTGCGCGCCAGCGCGCTGTACGACCTGGTCGTCACCGCACCCTTCGCCACGCCCTGGACCTTCGCCATCGCCTTTGGCCAACTGGATGCCGTCAACCAGGCGCTGGGCGGCCAGCCGTTGCCGGCGTTTGCGCCCCTCCACCAGCTGTTTGCGCTGCTGATGGCCAGCGTCGTGCTGGTGTGGTCGTGGTTGCGCCTGCGCAGCCCCAGCGCCGCGCCGGGCCGGCACGATGCCGCGACGAGGCTGCTGTTCAGCGCCTGGATGTTCTGGACCTGGCTGCAGACCGGCGCGCCGGTGATGCTGCTGTTCCTGCTGCCGGAGCTGGCCTGGGCGGTGGTTCAGGCGTGGCCGGTGCGAGGGCAGGCTGCTGCGCCCGAGCATTCGGCAAGGGGCAACCGAGCTTTCGGCGCGCTTCTGGAATAACCCTGGCGCCGGCTCCGCCGGACAATCGCGGCTTCCCGAATCCGTTTCGAGCCGCCCGCCATGCCCACCCCCTACCGCTCCAAGACCTCCACCGCCGGCCGCAACATGGCCGGTGCCCGCTCGCTGTGGCGCGCCACCGGCATGAAGGATGACGACTTCGCCAAGCCCATCATCGCCATCGCCAACTCCTTCACCCAGTTCGTGCCCGGCCACGTGCACCTGAAGGACCTGGGCCAGCTCGTGGCCCGCGAGATCGAGCGCGTGGGCGGTGTGGCCAAGGAGTTCAACACCATCGCCGTGGACGACGGCATCGCGATGGGCCACGACGGCATGCTGTATTCGCTGCCCAGCCGCGACATCATTGCCGACTCGGTCGAGTACATGGTCAACGCCCACTGCGCCGACGCGCTGGTGTGCATCTCCAACTGCGACAAGATCACCCCCGGCATGCTGATGGCCGCGATGCGGCTCAACATCCCCGTCGTGTTCGTCTCCGGCGGCCCGATGGAAGCCGGCAAGGTGCGCCTGGCGGTGCCCGGCACGGCCAAGATCGAGATCAAGAAGCTGGACCTCATCGACGCCATGGTCATGGCCGCCGACAGCAAGGTCAGCGATGCCGACCTCGCCGAAGTCGAACGCTCGGCCTGCCCCACCTGCGGCAGCTGCTCAGGCATGTTCACCGCCAACTCCATGAACTGCCTGACCGAGGCGCTGGGCCTCTCGCTGCCGGGCAACGGCACGGTGGTGGCCACGCACGCGGATCGCGAAGAGCTTTTCAAGCAGGCCGGCCGCACGGCCGTGGAGCTGTGCAAGCGCTTCTACGAGCAGGACGACGCGAGCGTGCTGCCACGCGCCATCGGCAAGAAGGCCTTCGAGAACGCGATGACGCTGGACATCGCGATGGGCGGCTCCACCAACACCATCCTGCACATCCTGGCCGCGGCGCAGGAAGCCGGCATCGATTTCGACATGACGGACATCGACCGCCTGTCGCGCGACGTGCCGCAGCTGTGCAAGGTGGCGCCCAACACCAACAAGTACCACATCGAGGACGTGCACCGCGCCGGCGGCATCATGGCCATCCTGGGCGAGCTGGACCGTGCCGGCAAGCTGCACACCGACGCGCCCACCGTGCACGCCAAGACGATGAAGGACGCGCTGGACCAGTGGGACATCGCCCGCTCGCCCAGCGACGCGGTGAAGACCTTCTACATGGCCGGCCCCGCCGGCATCCCGACGCAGACGGCCTTCAGCCAGAACACTCGCTGGCCCAGCCTCGACACCGACCGCGCCGAAGGCTGCATCCGCTCGTTCGAGCACGCCTTCAGCAAGGAAGGCGGCCTGGCCGTGCTGCGCGGCAACATCGCGCTGGACGGCTGCGTCGTGAAGACCGCCGGCGTGGACGACAGCCTGCTGGTGTTCGAAGGCCCGGCGCATGTCGTCGAAAGCCAGGACGAAGCCGTGGCCAACATCCTGGACGACAAGGTCAAGGCCGGCGACGTGGTCGTGGTGCGCTACGAAGGCCCCAAGGGCGGCCCCGGCATGCAGGAAATGCTCTACCCAACCAGCTACATCAAGAGCAAGGGCCTGGGCAAGGCCTGCGCGCTGCTGACCGACGGCCGCTTCTCGGGCGGCACCTCGGGTCTGTCCATCGGCCACTGCTCGCCCGAAGCGGCGGCAGGCGGCGCGATTGGCTTGGTCAGGAACGGTGACCGCATCCGCATCGACATCCCGAACCGCACCATCGACGTGCTGGTCAGCGACGAGGAACTGGCCAAGCGCCGCGCCGAGCAAGACGCCAAGGGCTGGAAGCCGGCTCAGGCGCGTCCGCGCAAGGTGTCGGCCGCGCTGAAGGCGTATGCGCTGCTGGCGACGTCGGCGGACAAAGGAGCGGTGAGGGATTTGAGCCAGCTGGAGGGCTGAGTGGTGCCAGGGTCGGAATTGGGCGAGTCCCGATCCGGCCCTATCTTGCTAGGCGCAACACCAGTGCGCGGCACACTTGGCTGCGACTGCCTCGGTGGTCATGTCCGTATCTGCTCGAACGTGCTCTTGCTGGTAAAGCGCCAGGGCACCCGAAGCGCTGTCTTTGATGTGAGCTTGGCCACGTCGATGATCTTCGGCCACCACTGGACGAGGTTGTGAGCCTGCACCCAATATGGCTTGCTCCACTGCGGATCGAGCACGAAAACAGTCAAGCCGTGCCGTCGCAGCATCTCGCGCTCGGCTTTGGATTTCTTGAATCGGTCAATAGACACCACGATCCAGCCACCCTCGACAGCCAGTACGCTCAACCACTCCGGGTCAGGTGTGTTCGCAGCGAACTTGTCCTTGAGTGGAGTCACCTGCTCGACTGCAGGATCGAATTTCGATAGTTCGCCAATGCCCCGCGCGAGGCTGGGCGGCAAGTTGTTGTCGAACAGGAATTTCAAGCGGCCTGAAGAAGTTTTTCCTCGAACCGCACTGCAGATTCAACCTGCTTGGGCGTGATCTCGAAGAGCCTTGCCACTACTGCTTTGTTTCTGTCTTCGGCTAGATAGCTAGCGTAGAGCGAGGCGGTTGGAATGCCGGCTTCCTCGACCACAGGCTGTCCAAACTGAAGAACTGGGTCGATAACGACCGTGCGACTGCGCGGCTCGGGATACCAGCGCCTCGCGAAGGCACCGTCATACTCAATTCCGGCGTACAGCGAGCTCTTGATGATTTCCCGGAACGCGTATTGACGAGTCCTCAGATCCAGCACTTCCGCTTCATCGTCGTTAGCGCCTGCACGCAATGCCTCTTGGTAGATGGTTGCGCCGTCGGTCACAAATCGCCGGGTGGTGAATGGGTAGTCGGCGCCGAACATTTCGGAGGCCGCCTCCAGGCATCGGCGCACAACCAGCAGTGGCACCCCGCGACGTACGAACTCGCGCACTACCCGCAGTTCCAACAAATCCTGGAACCCAATCACATTCTCGTGAAAGTCGTCTGCTTGATACTGTGGTGTCCACAGTGGATCGGCATGGCGTTGTACGCGATCTTCACCCTTGCGACTCGAGTAGTCGTAGCCATACAGCCAGCGCTTGATGGCACGACGATCTCCATGGATCAGCCGCGCAGCATCCGCCAGCGTGTACATGCCGAGTCCGAGTTGAGTCATTGCCGCGTATCTCCCTTGGCGAGAAGGATCGCCTTCACATCGCCTGCTAGCGCTTTGCGCTGCTATAGATCAGTTTAGCAATTCAGCCGTTTCTCCGTTGAAGGCGGTCTTGCGTCCACAGGGCGACAAGCCGAAACCGCTCGTGCTCCTTGATGTTTGGCAGCCGTGGCTTTGACTGGCCGTGCGGCAAGATCAGCAGGCCCTCTCCAACATCGCCTGCCACAACACATTGCACCCCGCCTCTATGTGCTTGGGCTCGGCGTCTTCGATCTCGTTGCGGCTGATGAGGAATGAAGATCATGCCGGCTGGTGGGCAGGCGCTTCTGTTGCGGCTTGACTAAGCCGCTTCGACTGGTATGTTCAATCCCGCCTTCGCTGCGCGCTTGACCAGCGCTTTGTCAAAAGTGACGAACGCGGTGCAGCGTCCGCTGCGAACGACGTGCAATGCATCGGCAAAGTCGAGCTTGTGCGCTTCGCAGGCATCCAGCGCGACCAGGACGTCGTCTCGGCTTTCCAGCGTCACGCCCGGCATGCCTGCCAGCGCCCGCATCACGCGGGTCACGTCAGCGCTGGCCAGCCCGTAGAAGCCGCGCAACACCCATTCGAACTCCAGCACGACGGTCAGGCTGACGAACACGCGGCTCGTCATGGCGCGGATGGCGGCGGGGCGTTGGCGGGCGGCTTCGGCGTCGTCCGGGTCGTTGACGAAGAAGCGGGCCAGCACGTTGGTGTCGACGGCCTTCATCGCCGGCTCAACCGCGTGTCTTGGCAGTCAGCGAAGCCGGGTCGAACTCGGATAGCTTGCGTGGTTTACCGCGCGATGGCGCGGTGACCATGCCGGCCAGTTCGTCCACCGCTGCGGCCGGCACCGCGCGTTGCACGCGCAGCCGCAAGCCGTCCGGTTCTTCGGTGACTTCGAGCCGGGCGCCAGGGTTCAGGCCCAGCCGGCGGCGCAGGTCGGCCGGCAACACCACCTGGCCTTTTGCGGAAACGAGAACGGAGGACATCGTAGGCTCCAGCCCATTGTGCTCGATGCAGCTTACCATGTAAGGCGCCGCATATGCGGCGTGGCACGCGTGGATTGCAGTAGGCTCACCAGCTTCCTTGCCGCCCATGCCGTGCCACCATGCATCCAGCGCCGCTCTGCCCCCTTCTGACTGACGTTCAGCCGTGGCAGTTGCCGCGTCGCCGCATGCTGGCGGCGTTGGCCGGTCTGCTGGGCGGCAGCACGGCAGCGCTGGCTGAGCCGCTGCCCAGCCTCATCGCCCGGGCCAAGCGCTCCGTCGTGGCCGTGGGCAGCTATGGCCTGATGGACAACCCGCGTTTCGGTTTCCGGGCGGCCGGCTTTGCCGTGGCCGATGGCCTGCACGTGCTGACCAACGCGCACGTGGTGCCGGCAGAGACGCCGGACCGCATCGACCGCAGCATCGCGGTGCAGGTCTGGCTGGGCGACGACCAATGGCAGTTGCGCAGCGCCCGGCTGCTGGGCCGGGACCGGCGCAATGACCTGGCCTTGCTCGCCATTGACGGCCCCGCGCTGCCCCCACTGAAGCTGGCCGAGCAGGACGCGGTGGAGGGCGCCTCCATCGCACTGATGGGGTTTCCGATCGGCAATGCGCTGGGCCAGGTGCACACCACCCATCGCGGCATCGTGTCGGCCTGGACGTCCATCGCGACGCCCGCAGGCGGCCCCGCGGGGCTGGATCCACGCGCCGTGCGGCAGTTGCGCGACGGCGCTTTCAAGGTGATGCAGTTGGATGCCATCGCCTACCCCGGCAACAGCGGCGGCCCGGTGCTGGACGTGGAGACCGGCGAGGTGGTGGGCGTGCTGCAGGGCGGTGTCGTGAAGAACACCAAGGAAGCCGCGTTGAGCGCGCCGACCGGCATCACCTATGCGGTGCCTGCCAGCGCGGTGGCCCGGTTGCTGGCCGAATACCAGCGCTGACGCTGTCAGCCCGCGTCACGCGGGCTGCGGCGTCACAGTGCGGGTGTCGCCTCGCGCGGCTTCACGAAATAGGCGGCAGCCAGGTCCGGGCGCTGGCCCCCGCGATCCGTGGCGAGGCGGGCCGAGTAGGCCGACAAGGCTTCGCGTGTGCGCGCCGGGCCGACTTCCTGCGCGATGCCGCCTGCGTTGGAGCCGAAAGTGCTAGCCGGGCTGTTCCGGGTCGATGCAGGGATGTTGGCGTAGGCCGGACGAGCATCCAGCAAGACCACCAGATGGGCGCCGATCTGGCGCCCCTGCGCAACGGCGGTGGCTTCGGATTCCTGCCGGGCGCTGCTGAAGCCGGACGACCCGACCAGCACATAGCCGCGCTGCTGGTAGACGTTGAGCAGGCGCTGGGCGTCCACTGCAGCGTGGCGCTCCACCAAGGGCTCGCCGGGGGCGCGGGCGGCCTGCGTGGCCGAGGGGCTGGCGCAGCCGGTCAACAAGGCCGTGGCGGCGATGGCACCCAGTGCCAGGAGCCGGGTGGCGGACGCGTGTCGGTTCATGCCTCTCTCCTTCTTTGTCGGTGGCTTCATGCTAACCCTGATTTGCGCGGTCAGCAGCGCAGTGCCCGCCTCAGGATTACCCCCGGCTCGCGCCCAGCATGGCCTGCAGCAGCACGTTGCAGCCGGCCTCGATGTGCTCGGGCTTGGCGTCCTCGATCTCGTTGTGGCTGATGCCGTCCTTGCAGGGGATGAAGATCATGCCGGCCGGGGCCAGGCGGGCCATGTAGACGGCGTCGTGGCCTGCGCCGGAGACGGCGCGCATATTGCTGTAGCCCAGCGCGTCTGCGGCCTTTTGAACGGCAGCAATGCAGTCAGGGTGGAAGGGCTGGGCGGGGTAGGCGCTGACGGGCGTGATTTCGATAGACAGGCCGCTTTCTTCGCTCAGCTTCGCGGCGACCGCGCGGATGTCCGCGTCCATCGCCTCGCACAGCGCATCGGTGGCGTTGCGCAGGTCGATGCTGAACTTCACGCGGCCGGGGATGACGTTGCGGCTATTGGGGTGCACCTGCACCATGCCCACCGTGCCGCGGCCGTGCGGCGGGTGGCGGTGGGCGCAGGCGACGACCTCCTGCATCAGCTTCGTGGCGACCTGCAGCGCGTCCTTGCGCAGCGCCATCGGCGTGGGGCCTGCGTGGGCCTCCATGCCGGTGACGACGCAGTCGTACCAGCGGATGCCCAGCACGCCGGTGACGACGCCTATGGTCTTGTCGTGGTCCTCCAGCACCGGGCCTTGCTCGATGTGGGTCTCGAAGTAGGCGCCGATGGGGTGGTCGCCGGGCACCTGCTCGCCGATGTAGCCGATGCGCTCCAACTCGCCCTTGACGGTCTTGCCTTCGGTGTCGGTCGCGGCATAGGCGTGCTCCAGGGTGAAGGCCTTGGCGAACACACCCGAGCCCATCATCACGGGCACGAAGCGCGAGCCCTCTTCATTCGTCCAGAACGCGACCTCGATGGGCGCTTCCGTTTCAATGCAGTGGTCGTTCAGCGTGCGCACGACCTCGATGCCGGCCAGCACGCCATAGTTGCCATCGAACTTGCCGCCGGTGGGCTGGGTGTCGATGTGGCTGCCGGTCATGATGGGTGGCTGCGCGTTGTTGCGGCCGGCGCGGCGCATGAAGACGTTGCCGATCTGGTCGATGGTGACCGTCATGCCGGCCTCGCGGGCCCAGCGGGTGACGAGGTCGCGGCCTTGTTTGTCGAGGTCGGTCAGCGTCAGGCGGCAGACGCCGCCCTTCTCGGTGGCGCCGATCTGCGCCAGCTCCATCAGCGAGGCCCACAGGCGCGGGCCGTTGATGCGCAAGGTCGAGGTGTCCATGTGTCTTCCTTCAACGGGCGACGGCGGTGGGCTGCAGGTCGGCCGCACGCTTCATCGCGGCATCGAACTGCGGCCCGAACGGCGGTCGCTTGAGATACCGGCCCTTGCCCTGTTCGGCGCGCAGGTCACCACGGGCAAACACGACGCGGCCTTGCGCGATGGTGTGGCTGGGAATGCCGCGCACGGTGCGGCCCTCGAAGATGTTGAAGTCGTTCTTCGAGAACTGCGTCTTGGCGCTCAGCGTCTTGATGCCGGCCGGGTCCCACAGCACCAGGTCCGCATCCGCGCCCTCGGCGATGACGCCCTTGCGCGGGTACATGTTGAACAGCTTGGCCGCGTTGGCCGACGTGATGGCGACGAACTCTGATGGCGTCAGGCGGCCCGAGTTGACGCCGGCGTCCCACAGCACGGCCATGCGCTCCTCGACGCCGCCGCAGCCGTTGGGGATCTTGGCGAAGTTGTCCTTGCCGGCGGCCTTCTGGCTCGCGCAGAAGGTGCAGTGGTCCGTCGCCGTCGTGTGCAGCTGCCCGCTCTGCAGGCCGCGCCACAGGAACTCCTGGTGGATCTTGGGGCGGAAGGGCGGGCTCATCACATAGGCCGCGGCGGTGGCGAAGTCCGGGTCGCGGTAGACGCTGTCGTCGATCAGCAGATGGCCCGCCAGCACCTCGCCGTAGACGCGCTGGCCGCGGGCGCGCGCACGGGCGATGGCCTCGGCGCTCTCGATGCAGCTGACGTGAACGATGTAGATGGGCACACCCAGCACGTCGGCAATCGCGATGGCGCGGTTGGCGGCTTCGCCTTCGACCATGGGCGGGCGCGACATCGGATGGCCCTCGGGGCCGGTGATGCCCATCTTGGCGACCTCGGCCTGCAGCAGGTAAACCAGCTCGCCGTTCTCCGCGTGCACCGTCGGCATGGCGCCCAGTTCGAGCGCACGCTTGAAGCTGTTCACCAGCGTCTCGTCGTCGCACATGATGGCGTTCTTGTAGGCCATGAAGTGCTTGAAGCTGTTCACGCCTTCGTCGCGCACCAGCGTGCCCATGTCGTCGCTGACGCTCTGGTCCCACCAGGTCACGGCCACATGGAAGGCGTAGTCGCTCGCCGCCTTCTCGGCCCAGCCGCGCCAGGTGCGGTAGGCGTCCATCAGCGGCTGCTGCGGGTTGGGGATGACGAAGTCGATGATGCTGGTCGTGCCGCCGGCCAG
>DASWWC010000313.1:0-3237 GCA_036401055.1 Roseateles sp.
CCACCGCCTGGCGGGCCGCACGCGGGCGGCCCTGCTCGGTGGCCTGGCGCGCCTTGGCCCACAAGGTGTCGGGCTTGAAGAGGCCGGCGTCGACCATGGCGCTGGCGAGCTGCTGGCAGCCATCATCGCCGTCGCGTTGCGCCATCCAGGCCGCGCGGGCGGTGTCGACCGCGGGTTTGCCGCCCGCGGCCAGGTCGGCCAGCAGCGCGTAGCAGGCGACCTCGCGGTCGTCGCGCATCACGTAGCTGGCGTGGTCGCGGCGGAAATTGGCCCAGTCGCGGCGACGGCCGAGTTCCAGCAGCCAGTCGTTGCGCAGGCGGTCCTCGACATAGCTGCCGGGGTAGCGCGCATAAAAGGCGTCCATGTCCGGCTGGCGGATCTCGGCCATGCGCAGGTTCAGGTCGAAATACTCGACCCAGCCGGCCAGTGGGTAGCCCTGGCCGCGAGCGGCGTCCACCAGGCCCGCCAGACGCTTGCGGTCACGCTTGACCCATGCTTCGCGGGCCTGCACGGCGAGGTCGTTGTCGACCGGCGCCGCAGGGGCACCCAAGCTGGTTGCCAGCAGCAGTGACCCCAGCGCCGCGATCACGCTGCGGCCCCCGCATTCCTTAACTCGCCTGTCCATTTGACTCATGCCTGCCGCGACTGCCACGCCAGTCAATTTAACCCAGTGCCACCAAGCCTGGGGGATGAGTTCCAATGGCGCCACCCCGCCGACGCCAGCGCCCGATGACAGACGCCGCCAAACCCGACCGTTCCACGCTGCGCCGCAGCCTGCTGGCCCAGCGCCAGGCCTTTGCCATCACACCCGCCTTTCAGGCGGCAGAGCATGCCGTGCGACAGGCGCTGCCGGCGCTGCTGGCCCAACTGGAGCCCGAGCTGCTGGGCGTCTACTGGCCGCTGGGCGGCGAGTTCGACCCGGGCGCGCTGGCTTATCCTCGCGCGCTGCCGTTCGCGCGCCGTGAACCAGCCGCCATGCAATACCGCCGCTGGGACGGTGCGGCGCCCGCGGCCCGGGATGAATGCGGCATCTCCTCATCCACGGGTGCGGTGGCTGTGCCTGACGTCGTGCTGGTGCCTTGCGTGGGCTTCACGCGCGAGGGCTTCCGCCTTGGTTATGGCGGCGGCTTCTTCGACCGCTGGTTGGCCGATCACCCTGGCGTGACGACCGTCGGCCTGGCCTGGTCGGGCGCCGAAACCCAGTTCCCGGTCGAGGCGCACGACCGCGCCTTGACCCTGATCCTCACCGAGCGCGAGCTCATCGCTCCTGACTGAAAGGACGCCGACACGATGCATGACGGCATGACGCTGATCTCGACGCTGGCCGCGGCCTTCGGCCTGGCGCTGGTGCTGGGCCTGCTGGCGCAATGGGCCAAGCTGCCCGCGCTGGTGGGCTACCTGCTGGCCGGCGTGCTGATCGGGCCGCACACGCCGGGCTTCGTCGGCGACGTGCACCTGGCCCAACAGCTGTCGGAGGTCGGGGTCATGCTGCTGATGTTCGGGGTGGGCCTGCATTTCTCGGTGCATGACCTGGTGTCGGTGAAAGGCATCGCGCTGCCGGGGGCGCTGGTTCAGATGGCTGCGGCGACGGCCATGGGCGGCGGGCTGGCGTACTGGTGGTGGGGCTGGAGCCTTGGCGCGGCCTTGGTCTTCGGCCTGGCGCTGTCGGTGGCCAGCACCGTGGTGCTGCTGCGGGCGCTGGAGTCGCGCGAGCTGCTGCACACGGGCAATGGTCGCATCGCGGTCGGCTGGCTGGTCGTCGAGGATCTGGCCATGGTGCTTGCCCTGGTGCTATTGCCGCTGCTGGGCGGCCGTGGCGAGGGGGCCTCCGGCGGCGACCTGGCCGTCACCATCGTCACGACGCTGCTGGCGGTCGCGGCTTTCGTTGCTGTCATGCTGGTGGCCGGGCGGCGCCTGCTGCCCTGGCTGCTGTGGCAGGTCAACCGCACCGGCTCGCGCGAGTTGTTCACGCTGGCCACCGTCGCCGCTGCCGTGGGGTTGGCGGTGGGCGCGGCGGCCCTGTTCGGCGTCAGCGTCGCGCTGGGCGCATTCTTCGCGGGCCTGGTGCTGCGCGAATCGGCTTTCAGTGAACGCGCGGCCCACGAGAGCCTGCCGCTTCGCGATGCTTTCGCGGTGTTGTTCTTTGTCGCGGTGGGGATGCTGTTCGACCCGCGCGTGCTCGTCGATCAGCCACTGGCCGTCCTTGCGACGCTGGCGGTCATCCTGGTCGGCAAGACGCTGGCTGCCGGCGCGCTGGTGCTGCTGCTGAAGTACCCGCTGTCCACCGCGCTGACGGTGGCGGTCAGCCTGGCGCAGATCGGCGAGTTCAGCTTCATCCTGCTCAGCCTGGGCCAGTCGCTCAACCTCGTGCCGCCCGAGGCGGCGAGCCTTGTTGTGGCCGGGGCCATCGTGTCCATCGCGCTGAACCCGCTTTGGTTCTCCAGCATCGAACCTATCCGGCGCTTCGTGCTGGCGCGTTCGGCTTGGGCGCGCAAGCTGGAGGCGCGCGATGACCCGCTTGCCGAGCTGCCCGCCGACACGCCGGACACCGCGCTGGCCGGGCAGATCGTGCTGGTGGGCCACGGTACGCTGGGCACGGCGCTTCGCGCGGAGCTGGGCGGCCGGCCGATGGTGGTCATCGACCGCGACCGGGACGTGGTCGAGAAGCTGCGCGCGTCGGGGCAGGCGGCGGTGCTTGGCGAGGCCACCGAGGCCATGACGCTGGTGCAGGCCCACATCGCGAAGGCGGCCTGGCTGCTCGTCGCCGTGACGGACGTGCGCGGCGTGCCGGCCATGCTCGCGCTGGCGCGCCAGCTCAATCCGGATCTGCGCTGCGCCGTCGTTGCGCACACCCGGGAAGAGGCGCAATGGCTGCGGGATGCGGGCGTCAACGAGGTGCTGCGATCGCAACAGGCGCTGGCGCAGGCGCTCGCGCGTGTCGTGTCGGCGTAGCGTCCGTTTGGACCGTTGAGGTGACGGGCCGTCGTCAAACCCCGGCCAACTGGCCGCGTGTGATCTCGGCCTGCTCGCGCACCCAGTCGGCGAACTGCTGCACCTCGGGGCGCCGCGCCGCGCTGGGTCCCAGGATCATCCAGTAGCTGAAGGGGCTGCCCAGCCGCCCCGACTTGCCGAAGGGCTCCACCAGCTCGCCGCGCTGCAGGTGCTCGTGGACCAGCGGCAAGCGGGCCAGGGCCACACCCTGGCCGGTCAGCGCCGCCTGCACCTGCTGGTAGGTGA